>JBBROA010000086.1:0-18215 GCA_038229875.1 Thermoanaerobaculia bacterium | reverse complement strand
GCGGCGGCGGCGGCAGGACGTTCCGCGGGGGAGCGGGGATGAGGAGGATTTCGGGCGCGCGGCTGCGATCGGGCGCAGCGGCGTCGCTGCTCGTTCTTCTACTCGCGGTCGTGGCAGCGCCTCTTGCCGTCGTCGTAGCGGGCTCGGTCCTCGATCCCCGCGCTCTCGGGCTGACCAGCGAGACCTGGGAGACGGGATCGCATCACGCCACCTGGTTCTCCTACGTCATGTCTTTGTACGGGCGCCATCTCGCTCGCTCCGCCGTTCTCGCGGTGTGCGTCGTCGCTCTCGCGTTTGCGATCGGCGCGCCGGCGGCCTACGGGTTGTCGCGGCGGAAAGACGCGGCCGCCCGCGCCCTCGCCGTCCTCCTCGACGCCCCGCTTGCCGTTCCGGGGCTCGCCGTCGCGATCGGGCTCCTGCTCGCCTACCCGCGGGCGCGGGCGAGCGGTGCGACGCTTGCCGCGGGCCATCTCCTGTATGCCCTGCCTTTCTTCGTGCGTGCGGCCGGGAACGCGCTCTCCGGCGGAAACGTCCCGGAGCTCGAGGAAGCGGCCGCGGTTTCGGGAGCGGGGCGATGGCAGCGATTCCGCCGGGTGGTGCTCCCCCTCGCACGCCCCGGTCTTCTCGCGGGCGCGCTCATGGCTTTCACGATTTCGTGGGGCGAGTTCAACGTTTCGTTCCTTCTCGCGACGCCGACGACTTCCACCTTCCCGTCCGCGCTCTACATGACGTACACGACCAACAGCTTCCCCGTGGCAGCGGCTGCGACGACGCTGTTCCTCGCCGCGGCGGTGCCGGCGCTCGCGGTGCTCCAGCGGATCGCGTCGCCCGAAGCCGCCCGATTCGGGGAGGCCGCGTGAGCGCCCGTGTGCGTGTGCGCGTGGAAATCCGGAACCTCGGCCGCGCGTACGGCGAGCGCCCGGCGCTGCGCGACGTCACCGTGACGCTCGAGGCGGGCACGACGACCACCCTGGTCGGTGCGTCGGGATCCGGGAAGACGACGCTGCTCCGCTGCCTGGCGGGCCTGCTCCGGCCGGATGCCGGCGAGATCCTCTTCGACGGGCGGGACATCGGCGGGGTTCCGGCCGAAGCCCGCGGAGTCGGCGTGGTGTTCCAGTCGTACGCCCTCTTTCCTCATCTGACCGTCGCGGACAACCTCGCCTTCGGCCTCGACGTGCGCAGGACCGGAGCGAGGGAGCGCGCGCGGCGGGTCGCCGAGCTTGCCGATGAGCTGGGACTCCAGGGCCTTCTTGGAAGGCGGCCGGGAGAGATCTCGGGAGGCGAGCGCCAGCGAGTCGCCCTGGGGCGCGCGCTCGCCTATCGTCCGGTGCTGCTGCTCTTAGACGAGCCTCTCGCCGCGCTCGACCCGAACCTCGCCGACTCCGTCCGTGAAGCGCTCGCGCGCGCGATCGCGGCGGAGCGCACGACCGTTCTCCTCGTGACCCACGACCGCGCCGACGCCCTGCGGCTCGGAGATCGGGTGGTGCTTCTGCGCGAAGGCGCCGTCGAGCAGCAAGGCTCTCCACGCGAGCTGTACCGGGAACCGAAAACGGAATACGCCGCGAACTTCTTCGGCTCCGGCGCGCTATGGGTCGTCGAGGCGCGCTCGGAGGGGAGCGCGGTCGTCGCGGATACCCCGCTCGGCCGGTTGACCCTGCCGGGCGCGCGGCCCGGGCCGCTCCGGATCGTCGTCCGTCCCGAGGCCCTCTCGGTCCGGCCTTCCGGAGGGACATCTGTCACCGTCCGGGGTGTCTCGTACGAGGGAGACCGGACCCGCGTCGTCTTCGTCGCGGGCGGGCGGGAGGCGGTCGTCTACGGACCGTCCGATCTCGACGTCGCGGCGGGGGATCGCCTGGGCGTCACGGCAGATCCCCGCCTGGTGGTCGTCCTGCCTGACGCATCGGGAGCGGCATCGGAGACGGCGGCGCGCTCGCAGACGGCGTGATCGCAGCCGGTTGCCCGAAAGGGCAGGACCTTTGCGTGTAATCTTCGAAGCGCCCGCGACGTTCTGACGGAAGCGAGCGCCCGCCCCGAAACGCGCCGTCAGATCGGGAGAGTCGTGAAGAGCAAGATCATCTGGGTGGTCGTCATCGTCGTGGCCGCAGCTGGCCTGTATCTCGCGATCAACGGCCGCCGGAAGCCGGAAGAGAAGTACCGGACCGCGGGGGTTGAGCAGGGAGACATCACGCAGACGGTCGCCGCAACCGGTGCGCTCTCCGCCGTGACCACGGTCCAGGTCGGCAGCCAGGTGTCCGGCATCATCGCGAAGCTGTACGCGGACTTCAACAGCGCCGTGAAGAAGGGCGATCTTCTCGCGGAGCTCGACGAGACGCCGTTCCGCGAAAAGGTCGCGCAGAACGCCGCGGCGCTCGACAAGGCGCGCGTCGAGATGCGGAATGCGGAGATTTCGCTGCGGCGCCAGAAGGCGCTCCAACAGCAGGGCCTCGCTCCGCAGGCGGATTTCGATCAGGCCCAGGCGAATTACGACGGCGCACGCGCGAGCGTGGCGCAGGCGAAGGCCACCTTGAACCAGGCGGAGACGGACCTTCGCAACTCGAAGATCAAGGCGCCGATCGACGGGGTGGTGGTCTCGCGCGCCTACGACGTCGGGCAGACCGTCGCCGCGTCTTTTTCGGCGCCGACGCTCTTCACGATCGCGCAGGACCTGACCAAGATGCAGGTTTCCGCCGACATCTCCGAGTCCGACATCGGGCAAATCAAGATCGGAGAGCCCGTGCGTTTCAACGTGGACGCGTACCCCGACCGGCAGTTCCGAGGAAAAGTCGCGCAGGTTCGCCTGAACGCGACCGTCAACCAGAACGTCGTCACGTATCCCGTGATCGTGGAAGTGAACAACGAGGACCTTCTGCTGAAGCCGACGATGACGGCAAACGTCACGATCGACGTGAACTCCTCGCGCAACGTCCTTCGGGTGCCGAACGCCGCGCTGCGATTCCGGCCGGAGCTCAAGGAGGGCGAAAAACCTCCCGCAGCGGCTGCAGCCGGCGGAGGGTCCGGGGGGCGGGGAGCGGGCGGCAGTCAGCCGGCCGGGGCCGCATCGGCCCCGGCGTCGGGAGCGGCAGGTGGCTCCGGATCCGCCTCAGCCGGCGAGGCGGTCGGACGCGGTGCGGGGCCGGGCGGGACCGGAGGCTCGGGCGCTCCGGGGGCGGCGAACGGGACAGGTGCCGCCGGCGAACGGGGGCAGCGGGGCCAGGGCGGCGGGGGACGCGGCGGCGCCGCGCGCGCAAGGACCTCCACCGTTTACCGGGCTCCCGCGCCGAATGCGGACCCGAAGCAGGTCGAGATTCGCACGGGCATCACCGACGGCCGGTTCACTCAGGTCGTTTCCGGAGACCTCAAGGCGGGGGATCTCGTGATCGTGGGTCTCGCCACGTCCAAGGCTTCCACCTCCGGCAATTCGCCGCTGGGGGCCCCGCGGGCGGGGGGCGCCGCGGGCGGCGGCCGGAGAGGCTTCTGAGCAAGTGAGCGGTCGTCCCGAACGGGCCGGGGAAAGCGGTGTTGCGCCGGCCGCCGGCGAAACCGACGTCATCCGCATCCAGGATCTCGTCCGCGTCTACACGATGGGCGAAGTCGAGGTCCGGGCGCTGGACGGCGTTTCCCTCTCCATCGCTCCCGGCGAGTTCGTGGCCGTGATGGGTCCCTCGGGCTCGGGCAAGAGCACCTTCATGAACATCGTCGGTTGTCTCGATCGTCCGACCTCCGGCCACTACTACCTCGACGGAACGGATGTCTCCGGCCTGGGCCGGGACCAGCGCGCGGAAATCCGGAACGGGAAGATCGGGTTCGTGTTCCAGGCCTTCAATCTGCTCTCGCGCACCTCCGCAATCGAGAACGTCGAGCTGCCCCTCATCTACGCCGCGACGGCGCTCACCACAAAACAGCGAGCGGAGAAGGCGCGTCATTGCCTGGCGATTGTGGGACTCGCCGGACGCGAGGATCACATGCCGAGCCAGCTTTCCGGCGGCCAGCAGCAGCGGGTCGCGATCGCTCGCGCTCTGATCAACGAGCCGAAGCTCTTGCTGGCGGACGAGCCGACCGGCAATCTCGACACCAAGACCTCCGAAGAGGTGATGTCCGTCTTTCAGGAGTTGAACGAGAAGGGAAAGACCGTCGTGCTGATCACGCACGAGCCCGACATCGCACAGTACGCGCGCAGAGTCGTCGTGTTTCGTGATGGAAAACTGGTCGAGGACCGTCCCGTCGAAAAACGGCGGACGGCCGTGAAAGCCTGAGGCCTCCATGCTGAAATTCATGACCATTCTGAAGGTGGGTTTGAAGGCGATCGTGCGGAACAAGCTGAGGTCGACCCTGACGGCGCTCGGAATCATCATCGGCGTCGCGTGCGTCATCGCGATGATCGCGGTCGGCGGGGGCGCACAGCGGGCGGTCCAGGACCAGATCTCCTCGCTCGGCACCAACTTCCTCATGATCTTTCCGGGGGCCGCGACGCAGTCGGGTGCTCGCATCTTCACGGGCCAGTCCACGATCACCGACGAAGACGTGACTGCGGTGAAAGCCGAGTGCCCGTCGGTCGCCTACGTGTCGCCCGCCGCCCGTTCCTCGGGCCAGGTCGTCTTCGGAAATTTGAACTGGGGCACCTCCGTCCAGGGCGTCGGCGTCGATTGGCCCTTCATTCGCTCCTGGAATGTGGATAAAGGGAGCTTCTTCGGCGACTCCGAGGTCAAATCCGCGGCGAAAGTCGTGGTGCTCGGCGCGACCGTCGCGAGATCGCTCTTCGGCGACGAAAACCCCGTCAGCCAGACGGTGAGGATCAAGAATTTTCCGTTCAAGGTGATCGGCGTCCTCGAGTCGAAGGGCGGAAGCATGATGGGGCAGGACCAGGACGACACGGTCATCGCCCCGTACACGACCGTCATGAAGCTGTTGAAGCGCAGCACGAAGATCGACATGTTCATGGCGTCCGCCGTCTCGCGCGACGCGGTCGACGAGGCCCAGGCGGAGATCGACGCGCTTCTGCGCCAGCGGCACCGGCTCGGACCCGGACAGGACGCGGACTTCCAGATCCGCTCGCAGCAGGAGATCGCGCAGACCGCGGACCAGACGTCGAAACAGATGTCGGCGCTTCTCGCCGCCATCGCGTCGATCTCCCTCCTGGTGGGTGGGATCGGGATCATGAACATCATGCTGGTGTCGGTGACCGAGCGCACCCGTGAGATCGGAATCCGCATGGCGATTGGCGCGAAGGGGCGCGACATCCTCACTCAGTTTCTGATCGAAGCGCTGACGCTCTCCGTTGGCGGAGGAGCGATCGGCATCGCCATTGGAATAGCCACGTCCCGGTTCCTCGCATGGAAGCAGCAGTGGCCGATCGTCCTCGCGCCCGAGGCAGTGCTCCTCGCGTTCGGCTTCTCGGCAGCGATCGGGATCTTCTTCGGCTTCTATCCCGCGAGAAAAGCCTCGCGCCTCGATCCCATCGACGCGCTGCGCTACGAGTAAGGAACTCTCTCGACACGTCGCAGAACCTCACCCGACCCGGCTCCTCTCCTCCCCGCCCCTCACCCCAACCCTCTCCCCGCGCGCGGGGCGAGGGAGCAGAGCTGCGCTTCCGGCACACTGGTGACTAAGCGGGAGCGTGAGCGAACGCAGTGAGCGGAAGCGACGTGGGGGCGGGAGCCGAAGCGAACGGAGTGACGAGGCGAGCGGTCGAAGGCCGCATCGGCCGAGCCGCTCGCCGGTGGCTTCGCCGCCGCGCGGCGAAGCCACGTCACGGAGAGAGCGGAGGCGACGGTTACACTGTGAGCACAACAAATGCCTGACCGCTGGTCTCCCGGCGTGGGCCGGTCTCTGCTCGCGCTCGCGTTTGCCCGGCTGCGGCGAACGCTCTCGCCGCGGCGGAGCCTCGCGGCGAGGCTGTTGTTCGGGTTCTTTCTCGCCTTTCTGATCCCCGGCGCACTGATCGTGTTCATTTTGATGCGGCAGCTGTCGGAGCTCAAGGACAACTCGGTCCAGCAGCTGACTGCCGCGCGGGTTGCGCAGGCCTCCGTGCAGATCCAGCAGGACGCGGGCTTCCGCGCCGAGTGGATCGACCGTCGGGCTGCGGTCGCCGAGGAAGCGGCCTGGTCGATCGCGGCCGCCGCCAATCAGGCGTTTGCCGCCGCGTCGGTGTCGGGGGAGCTGCCGGCCGGCGATTCGGACGGGCACGTCTGGAATCCGTTTCCTGCGGAGGACACGGTCGGGTTCATACAGGGCGCGCAGGGGAGCGCCCCCCAGGCGCGGCACGACTACCTCGCGACGCTCCAGATCGCGAGGCTTCTTCGCGGAGCGCGGGAAAGACGGAACACCATCAAGAACGTCAGCATCTGGACCGCCTCCGGCGTGATGCGGATGAGCCCCTGGATCGACATTCATCAGGCGCTCAAAGAATCCAAAGGCGCACTCGACCATTTCGTCTTCAATCAGACCGCGCGTTTCCCGGAGCGCCGGCCCGTCGAAGGCGACAAGGCGCTCTGGTACACCGGGCGCAGCGAGGCCCGCGTCACCCCGGAAAACCGGCTCGTGAGCTTCTTTGTGCCGGTCCGGAATGACGCGGGGGCGCTGGTGGCGGCTGTGGCCATGGACGTCGACGTGCGGCGGTACGCGATTGAGGCCCTGGAGCCCGCCGAAGCGCAGGGCGACGTCTGGTTCGTCGTGGATCACGCGGGGAACCTCGTCTATCTGACCGGGCGCGCCGCGCGGCTTCTCGGATGGACCGCGTCGTCGGGACCGGCTCTCGCGGGGACCGGGGACTCAGAGCGGCGCCGGCTGGTCAATGCGATCCTGGCGGCGCCCCGCACGTTCGGCAAATACCGTTTCAACGGCGCCTCCTGCCGCCTCGCGTCCGCCCGCGTCCGAACGACTGGCTGGGTGTTCGTGGAAGGGCTCTCCGGCGACGCGATGCGGCGGATCGCGACGGCGGCCGAAGAGGAGATCCAGCCCAAGTCGTACTCCGACCTGCAGGAGTATGTCTTCTTCGTCTTTCTCTACCTGCTCGTCGCCGTTCTGGCCGTGGTCGTTCTCATGTCGCGACGCATCTCGGCGCCAGTTCTCGCCCTGGTGCACGCCGCCGAAGAGATCGGGCAGGGACGCGCCGTCGAGGTCACGGGCGGTAACTCCCCCGACGAGCTCGGGCGGCTCGCGGCAGCGATCGGCCGGATGGGTCGCCGCGTCGAACGGCGCGTCGAGACGCTCCGCCGGCTCCATTCTCTGTTCCGGGCGTCCTACCAGGCGACGGACCTCCGCGAAGTGCTCTCGCGCGCGAGCGAAGCGGTTGCGGCGTTTACCCGCGCAGAGCGCGTCTGGTTCTACCTGTACGACCCCGACACGAATCGCCTCGAGGCCCAGTGGCCCGGTTGGAACGTGAGCGAAGACGTGATCTCGCGGCTGAAGATCTCGGTCGACACGCCGTCGATCGCCGCGATGGTCTTCAAGAGCGGGGAGCCGTACGTGACGAACGACCTGGCGCGCGATCCTTATGTCAACCGCGGCCTTCAGACGGCGGTCGAAGCGGTGAACGCGATCTTCTGCCCCTTGAAAGCGGAGGACCGGACGCTCGGCGTCGCCGTTGCCACGAACCGTCCCGGCGGATTCGGACACGAGGAGGTGGACGCGCTGACCTCGTTCGCCGACGCCGCGTCTCTTCTCATCAAGAACGCGCAGCTGTACACGACGCTGACCGGGACCGTCGAGGAGCTCCGGCGCGCGAGCCGTCTCAAAGACTACTTCCTCCAGAACGTCAACCACGAGCTGCGCACACCCCTCACTTCGATCGTGGGATGGACGGACCTCCTCGAAGAGGGGGACGTGGACGAGACGACGCTGCGGCGTGGCCTGAAACAAGTACGCCAATCCGCTCGCGTCCTGCTCGCGTTGATCGACGATTTGCTGGACCTCGCACGGATGGAGCGGGGCACCCTGTCACTCGAGTTGCGCTCCGTCTCGCTGCTCGAGGTGGCGCAGCGGTCGATGGACACGGTCCGGCTGATGGCCGAATCCCGGGGGGTGGTCATGATCCTCGCCCCGATTCCGGACGCGCTCCCTCTGATCCGGGCGGACGCGCTGCGTCTCCAGCAGGTGCTGTGGAACCTCCTCGCGAACGCGATCAAATTTTCTCCCCGGCACGGGCGCGTCGTGATTCGGATCGAGCAGGAGCCCGGACGGTTTCTGATCAGCGTCGAGGACGACGGCGTCGGGATTCCCGAGAGCGACCTGCCGCACGTGTTCGAACGGTTCCGGCAGGTCGACGGCTCGACGACCCGCCGGCACCCGGGCATGGGGATCGGGCTCGCCCTCGCGAGGTCCTTAGTCGAGCTGCACGGCGGCACGATCTGGGCGGAGAGCGTGGTCGGACACGGGAGCCGGTTCACGTTCTCTCTCCCGATTTCGGCGGCCGACCGCCGCACCGCTTCAACCGGTCCGCAGGTTCGCCCGGGAGACCTGGAAGACGCGGAAGGCGCTGAAAAGGCTGAGAAGAAGGAAGAAGTGGAGAGCTGAGCCAAGGGGTGGCTCGAGCGTCGACCGCAAGCCGCGCCGGAGGAGGGTAGGGTCTAGGCGGATGCGGCCGGTAGGCCCGTCCCTTTCAGCAGGTCCTTCACGATTCGCGCGGTCTCTTCCTTTCCAGGCACGCAGAGGTTCGGATCCTTCTCGGTGCCGGCCGCGATCGCCGCCGCGTATCCCTCGCAGTCGTAGCCGCACGCCGTGCAGTCCGTCTGCGCCATGGCCGCGTAGAGCTTCAGCTTCAGGTCGCCATCCTTCGCCATCTCCATGCGTTTCGGAAGCGGGATCGTCTCGTCGTGAAACGCCGGAGTTTCCTTCTTGACCTTCGGCGCGGCCGTGACGTCTTCCTCCGGCCGGCCCGTGTCGACCCACTGCCCGAACGAGAGGCAGGTCGGACACACGAAGGTGTAGTCCCAGCCGACCGGGAGGAATTTCGCCGGAGTGCGATAGACGACGAGAGGCGTGAAGTCCTGAGGACACGAAGGGGACTCGCGCTCCTGCGCGTCGAGCGCCATCGTCTTCAGGTGCGGACGGGAGAACGCGATCTGCTTCGGCTTCTGGTCGAAGCGGAACATTTCGCCCTTCGGGCACACCATGACGATCTGCGGCTTGTACACGCGTTCGACGAAGAAGGCGCGCATGGGAACGCCATGCTTCGGGCACGGCGCGGGGCCGTCCTGCCAGAAGGAGGACACGAGCCGCGATTTTTCGACGAGCGACAACGCCATGGCGGGGGGAAGTATAACGGCAGTCCGCGGTTTCAGGGCTCCCCGGACTCGACCCGCGCCGGGACGATTTCAGCGATCGCCGACGAACGGATTCGCGCGCTTTTCTTCTCCGATCGTGGTGTCCGGCCCGTGGCCGCAGACGACCGGAGTTTCCGCGGGAAGGGAAAACAACTTCTGCCGGATCGACTGGAGTATCAGCTCCGTGTCGCCGCCCCAGAGGTCCGTCCGGCCGATCGAGCGCCGGAAGAGCGTGTCGCCCGAGAACAGGATCGGCGATGCGCCGTCGGAAAGAAAACAAGTCGAGCCCGGCGTGTGGCCCGGCGTATGGATCGCGGTGACGGAAAACGCGCCGAACCGGATGACCTCGCCGTCGCTCAATGGGGCGCCGCGGGGCGAGGGCGAGCTTGCGGAGAGGCCGAAGAGCGCGGCCTGTTCCGGCAGCGCGTCGTAGAGCGGCGCATCGTCGGCGTGGAGCCGGATCGAGGCCCCGGTCCCGGCCGCCACCGCGGCGCTGCCGCCGATGTGGTCGAAGTGGGCGTGGGTGTGGAGGAGCGCCGACACGCGAAGGTTCGCCTTCTCGATCTCAGCCACGATCCTGTCGCCCTCGTCGCCGGGATCGATCACTACGGCGTCCCGGCTCCCCGCGTCGAACAGGATCGTGCAGTTGCACTGGAGAGGTCCGACGGGAATCGTCCGGCGGACGGGCGCGGCGCCCGCGGCACCGGTCACGGGTGGACGGCCACGACGGTGTCGACGTCGTGCCGCTCCTTGCGCTCGGGGCTCGCCCAGACTGGATCGGGGGACGCCAGGTTGATCTGGACCGCCCACTCGTCGTTGTCCGGACGGCGATGCTCGGACGCGAACAGCTTGCGTCGGCTCCGGGGCGTGAAGATCTCCCAGCGGATCCACCCGAAGTCCGCGGTCTCGTCGTGCAGATGGAACGCGGGGATCCTCTCTCCCGCCTCGATCGGAGCCTCGCGGACGGTCATCGGAC
The DNA here is from genome assembly GCA_038229875.1 of Thermoanaerobaculia bacterium. GTDB lineage: Bacteria > Acidobacteriota > Thermoanaerobaculia > UBA5066 > Gp7-AA6 > JALYUA01. Next base: position 7,979 of record JBBROA010000086.1, on the reverse strand, counting down.
GAAAGCCATTCGCCGCGAGCCGCTCTTCGAGCTCGGCACGGACGACCCGGTCCTGGTAACGCATCGAATGCCGCCCGCGCGCGACCCCGCGTCCGAGGATCAGATCGTCGAGGGCCGTAGCGAGCTCCGCGTCCATGGCCGGATCATAGGAGAAAAACGCGGTTCGATTTGTCATCGGCCCGCCAGGGCCTCCTGCCGCTGCGCCGGTTCGAGGCGGATCAGGACCGCCCGTTCGGCGAGCGGATAGGGAGTGGCGGGGAAGCGCGAGGCCCACGTCCGGAGCTCCGGATACGCCGGCTCGCCGGCGAGCACGAGCCACGCGCGCGTCTCCGAGGGCCACGACCAGGTCAGCCGCACGATCTGACCGTCGAGATTCAGGATGGGTCTTCCGGTCTTCGGCGAGCCGGGCGTCATCTGCTCCGAAAGCCACGTCTCTCCGACCCCGTAGAACGCGGTGCAAAGCTGCGCGTACGGATTTTCGGTGAAGACGGGCTCGCCGGGCGGAAGCGCCCGAATGGCCCTGCCCAGGGTTCTCCAGTCGGCGCGGCCCTCGCGGAAATAGGTCGCGAGGGAGCGCAGGTCGAGAACCGCGACGATGAGCACGACGACGCAGGCGAGCGCCCGGCCCCGCCGCCGTTGCCAGAGGCCGGCGAGAGCCAGCGCCGCAAGAGGGATGAGGCCGAGGCCGGCCGGCAGAAATCGCCGGACGAAATCGAAGTGTGGGTGAATCTGGCCGAGGATCTCGATGACCGCGATTCCTCCGAGCGACCACGCCAGCAGAAAACGGAGCCCGGGACGCGCTGCGGCGCGCACCGCGCCGATCAGGACCACCACGAGATAGAGCGCGCCCCCGGCCCCCAGCGGATATCCGCCGTCGGGCGCGAACAGGAAGAACGAAAACGTCCGGTCGGCTCGCGCGAGCGTCAGGGGAGCTCGGCCCGCCATCGGCGGCCGGCGCGCCGCTTCGAGGACGACCGGCCACCAGGGCAGGTACGCGGCCGCGAGCGCCGCGCAGAAGAGCGGGCTCCGGACGAGGAAGCGGCGAGCCGCAGTCCGGCGTCGCGGGTCGCGGCCTCGGGCGTCCTCGACGAGCATCGTGAAAGCCGCGAGCGCGAGCACGACCGAAGCGAAATAGAGCGCGTACGCCGTGCCGAGGCACGCGAGATACAGAGCGAGAAGGCGCGCCAGACCCGGACGCTCGAGGTATCGGTCGAGACACAGGAGGGCGAGCGCGACCAGGAAGAGAGCCAGCGCGTAGGGGCGGAACTCCTGCGAGTAACGGACGTGAAAGGGGGCGACGGCCAGAAGGAGCGCTGTGAACGCGCCCGCGGACTCGCCCGCGCGTCGCCGCAGGAGGAGGCCGATTGCGGGGATCGTGGCCGTACCCCAGAGCACGTCGGCGAGTTTTCGGGTCCAGTCGGCCGGATGCAGCGGCTCGAGCGCGCGGCCGATCACGTAGTCGAGCGGCGGATGCACCGCGTCGAAGCGGATCGACCTCCAGAGGAATGCCCAGGACCCCTTGATCCAGTAGGCCTCCAGAATCTCGTCGAGACCGTAGGAGAAGTGATCGAGCCGGAAGAGGCGGATGCCGAGTCCGATCGCTGTCGCGGCGGCGAGCACGAAGGCAAATCGCCTCGCGGGCGGCTCCGGGAGCGCGCTCAGGTCAGACTCCGTCCGCGAACATCCCGCAAAGATAGAACGGGACGCGGCGTCAGCTGAGGGTCACCTGATACTTTCCGCCGGTGTCCGGCTTGATCTCGCAGCTTATCCGCCTCTGCCTCGCCATCTGGTTCGGCGGGTCGGTGCTCGTCGCGATCGCGGCGCCCGTCATCTTCCGGATGATTCCCTCGCGCGACCAGGCCGGAGCCGCGTTTGGAGAGGTGTTGCGCCGGTTCGAGGCGGTCAAGCAGCTTCTCTCGCTCGTGCTGGTGATCGGGGTCTTCGTGGAGCTCGAGCGCGCGGGCGGGCTCGCCGGCCCTCTCGTGGTTTCCGGGATCGCAATCTTCGTTGCGGTCGCGACGAACGTGTACCTCTCGATGGTGCTTCGTCCCCGGATGAACTACTTCCGGATGAAGGTGGGGTCGTTCGACGCTGCGGGGCCGGACGATCCCTGGCGGCGCAAGTTCGACACGCTGCACCGCCGCTCGAGCCGCATCTTTCTACTCGGAGCGCTCGCCGCGGCCGTCGGTCTCTGGTTCCGGCCGTAACGGCCGCCGGGGCCGTCCCCGGGCTATCGGTTAGCGGCTAGCGGCTAGCGGCTAGCGGGTTTTCGCGATCAGGTCGATCTCGAGAGGCGCGCCCTTCGGAAGACCCGCCACGGTAACGGTCGATCGCGCCGGCCGGTGCTCGCCGAATCGCCGGGCGTACACCGCGTTCATCGCGGGGAAATCTTCCGTACGGGTCAGGTACACGGTCGCCTTCACGACATCCTGGAGTGTCAGCCCGCCTTCCTTGAGAACGGCCTCCAGGTTGTCGAAGATCCGTTCCGCCGACGGCTCGATGCCGCCCGAAACGAGCTCGCCGCTCTCGGGATCGAGAGGGATCTGCCCGGAGGCGTAGAGGAAGCCTCCTTCGATCACCGCCTGCGAGTACGGCCCGATGGCCTTGGGCGCTCCGTCCGTCGCGAGATATCTCATGGGGGGATCCTAGGACGGGAACGGCGAATCTGGAAAGGAAAAGCGGACGAATCAGCCTCGGCGGTCCGCGGTCTCGGCCTTTTCGGCGTTCTCTGAGGCGCTGCCTTCGGCGTCAGGCTCGAGGATCCCGATGAAAGGGAGGTTGCGGTACATCTCCGCGTAATCGAGCCCGTACCCGACCACGAAGTAGTCCTCGATCGTGAATCCGAGGTAGTCCACCGGGATGCCTTCGTTGCCCGCGATCTTCTTTTTCAGAAGCGCGCAGATCCGGACCGACTTCGGGTGCCGCGTCCCGAGCAGCTCGATGATCTTGGTCAGCGTGCGGCCCGTGTCGACGATGTCTTCGACAATGATGACCTCTCGCCCCGCGACGTCCGTCGAGAGGTCGCGCTGCAGCCGAACATTCCCCGACGACTTGATCCCCGACCCGTAGGACGAGACCTGGAGAAAATCGAGCGAAACCGGCGTGGTCTCGAGCTTCTTCGCCAGATCGCAGAGAAAGAAAATCGACCCCTTGAGGATTCCCACGAGGAGGGCGGGCCGCCCCGCCTGGTCGCGGTCGATCTCGGCGGCGATCCGCGCGACGCCCGCGTCGAGGGTCGCCGCGTCGATGAGAGTCCGGCCGAGCTTCATACGAAAAAGGGCCGAATTCTGTTGTTTTCCACGGGCCGGCGGGCCGACGGGAGGATGCAAGTTAGAATACTCTTCACCTCAGCAACGCCAAAAACAATGTCGGTCGAGAAAATTCAGCTTCTTCACGAAGACTACATCCGCCTCACGGAGCGGTTCAAGGCGCTCTGGACATTCCACCAATTCGTTCGAGGCGTGTACAAGACGTTCTTCTCGGAGGACGCCGGTTACACGGTCGATTTCACGGCCCTCTACGAGGACGTGAAGACGATCGCGTCGCGGATCAACACCGGGTCCCCCGAGACCGTCGACCCCCTTCTGAAGGACTTGCATGTCCGTCTCGACGGGGTGGTGCGCCAGCTCCGGGATGTCGACAGGAAGATCTCGCCCTCCTTCATGCGGCGCTTCTTCGAGAAGGTGCGTCCCCAGGACGAAAAGATCGCCTTCTACCTGCTTCGCTTCTATTTCTCCCAGCCCGACATCGACGAGGACGTGATCGACAAGGTCGACTTCCTCGCGACGGTGGCTGCCACGGGCCAGGCTGATCCGGAAGCCTCGGCCACGCGGCCGCGCTCGCAGATCCGGAAGTTCTTCGAATCGCTCACGTCGTCTTCGGTGTGGCCGCGCATGGACACCGCGATGACCCCCGCCATCGTTCGCGCTTTTGACGAGCTCGCCAGCGACGTCGCGAGCGCGCGGGAGTTCGAAGAACTGTTGAATCAGCGGCTTCTGGAAAACGTGCGCACGATGAAGCGCCGCGTCGCGAACGGGCTCTCGAACGCCGAGATTCTGACGGCGGTCGCGTGGTGCAACCTGACGTCCCGGTCGGTGTTCCACAGGCTCTACGAGCGCGAGGAGCGGCGCCTCGACGAAGCGACCGGACGCATTACCAACCTCGAGCGCGAGTTGACGCGCGGCGGCGATGAGGTCGCTCCAGAGGAGTTCCAGCGTTTTCGGGACTCTCGCGTCAGGTTCGACCGCCAGGCGATGGACCACAACGTGCGCGCGCAGCACGTCCTGGACTTGAAGACCGCGATCGGCGACGTCCTGACCAAATTCGATATTTCGGGCCTCGCCGCGGAGGACATCGACGAGGCGCTCGAGCTCGTCGAGGAGATCGAGCCGGACGGCGGCGACGAGAGTTTCTGGCGCCCTTGCCTCGACCGGGTCCTCGCGGCCGTCGAGCTCTACGACGACGGCGTCGGAGCGCTCCGGACGAACGTCGCCGGGCTTTCTCATCTCGACCTCGAGTCGTGGGAGCTCGCCGCGGCTCGCCGGGCGGTCACGCACGGCGCTCCAGGTTCCGCCGCCGACCGGACCCTTCTCCGCGCGACCGCGCTTCGCTTCAAGGCGGAGACGGAAGCGGAGGCGTTGAAATCCGCTCCGGCAGGTGCTCCGCCGATCGAGCTCGTCAAGGCCGCTCGGGCGACAATTGCCCGATCTCCGTTGATCGATGAAGCCCTTTCGGAGACCATCGACTCGTCGCCGCGCGGACCCGAAGCGCGGTCCTGGAGCCGGACGCGGTTCCGCCTGCTGAAGTCGACCGCCGACCTGTGGCTTTGCCTGGACGCGGCGGAAGTGGCGGGCGACGCGGGGTCTCGCGGAGAGCCTTCCTGACGTCCCCGGCCTGAGGAGTCGGTCCGGCGAAGAGGACGTCTCCGGAGCCGGCGAAGTGGCGGTGCGCGGTCGGTCGGAAGCAGACATCCATTTCGTCGTTTCGTCGTTTCGTTCCGACAGGAGTGGGCGTTCGCGCGCCCCGGCGACCGTATACTGCCCGGCCATGACGGACACCCCGCGAGAATCCGTTTCCACCGAGCCGGAAGGGGTCTCGGAGGCCGAGCTTCTCCGGCACCGTCGGGAGAGCTTCGAGCAGATCGGCGCATTGACGGACACGTACCCGTTCTCGTTCCCGGCGTCCGCGACGGTATCGGCGATCGCGGAGCGGTACGGGAAGATCTCCGGCGACGACCTCGACCGGGAGCCCGGTGTGGAAGCCGCGGCGGGCCGCGTGCTCGCGCTCCGTCTCCAGGGCAAGGCGGGGTTTCTGGATCTGTCGGACGGCCTCGGCCGGCTGCAGGCGTATGTTCGAATGGACGCGGTCGGAGAAAAGGGCTGGGCCCTCGTCCGCGCTCTCGATCTCGGCGACTGGATCGGAGTGCAGGGCCCGATGTTCCGGACACGGACCGGGCAGCTGTCGATCAAGGCGCAGAGCCTGACCTTCCTTGCAAAGTGCTTCAAGCCGCTCCCTGAAAAATGGCACGGGTTGAAGGACGTCGAGGTCCGATACCGACAGCGGTATCTCGACCTCGCGGTGAACCCCGAGGCGCGGACGGTGTTCGAGAAGCGCGCGGCGATCATTCGGGCGATCCGGAGGTTCCTGGACGCGCGCGGTTACCTCGAAGTCGAAACCCCGATGATGCAGCCGGTTGCCGGCGGCGCGCTGGCGCGGCCGTTCGTCACGCACCACAACGCGCTCGACCTCGAGCTCTACCTCCGCATCGCGCCCGAGCTCTATCTGAAGCGACTCGTGGTCGGCGGGATCGAGCGGGTGTACGAGATCAACCGGAATTTCCGCAACGAGGGGATCTCGACCCACCACAACCCCGAGTTCACGATGCTCGAGTTCTACCAGGCGTACGCGCGGGCGTCCGACCTGATGGATCTGACCGAGGAGCTGCTGTCGGCGCTCGTCAGGGAAGTCGTCGGCGGGACGGTCACTGCCTGGGGCGAGCACTCGATCGACTGGTCTCCGCCGTATCGCCGCGTCACGATGCGGGACGCGGTCGTCGAAGCGACGCGCGACGACGCGCGAGGGCCGGTCCGCGTGGAAGAGCTCGCGACCGCCGAGGGGCTTCTTGCCGCCGCGCGCCGGTTCGGAGTCGAGAAGCCGGATCGCTTCGCCGGCCAGAAGGGAAAGCTTTTAGCCGAGCTCTTCGAAGCAGTCGGCGAAGCGGGCTTCATCCAGCCGACCTTCCTTCATGAATTTCCGACCGAGATCTCGCCGCTGTCCAAGCAGGACCCGGCGGACCCGGAGTTCGTCGACCGGTTCGAGCTTTACGCGGGCGGGATGGAGATCGCGAACGGCTTTTCCGAGTTGAACGATCCGGCCGAACAGGAGCGCCGGTTCGTCGAGCAGGCGCGCCAGAAAGCCGGCGGGGACGCCGAGGCCATGCAGTTCGACAGCGACTACGTCGAGGCGCTGTCCTACGGAATGCCGCCGACGGCCGGGGAGGGCGTCGGAATCGACCGGCTCACGATGCTCCTCACGGAAAAACCCTCGATCAGAGACGTGATCCTGTTTCCGCTGATGAGGCCGAAGTGAGGAAGTCGGGGCCGAGGCGTCCCCGATGACCTACGAGTCCTTCATCGCGCTGCGATACCTCGCGACATCGCGGCGCAGCGCCCACGTTGCGCTGATCTCGACCATTTCCGTCGTCGGACTCGGCGTCGGCGTCGCCGCCCTCGTGCTTTCACTGTCTCTTCTGTCCGGGTTTCAGGACCGGATCCGCGCGCAGATGTCCGACCGCAGCCCTCACCTCGTTGTGTCTCCGCAGCGGGGAAACGGGCTCGCCGACGCCGATCTCGTCAGCCGCGTTCTCGCTTCGATTCCGGGGGTGGTTTCAACGCAGCCGGCGATCGAGGGCCGCGGGTGGCTCTCGGACTCCGCGTCGCGCACCACGCTGCCCGTCCGATTTCGAAACGCCGCGCCGAACTCGCTCGAGGACACCGGGGACGGGTATCCGCCCGCGCGGCTCTCGTCGGCGGTCGCGGGACGCACGGGCTCCGAGCGGGGAAGCGTCCTGCGGCTGATCTCGTCCCGCACGCGGCTCTCTCCGATCGGACCGGTGCCGATCGCGGTCGCCGTGCGTGTCCGCGACATCCGGCGCGGGAGCCTGGTCGAAAAACCGGCGGACATCGAGCTTCCCGAGGCGACAGCGCGCCTCCTCTCCGGGATCGCATTCGGCGCCCGCGCGTGGGAGGCCCGTCTCGCCGACGCTTCCGCGGCGGACGGCGCCGCCGCGGCGGTGCGCGCGAATCTCCCGTCCGGATACCGAGTGCAGACCTGGCGGGACTTGAACGCGCCGCTCGCATTCGCGCTGAAGCTCGAGAAGGTCGTGATCTTCGCGACGGTCGCGCTCGTCATCGTGGTCGCGGCTTTGAACATCGTCTCCAACATCGCGCTCCTGGTCGTCGAGAAGAAGAGGGACCTCGGAGTGCTCACTTCGATGGGAGCGGCGCCGGCTTCGCTCGCGCGGATCTACCTGACGCTCGGCGCCGCGATCGGCGCGGCGGGGACCGCCGGCGGCATTCTGGTGGGCGTGGGCGCTTCGCTGCTTCTCGACCGGTACCGCCTCGTGCCTCTCCCGGGAGACGTGTACCTCCTTTCACACGTTCCGTTTGCCGTGCACCCGCTCGAAGTGGCGACGGTCGCCGTGTTCGCATTCGCGACGGCCATCGCCGCGGCGCTTCTGCCGGCGCGGGCGGCCTCGCGGCTCGCGCCGGGAGAAGCCGTGAGGCTCTCGCGATGACGCGCATCGCCCCTCTCCGCTGAGCCGCATGCTCGCGATTCACGCCGAGAATCTCTCGAAGGTGTACGAGGGCGAGGGCGCCCCCGTCCGGGTCTTCGCCGGCCTTTCCCTGGATGTCGAAACCTCCACGTTCGCCGCCGTGATGGGGCCGTCCGGCGTGGGGAAGTCGACGCTGCTGCATTTG
>JBBROA010000085.1:0-18301 GCA_038229875.1 Thermoanaerobaculia bacterium | reverse complement strand
GTCGAGCGCGGTTCCGGCGAGGACGTCCTTGTCTTCAGTCATTCAGCTCTCAGCTCTGAGCTTCAGCGTCCGGACTGCCGTGCGCGTTTCTACCGAACTCATCATCCCCCCGTCAGCTTCTTCAGCGCGGCCTTAAGGTAATCGCCGAAGTCCGAGGGTGCCCCCGCGCGAGCGATGCCCTCGACGATGCGCTCGGCGTCGGCCTTTCGATAGCCGAGGTTTACCAGCGCGGAGGTCACGTCGTCCGCGGCCACGGAGGGAGGGGTACCGACCGCCACCGGCTCGGAGAATTTCTGCGCCTTGTCGGCGAGCTCGAGCACCATACGCTCGGCCGTCTTCTTCCCGACACCGGGGACACCCATCAGCTTGCGGACGTCCTGCCCTCGGAGCGCCGCGACCAGCTCGCCCGGCGGCATGCCGGAAAGGACCGTCAGAGCGACCCGAGGCCCGATCCCGTTCACCGTCAGGAGGAGCAGGAAGAGCGCGCGCTCGCGCTGCGACAGAAATCCGTACAGCGCGAACGTGTCCTCGCGCACGTGCGTGTGAATCCACAGCGAGGTCGGGCTCTCCGGCTCCGGCAGCTCGTAGAAAGTCGAGAGCGGGATGTGGACGAAATAGCCGACGCCCCCGACGTCTAAGAGCACCTGGTCCGGCGTCTTCTCCGCGAGGCGCCCGGTGAGACGGCCGATCATGGGAGCGGATTGTAGGCCGGGGCGGGGAGGTGAGGGATGAGGTGAGGGCCGATGAGGCGATGAAAAAGGAAAGAGCAGGCCCGATTTTCCCTGACCCCTAGCCGCTGACCCGTAACGCTCTCTCGAGGTCATCGCTCAGGTCGTCGATGTCCTCGATCCCGACCGAGAGCCGGATCGTCCCTTCCTGGATTCCGAGCTCCCGCTTTTTCTCAGGGGACACGCTTTGGTGAGAGGTCAGCCAGGGAAGGTCCGCTGTGGTCTCGACCGAGCCGAGCGAGGTGGCGAGCGTCACCAGCTTCAGCCGCGACAGAAACTTCTGCGCGCCGGGAAGGGCGCCGGCGACGTCGAACGCGAGCATCGCCCCGAACGCCGACATCTGCCGCCGCGCGGCCCCGTGTCCGGGGTGTGAAGGCAGGCCCGGGTAGTGGACGCGTTCGACCGCCCCGGATTTCGAGAGAAACCCGGCGAGAAGCAGGGCGTTCTCCGACTGAGCCCTCACGCGTAGTCCCACCGTCTTCATGCCGCGCGTCAGCAGAAACGCCGCATGCGGGTCGAGAATCGCCCCGATCCGGGTCCGGCGCGCGCGGATCGGCTCCAGCATTTCGCGAGAACCGGCGGCGAAACCGGCGGTCACGTCGGCGTGACCGTTCAGGTACTTCGTGGCGGAGTGGAGCACCAGGTTGAAGCCGAGCTCGATCGGCCGCTGAAGAATCGGCGAGCCGAACGTGCCGTCGATGACCGCGGTGAGGTTCCGCCGGCGGGCGATGGCGGCTACGAATTCCAGGTCGACGATCTTGACGAGAGGGTTGGTCGGGGACTCGACGTAAATCCAGCGCGTCTCCGGCCGGATCGCGTCTTCGACGCGCGGCTCGGGCTCCGTCTTCACGAGGGTGAAGGAAATCCCCATCGGCTCGAGGACGTCCCGAAAGAAGCGGATCGCGCCGCCGTATAAGTCCTCGGTCGCGACGACGTGGTCCCCGGATTTGAGGTGCGCCAGGAAAGCCGTCGAGATCGCACCCATCCCCGACCCGAAGAGAACCGCATCTTCGGCTCCTTCGAGTCGAGCGAGCTTTGTTTCCGCCGCCCTCCAGTTCGGGTTGCCTTCCCGAGTGTAGAAGGCGTCGGGAGGCTCGCCCGACGCGGCCTTGGCGAGCGCGTCGGTGCCGGAAAACGAAAACGGCGCAGTCTGAAAGATTGGATCCGCGAGCGCGCCGGAAGGGTCCGAGAGCTTCCCGGCATGCACGGCCCTCGTGTCGAGACCCGGAGCGCGGCGTTTCTTCATCCAGCCCTCATCCCTCCGTCCGCTGTTCTCAGCCGCGTCGCGCGTTTCCGGGCTCCGGCAGAAAGGACTTCAGGACTTCGTCGTTCACGTCCACCTTGCGCTCCGCGCGAAGCTGGAGAAGGTAGGACCGCAGCAGCCTCTCCGCCTCCTTCGACCGCAGGGTTTCCAGGATCTCGTCGCGCTGCGCCGCGAGCTGGGCCGGTTCCGGGGCCGAGCGCGTCAGCACTCGGAAGAGGACGAAACCGCCGGGCACGGACACCGGCGGGCCGGCCTGGCCCTTCGCCGTCTGGAACACCGCGGTCGCGAGCGCGGGAGCGTTTCCGATTTCCGGGATCGCGCCGCCGGGGCCGAACTCGGGTGTGGTCTTGACCTCCGTCTGATAGCGGGCGGCGAGCGCCGCCAGCGTGGTTCCCGAGCCGAGCTCCTTCGCGGCCGGAGCGAGCTTTTCCTGGGCTTCCTTCTCGCGCCGCTCGGCGAGGAAGTCCTGCAGGAGCCGCGGCTTCAGCTCGTCATACCCGGGGGTCCCGGCGGGGCGCTCTTCCGCCGGCTTGATCAGGGCGGGTCCCCGGGGCGTCGTGATCGGATCCTTTGAAATCTGCCCGATCTTGAGCGACCAGGCTTCGTCGTTCGCCCGGGCGTTCGCGCCGAGACCGGTGATCGGCTCGCCCTTCGAGATCCATTCGCTCGTGTCGTATTTCACGACGTCGTCCTGCAGCTTCCGAAGGTCGTCGTCGGACGTGCCCGACATGGTGCGCACGCGGTCCGCCAGAGCGCGGCCGCGGTTTGCCGTTTCGGATTCGATGCGCTTCTCCGTCAGCTCGGACGAGAGCTGCGACCGGACTTCTTCGAACGTCCGGGTGTGCGGCGCCGTTTTCGAGATCAGCTTGATGACGTGGTACCCGTACTGGGTCTTCACGGGTCCGCGAATCTCGCCCGGAGCCATGGTGAACGCGACCTCTTCGAACTCGGGGACCATCTGGCCCTTCGCGAACGGAGGCAGCTGCCCTCCGGAGCTCTTGCCGGAAGGATCGTCGGTGTTCTCGTTGGCGAGCTTCGCGAAATCTTCGCCCTTCTTCGCGCGCGCCGTGAGCTTCTCCGCCCTGTCCCGCGCCTCCGCGTCTCCTGCGCCGGCGGCGGCCGGGTCGGTTTTCACCAGGATGTGCGCGGTCACCACCTGCTCCGGGACCGAGAAGCTGCCTTTTCGGGCCTCGTAATCGGCCCGAAGCTCGGGCTCGGTCACGTTGATCTTGCCCCGGAGCTTGCCCCGTTCGACGATGAGGTACTTGATCTTCCGCTGCTCCGGCGCCTTGTAGCGCTCCTTGTGCTTCTCGAAGTACGTTTTCAGCTCCGCATCCGATGGCGGGGTCGTGCTCTCGAGGCGGGAGGCCGGGATCTTGATGTATTCGATCGACGCCTTCTCGTTGCGCGAGGCAAACTCGTGCTGGACGTCGGCGTCGGACACCAGAACGGAAGACTTCACGAGCGTCGCGTACTTCTCGAGCAGCAGGTCCTCGCGGACCTCGCCCTCGAAGCGGTCCGGCGTGTAGTTGTTGGCTCGGAGGAACCGTTCGTAAGCCTCGCGGCCGACGAACTGTCCGTTCTGCTGGAAGACCGGGTAAGCGGCGATTTTCTGGGCAAGCTCCTGGTCGGAGACCTTCAGGTGCATCCGCCGGGCGGACTCGAGCCGCAGGATCCGGTCGATCATGCCGTCTAAGACCTGCCGCGGCAGGTCCATCGCGCGGATGAGCTCCGGCGACAGGTTCCCCTGGTAGAGCTTCTGCTGGTTCTGGAGCTGGTTGCGGTACTGGCGGTCGAAATCCACGGCGGAGATCGATTCGCCGCCGACGCTGGCCACCACCGACGCGGACGTGTCTTTGCCGCTACCGCCGCCGCCACCCGAAAAGAACACGAATCCGAGCACAAACACCAGAATGACCGCGAAGAGCGTCCACTTCAGCTTGTGGAAGCTCTCGCGCATGGTCTTCAACATCCGGGTCTCCTCCGTCGGAAAATGAGAACGGGCGACTATAGCCGGTTTGGGCCCGCCAGGAGACGGGAGCGTTCGGTTGAGGGTGCGGGGGCAGAGGTCGGTCGGAGCCCGGAGGGAGCGCGCTCCTCGAGGGATGACAACTCGCCTCAGGACCCCTGTGGGCTCGGGCGGCGCCGCTCGAAGAGCTGTTCCCATCCCCGGCTTTCCGCCCGACCCCTCACGCCGAACCCCTTATCGCCCCCGATTCTATGCTATAAATAGACCGTAAGTCTCGCAATTCCGGAGGTTTATGCCGAAGCGGAAGCCCAACCAGCCGGTGGGGGGCGATATCGATTGGTTCGTCATCCCGATCGACAAGCTGCGGCAGTGGGGGATCTTCGCGCTGGTGCTGGTCGCCGCGGCGGTCCTCGGCTACTTCGTTTACACGCGGAGCGGCCGTTCGCCGGAAGAAAAGGCGAAGACGGAGATCACCAACGCGAGCGCTCTTCTGACCCGCGCCTCCGCGGTCTCCCCCGCGTCGACCCGTCCGGGCTCGAACGTCTCCTCCGCGCGCGACTATCTGAAGGGCGCCCAGGAATCGTTCACCCGCAAGAACTGGGACGACGCGTTCCGCCTCGCGGTCGAGTCGCAGTCGTACGCGCGCCGGGCGATCGGCGGGCTCGCGTCGGACGAGACCGGCGACGCGTCCTTCATCTTCGTCGAGGGGGACGTCGCGCTTCAGACCGCCGGACACTCCTCGTTCGAAGCCGCCCGGCAGCGGCAGGCACTCTTCGACGGCGACTTCATCAAGACGGGGAGGACCGGCTCCGCGGAGATCATGTTCTCCGACGGCACGCTGTACACGATCCGTCCGGGCTCGCTCTTCGAGGTTCGCCGGCCGGCCTCCGCGGATTCGGGGGGCAGCCAGGTAAAGATGATCTCGGGCGCGATAAACGTCTACACGTCGTCCTCCTCTTCGACGGTGGCGACGGACGCCGCCACGGCCGCGATCGAGAAGGAGTCGCGCGTGACCGTCGACGTCGCGGCCGGTGAGAAGACTTCCGTCACCACCTTCCGAGGCCGGACCACGGTCTCGACCGGCAAGGAAACCACCGTGCTGGGCGAGCGCGAGAACGTCACCGCAACCGTCGGAAACGGCGCGATTTCGGCTAAAGTGCTGGTTCCCGAGTCGCCCCAACTGGTCCTGCCCGCCGACAACCGGATCTACGATCTGAAAACCGGCGATCAGATCGAGCTCAAATGGAGTCCCGTGTCGAAAGCCGTTCGGTACCGCATCCAGATCTCCCGTTCGCGCCTGTTCGTCCCCGATGCAACGGAAGTGGACCTGGATGACCGCGTGGACACCGCGGCCCGCGTGAAGGTGTCACGCGAGGGCTCTTACTTCTGGCGGGTGGCGGCCATCAATCCCGACAGCCATCCGTCCGACTGGAGCCTCGTGCGGCGCTTCAAGATGCTCACGGAGCCGCCGCGCATGGTCGGGCTCGCGCAGCCGCCGAACCTGGCGATCTCTCCGCCACAGCAGATGGGAAATCTCTTTCTGATCTTCGGCAAGACGAGCCCCGGCGCGATCGTGACGGTCAATGCGGAGCCCGCGGACGTCGAGTCGGACGGCTCCTTCAAGAAGACGATCACCATCGACCGCGAGGGCTACGCGACTCTCGTCATCAAGGCGGTCGACGCCTCCGGAAACGAAACCGTCAAGCCCGTGAAAGTGTTTGTGGAATCCCTATGAGAAGCGTGGAGCGTCGAGCGTGAGACAGCGGGCGCGGATTCGCGTCCGCCTCACCCCCGACGCCTGACCCCTTACGGCCCAGGAGGTTTTGTTTTGGCATTTAAATCGATCTTTTCCATCTTCTCGAACGACCTCGCGATCGACCTCGGGACCGCCAACACGCTCGTCTTCGCGCGTGGCAAGGGAATCATCGTTCGAGAACCTTCGATCGTGGCCGTGAACACCGTCACGAATCGCGTCGAGGCGGTCGGGACGGAGGCCAAGGACATGCTGGGCCGCACTCCCGGCAACATCGTCGCAATTCGGCCGATGAAGGACGGAGTCATCGCCGACTTCGAAGTGACCGAGAAGATGCTCGACCACTTCATCAAGAAGGCGCACGGGCGATCCCTCTTCGTGCGGCCCCGGATCGTGATTTCCGTGCCCTCGGGAATCACCCAGGTCGAGAAGCGGGCGGTGCAGGACTCGGCCCTGCGCGCCGGCGCGTCGGAGGTTTTCATCATCGAACAGGCCATGGCGGCCGCGATCGGTTCGGGGCTGCCGATCACCGAGCCCGCGGGCAACATGATCGTCGACATCGGCGGCGGCACGACCGACGTGGCCGTGATCTCTCTCGCCGGGATCGTCTACAGCCGCTCCGTCCGGATCGCCTCGAACGAGATGGACGAGGCGATCATTCAGTACGTCAAGCGAAAGTACAACCTGCTGATCGGGGAGCGAACGGCCGAGCAGATCAAGATCGAGATCGGTTCCGCGCATCCGCTCGACCAGCCGCTCACGATGGACATCAAGGGACGCGACCTCGTCGAGGGAGTGCCGAAGACACTCACGCTGACGGACGAGGAAGTGCGCGAGGCTCTCTCGGAAGTCGTCGCGGCCATCGTCGAGAGTGTCCGGGTCGCGCTCGAGCGAACGCCGCCGGAGCTTTCCGCCGACATCATGGACAAGGGGATCATCATCACAGGCGGGGGATCCCTCCTGCGGAACCTCGACCGGCGCCTGCGGGAGGAGACCGGACTGCCGATCTCCTACGCGGAGGATCCGCTCGCCTCGGTCGTCCTGGGGACCGGCGCCATGCTCACGGACATGGACCTGCTCCGCAAGATCAGCATCACTTAAGACGAAATCGGAATCGTCGAATCGGCAAGCGGAACACCCAAGGACCTCGGTTGACCACAGAACTGATCCGCTGTCCGTTTCCGGATCTCCGTTTCCGATCTTCCGTTTCCGGCTCCCAAAACGAATGAGATTCACCGGGTCGCGCGCCGACACGCTCAACCTCCGGCCGCGGCGCGGCGGAGTCGTGCTCGCGTCCACGCTCGTCTTCTGCGTTCTCATTCTTTCCGCGCAGGCCCCGGCGCGGGGCCGGCGGGGATCGGTCCTGCAGTCCTGGGTGCTCACGGGCGCGGCGCCTTTCGCCTCCGCGGTGACGGCGCTTTCGCGCGGCGTGTCGGGAGCGGTCGACGCGACCGGCAACATCTTCCGCGCGCGCTCGGATAACGTGCGGCTGCGCGCGGAGATGGCGCGAAAGGACCGCGAGCTCTTTCAGCTTCGGGCCGAGCTCTCGCAGTCCGGGCGCGACCGCCGGCTCGCGGCGGCGTCGGCCGTGCTTCCCAATGTGATCGGGACGGCGCCCATTTTGCTGATCGAGAACCGGGCCGGGCTCCAGAGCGCCCTGATCGGGGCGGGCTCTTCGAGCGGCGTCGTCCCGGGCTCGCCGATCGCGGTCGCCGAGGGACTCGTTGGCCGCGTCGTGACCGTCGGCCGCAGCATCTCCCGCGCGCAGCTGCTCGTGGACGCCTCGGCCGCGGCCGGAGCCCGCCTTTCGCGTACGGGGGAGACCGGCATCGTGAAGGGCGACGGGCGCGGCGGTCTCCGCCTGAACAACATCCCGACGACCTCGCGGGTCGCCGCCGGAGATCCGGTCGAGTCCGCCGGGATCGACGGGATCTATCCGCGCGGCGTCGCGATCGGACGCGTGGCGAGTGTCGCGCGCGGCAGCAGCCTCTTCCTCGAAATCCGTGTCACGCCCGCGGCTTCCTTTTCACAATTGACAGACGTCCTCGTGCTGGCGCCTTCGCCCGCCGTCACCGAGAGTCCGGGAGGAGCGCGGAGTGGCACGCCGTGAAGTGGAAACGCATCCTCGTCATCGTGCTCGCGGCGATCGCGATCCAGCTGCTTCTCGGCGGCTCCCGCTACCGAAGCCTCTGGCCGATCGACGCCTTTCTCGTAGCCACCGCCGTCGTGGCCCGCGGCGGCAATTCGGTGACGGCGGTTCTGTTCGGCGGCGGGATGGGGCTCCTGGAGGACGCCCTTTCGAGCGATCTCCTCGGAATGAACGCGTTCGCGAAGGCAGCGCTCGGCTATGTCCTCGCGCTTCTTTCGCTCCGCGTGGTGTTCGGGGGCGCCTGGGCGGTGGGAGCGGCGCTCGCCCTCGCCTCACTGGCCAACGACGCCATCGTGGCCGCGCTGGCCTCGCTCCTGCTCCAGGCCCCGGTCGTGCTTTTCTCGAGGGAGTGCGTCTGGCGCGCCCTCGCCACGGGGGCGACCGGGGCGATACTGGAAGCCGCCCGCACCTTCCCCTGGCGAGACTGGTGGGAAAAACGCCGGCTGAGGAGGCTGAGGTGAGCCGAGCGACGAACGGGAGCGAGACGGCCGCGGTACTCCGCGGTCAACTCAACCTGGGATCGAAGCCGAAACGCTTCTCCCGGCCCTTCACCCCTCACCCCTCACCCCTCAAGTCCTCATGCTGAGGGTCCGCGAGAACCGGCAGGGGCTGAATCGCCGGATCGAGGGGGCCCGGGTGGTCGTCGGGGCGGTCTTCGCCGTGCTCGCGATCGCTTACTGGTACACGCAGATCGTCCGTGGCGAGTACTACTTCACTCTTTCCGAGAGCAACCGCATCCGGTCCGTTCGCATCAACGCGCCGCGGGGCTACGTCCTCGACAGAAACGGCGCGATCCTGGTCGACAACGAGCCGGCGTACACGCTCCACCTCTACCGGCGCGAGGCAAAGAACCTCGCCTCTTCGATCGACCTCGCCTCCGAGGTCCTGAAGCTTCCGCGCGAACAGATCAAGGCGCGCGTCGACCGCGGCCTGCGCGACCCCGAATTCCTGCCAATCACGATCGCGGAAAACCTGGGGATCGAAGAGGTCGCCGGCATCGAGGCTCACGCCCCCGAGCATCCGGAGTTTGCGATCACGGTCTCGCAGCGCCGCCTCTACACACACGGCGCGTCCGCGGCCCATGCGCTCGGTTATCTCTCCGAAGCGAGCCTCGACCAGGTCAAGGCGACGGAGAGCGGATACCGGCTCGGCGACTGGATCGGCCAGAAGGGCATCGAAGGCGCGTACGAGCGGCTGCTCGCAGGGGTCAACGGCGAACGGCGCATCATCGTGGACTCGCACGGCCGCGAGATGGCGGAAGAAAAAGAGAAGCGGCTGGAAGCGCGGCCGGGCCAGAACCTCTTCGTCACGATCGACCTCCGACTTCAGCAGATCGCGGAGGAGTACTTCAAGGACAAGGTGGGCTCAGCGGTGGCTCTCGACCCGCGAACCGGCGAGATCCTCGCGCTCGTCTCCTCACCCTCCTACGACCCGAACTGGTTCACCCGCCGGGTCAGCGCGAAGGAGTGGAACTCGCTTCTGAGCGACGGCGACCACCCCCTCCAGAACCGAGCCATCCAGAACGCCTTCTCTCCCGGCTCCGTATTCAAGGTGTTCATCGCGTATGGCGCTCTCGCGCAGGGCCTCGTCGACCCGGACGCCACAGTGTTCTGCCCCGGCCATGCGACGTACTACGGACGCACGTTCAACTGTCACAAGAAGGGCGGCCACGGGACGGTCAACCTGAGAAACGCGATCAAGATGTCGTGCGACGTTTACTTCTACGCGCTCGGACACCGGCTGGGAGTCGACCGGATCGGCGCCATCGCGAAGAGCTTCGGGTTCGGATCCCCGACCGGCGTCGACCTGCCCTACGAGAAGAGCGGTCTGGTTCCGTCCGAGGAGTGGGCGATCCAGAAACGCCACGCGCGCTGGTATCCCAGCGAGACGATCTCCGTCGCGATCGGGCAGGGACCGGTGCTGGTCACTCCGCTGCAGATCGCGCGGGCG
Organism: Thermoanaerobaculia bacterium; assembly: GCA_038229875.1. Taxonomy (GTDB): domain Bacteria; phylum Acidobacteriota; class Thermoanaerobaculia; order UBA5066; family Gp7-AA6; genus JALYUA01. The sequence continues at coordinate 8,488 of JBBROA010000085.1, read as the reverse complement.
CTCTCGGGTCTCGTCGAGGACGGCCGTCTCCCGACGCCGCACCTCTTCTATGCGTCGCAGGAGCCCCACAGCGGGAAGCGGCTGCGCTACACGTCAGAAACCCACGAGGGGATCGTGCTCGACCCGGCCAAACTCGCGATCGTGAAGGACGGGATGTGGGCGGTCTTGAACGAGCCCGGCGGAACCGCCTTCGGATCCCACGTTCCGGGGGTCGAAGCGGCGGGGAAAACGGGAACGGTCCAGGTCATCGGCCGCGAGTCCACCGTCAAAGCGGGCGCCGACAGGACGAAGCTGGGCAACCACGGATGGTTTGCCGGCTTCGCGCCTCGGGACAATCCCGAGATCGTGGTCTCCGTGTTCGTCGAGAACGGCGGCCACGGCAATCTGTCCGCCGCACCTCTCGCGAAGCTTCTCTTTCTGAAATATTTCGGAAAGCCGATGCCGGAGCCTTCCGCCCCGAGGCCGCAGCAGCAAGCCGCGGCGCCGGGAGGGTCTCATTTCGTGACCGCGGCGAAGAAACAGGCCGGTGCTCGATGATCGGAAGCGTCGCCTCCGTCCCGCGGCGCCTGGACCTCGTCATTCTGGGCTGCGCGCTCTCGCTCGCGCTCCTCGGCATCCTATTCGTGGCGTCCACGACGGGAGGGGGACGGCTGCATGGGCTCGCCACACGCCAGGCGCTCTGGGTCGCCGTCGGTCTCGCGGGGCTCCTCGCCGCGGTGCTGTTCGACTACCGGACTCTTTTGAAAATTTCGTTTCCGCTCTACTGCGCCACGCTCCTGCCGCTCGTGTACCTGCTCTTCTTCGGCGCCCGTATTCAGAACGTGAAGTCCTGGATCCGCTTCGGCTCTTTTCAGTTTCAACCGGCGGAGCTGGCGAAGATCTCGACCGCACTCCTCGTCGCGTACCTCTTCGAAAACGAGGACGACGGACGCCTGCGCCTGTCCGCGTTCCTGAAGCTCGGCGCCATCGTGGCCATTCCTTTTCTGCTGATTTTCCTGCAGCCGGATCTGGGCCTCGCGCTCACGATCCTTCCGCTCCTCGCCGTGGGCCTCTTCTTCGGCGGTCTCCCGCTGCGGGGCTGGATCGCAATCCTTCTCGTCGTGGCGGTCTGCACGGGAGGCGCGTGGTTCTTCCTCAAGGATTACCAGAAGCAACGGATCTCGACGTTCTTCAACCCGGATCAGGACGTCTTGAAGTCGGGATACCAGGTGCGCCAATCGAAGATCGCGGTTGGCTCCGGCGGTTTCACCGGAAAGGGATTCCGTTCCGGGACGCAGAGCCAGCTGCGTTTCCTTCCCGTCCAGCACACCGATTTCATCTTTGCGGTCGTCGCCGAAGAGTGGGGATTCCTGGGGGTAATCCTCATCCTGGGCCTGTTCGCGACGCTCGTTCTTCGCTCGTTGACTCTCGCCGCGGTCGCGCGCGACAGGGGAGGAGTGTTTCTGATCGTGGGCCTCGCGGCCGTGATCTTCTTCTCGGTGATGGTGAACGCGTCGATGATGATCGGACTTCTTCCCACGACCGGTATTCCGCTGCCGCTCGTCTCGTACGGCGGGTCCTCGGTCGCGACGACGTTTCTCTCGATCGGCCTCATCCTGGGCGTTCACTATCGCCGGTTCGCGAACGCGTGAGGAAGGAGCTCCTCGTCAATGCGACCCCGCCCGAGACCCGGGTGGCGGTCATGGAGGACCAGCGCGTCGTCGAGGTGTTCCACGAGCGGCGCGAGCACCGCGGGCTCGTCGGCAACATCTACCTGGGCCGCGTCCACCGGGTGCTTCCCGGGATGCAGGCGGCGTTCGTTTCGATCGGGCTCGACCGCGACGCGTTCCTCTATGTCGAGGACGCGCTGCCCGCCAGCGTCGAGGACGAAGGGGACGAGACGGGGGGCGCCGCCGGCCGTGGTGCGGCTCCCGAGGACCGTCCGCGGATCGACGATCTCGTCAAGGAAGGCCAGGAGATCGTGGTGCAGGTCACGAAGGACCCGCTTTCCGGCAAGGGGCCGCGCGTCACCGCCGCCCTGTCGCTCCCGGGTCGGACTCTCGTCTACCTCCCGTCCGCGCGCGAGATCGGCATGTCCCGCCGGATCAGCGACGAGACCGAACGCGAGAGGCTGCGCCACCTCCTCGAGGAGCTGCCCGGCTCCGGGGGTCTCATCGCGCGAACCGCCGCGGCGGGCGCCGGTCTGGCCGAGCTTGCCGCGGACCAGAGGTATCTCGTCGACCTCGCGGAGCGGATCGCGAAGCAGGCGGAGAGGTCGACCTCGCCGGCCCTCCTGCACCGAGAGCTCGACCTCGCGCTCCGCGTCGTGCGCGATCTGGTCTCGACGGATTTCGCCGCGATCAAGGTGGACGACGAGCCCACGTACGCGCGGCTGGTCGAGTTCCTCGGAGCGGTCGCGCCTTCTCTCGTGGGAGCGGTGGAGCTGGCCCAAGGCGAGCCGCCCCTCTTCGAGGCCGCCGCGGTGGATCAGGAGATCGCCCGCGCCCTGCGGCGGCACGTCGAGCTCCCCTCCGGAGGCTCGATCGTGATCCAGCAGACGGAAGCTCTGGTCGCGATCGACGTCAACACCGGAAAATTCGTCGGCAAGGACGCCCTCGAGGACACGGTCTTCGCCACGAATCTCGAGGCGGTGCCGGAGATCGCCCGGCAGATCCGGCTGCGGGACCTCGGCGGGCTCCTCGTGATCGACTTCATCGACATGGGAGACCCCGCCCACCGGCACGAGGTCTTCGAGAAGCTCGAGCAGGAGCTCGCGCGTGACCGCGCCCGCACGCGGATTCTGCAGCTTTCGGAATTCGGTTTAGTCGAGGTCACGCGGCAGCGGTCGCGGGGCAACCTCGAGAAGACGCTCACGCGCCCCTGCCCGTGCTGCTCTGGCCGCGGCCGGGTGCGCACGGACCTGACCCTGGCCCTGGAGCTCCGCCGCGACCTGCTGCGCCCGCCGACCCTCTACAACCCCGGGGAGACCATCAGAGTGCGGGTGCCTCCCTCGCTCGCGCGGCTCCTCGCCGACGAGGAACGGGCGGTTCTGGCCGACGTCCAGCAGCGTCTGGGCGTGGATCTCGAGATTCAGTCGGATCCGACGCTTTCCCCGGAGGAGTACGAGATCGTTCCGAGGTGAGGCAGTCGTGAACCGGGAGCCGGGAATCGGGAGCCGAGCGACCAACGGGAGCGAGACGGCCGCGGTAGTCCGCGGTCAACTCGATCGGGAGCCGGGAATCGGGAGCCGAGCGACCAACGGGAGCGAGACGGCCGCGGTATCCCGCAGTCAACTCAAGCGGAACCGAGCCACCAGCGGGAGCGAGACGGGCCGCGGTACTCCGGTCGACCGACGAACGGCCCCGGGGCGAGTCGGGAATCGAAATAAGAAAACCCGGGAATGATCCCGCGCCCGAGCCCGGTTTCAACGGGCAGCACGCGATACCTTCCTTCCTCGGGCCCGGCCGGTGAGCCGGGCCCGCCTTTTTTTCAGCCCATCGCTTTTTCCGGGTAATCTTTTTCAAGCGCGGGGCGTCTGGTATTCCCGATGATTTGACCGCGAGATACCGCGGCCGTCTTGTCCCTTGGTCGCCCGGCTTCCTATTCATTTCCGATTCCCGATGGAGTTGACCGCGGCGTACCGCGGCCGTCTCGCTCCCGTTGGGTCGCTCGGCTCCCGATTCCCGATCGAGTTGACCGCGGACTACCGCGGAAGTTTCGCTCCGGGTGGTCGCTCGGCTCCCGGCTCCGGCGCCGCCACCGGCATCCCCTGAATCCCTCGCCAGATCGCTTCGACCGACTCCACCGTGTCCGCCTCCTCCGGGGTCTTGTCCTCGCGGAGCCGGACGATGCGCGGGAAACGCAGCGCGAACCCGGACTTGTGTCGGGCGCTCTTCTGGATCGTGTCGAACGCGACCTCCAGTACGACCTGCGGCGCGACCGCGCGAACCGGCCCGTACTTCGCGACGGTGATCTTCCGGAAGACCGAGCCCATGCGGCGGATCTCCTCGTCGGTCAGGCCGGTGTACGCCTTGCCGATGTTGACCAGGCGATCGCCGTCGCGCACCGCAAACGTGTAATCCGAGAGCATGCCGGCGCGCTTGCCGTTTCCCTGCTCTACGGCGGTGACGACGACGTCCAGAGTCGCCAGCGCCTTCTTCCACTTGCGCCACGCGCGCCCGCGCTTTCCGGCCTGGTAGGGTGAGTCCTCGCGCTTGAACATCAGCCCTTCGTTGCCTCGCTCGCGGGCCTCCGAGAAAAAGGCCTCGAGACCGGGGCCGTCCGAAGCGCGGCGGACCCGCGACAGGAGAAACCCGCCGCCCTCCGCGAGGCGCTCGAGCTCTTTCCGGCGTTCGCTCCAGGGGCGTTCGAAGAGCGGCGTCTCGCCCGACGCGAGGCAGTCGTAAGCGATGAACGCGACCGGAATCTCCGCGAGAAGGTCCGCGGGGGGGGCCTTCCTCCCGAGCCTGCGCTGAAGACGGAAGAACGAGTCGGCCCGATCCCCGGTCCACGCGACGATCTCTCCATCCAGGAGGAATTGGCCGGGAGGCGCCGCGAGCGCCAGCGCGATCTCGGGAAACTGCGCCGTCACGTCGTCGAGCGTTCGCGAGAAGAGCACCACCCGCGAGCCGGACTTGTGCGCATGCGCCCGGATGCCGTCGAACTTGTCTTCGACAGCGAAGAGCGGCAGCTCGGGGACGATCTCCTCCGGGTTCTCGATCGGAGATGCGAGCATGAATCCGATCGGGTGAAAGAGGCGGAAGCGGATCGCGTCGAGGGTGCCGGCGCGTGCGGCCTCGGCGGTCTCGCCGATGTCCCCGCAGTCGCGTCGCGCGCGCGCGACCGTCTCGCGCTCCGCATGAAAAGCCGCCGCGATCGCCTCTTCGACCGTCGCGAGGTCGGCGCCGACGCGCAGCCCGCCTGAGAGCGTCTTGACGAGATAGCGCGCTTCGACGCGGCTGGCGCGGCGCAACAGGTCTTCCAGGATCGCCTGCTTCTGCGCGGCTTTTCGCAGCGTGGCGAGCTCGCGCAGCCGGGTTTCGACCTCGAGCACCTGCAGGCCGCCGCGGCCGGGCTGTTCGTTTTCCTCCGGAAGCATCAGCCCGATCGCTTCCCCGAGATCCCCGATCGCTCGGGCGGAGGCGCCGATTGTCTCCTTGTCCCACCCGGTCACCGCGCTCGCGGCGCGGGCGAGCGTCGCCCAGCCGACCGACGTGACGGCTTGCTCCCACTCCGCGAATGGAGATCCGGAGAGCAGCCGCGCGGCTGCGACGAGCTCCTCCCCCGAGAGCGGCGCGAGCGCGGCGGCGAGCCGCTCGATTTTGACGAGCTTGCTGCGGGTCGCCGCGGCCCCCTCGAGGGCGTCGGCCAGCGCGCAGTACTCGCTCACGGATCCTCCGCCGCGCGTTCCCCGCCCTCGGCGAGCGGGACCGCGTCGACGCCTCTCGCCTGCAGGATCCGCGCGAAGTCGCGCGCGTAACCGTGGTGCGTCAGCACGCGCCGGGGCGCGACCTCCGCGGCGTGCGCGAGGAGCTCGTCGAAGTCGGCGTGGTCAGAGAAGGGGAGGAGGATCTCTGCGTCATGCTCGGCGCGCGAGGCCTCCCGGAGCGCCCACCCGGATAGATACGCGATGCGCCGCTTGCGGACCTGGCGGACGACGGGCGTGCGGGCGCAGTTCGGGGGAACGATGAGGACTTCTCCCGGCTGGACGGGGCCGCTGTCGTAGGGGCGCGAGAGCGGGAAAACGAAACCGGCCGCTTCGTACTCAGGGAGGAGCTTCCACATGGCGCCGTGAAGGACCGTCGGAATCCCGGCCTCCGCGAGGACGAGCGCCGCCTCCTGAGACTTTCCAAGAGCGTATGCGAGAAGGACGGGGATCACGCCGTCATCGGCGGCGGCCTGGCAAGCCGAGACGAGCCGGGCTTCGAGCGCCGCCCGCGTTGGAAACCGGAAGACCGGCAGACCGAACGTCGACTCGGTGACGAGGACATCCGCTCGAGGCGCCTGTGCCGGTGTCGCCGTGCGCGAAGCGCCGCGCCGGAAGTCCCCGGTGTAGAGAACCGATCCCGACGCGCCCTCGATTCGGACCTGTGCCGAGCCGAGGATGTGGCCGGAGGGGAACAGAGTGAGCTCGGCGCCCGCTCCCTGTACGGTTTCGCCGTACGCGAGCGTGCGCGCCGGCCCGCTCCACTCGGGATTACGCCGCCGGTAGATCCCGAGCGTGGCGGCTGTCGCCCAGACTTCGCCGTGCCCGGGCGCCGCGTGGTCCGCGTGGGCATGGGAAACGATCGCGCGCGGCGCCGGCGCGTGAGGGTCGATCCAGGCGTCGAACGCCGGGACGAAGATTCCTTCCGGACGGAGCTCGAGATGCGGGGCGGCAGAGTCGGCCATCGGATGAATTCTCCGTCGAAACAGCGCCGTCCCGTCGGGCGTTCAGCGTTTCCGGATGTCCTCCATCATCGCGAGCGCGACGCGCCGCTCCGCCGCGTGATCGACGATCGGCGCCGGGTAGTCGAGGCCGATACAACAACCCGCGGCCCGCTCTTCCTCCGGCGTCATCGTCCAGGGCTCGTGGATCTTCTCGTCGGGCACCCGGCCGAGCGCGGGGACGTGGCGGCGAATGTACGAGCCGTCCGGGTCGAATTTCTTCGACTGGAGGACCGGATTGAAGATGCGGAAGTATGGCGCGGCGTCGGTCCCGGATCCGGCAGCCCACTGCCACCCTCCATTGTTGCTCGCGAGGTCCGCGTCGGCGAGCTCGTGCTCGAACCAGGCCTGCCCCTCCCTCCAGTGCACGTGAAGGTCTTTCGTCAAAAAGGAGGCGACAACCATCCGTGCCCGGTTGTGCATCCAGTGCGTCGATGCGAGCTGCCGCATCGCGGCGTCGACGAGCGGGTAGCCCGTTTCGCCCGCGCGCCAGGCGGCCAGCGCGGGAGGATTCGTTTTCCAGGCGAGGCGATCGAGCTCAGGACGGAAGCTCTCGGTCGCGACGCGCGGGAAGTGAAAGAGGACGTGATGGTAGAAGTCGCGCCACGTGAGCTCGCGAATGAAGGCGGCCGCGACGCGGGGATTTTTCGAGGACTCCAGGATTTTCTCCCGCACCGTCCTCGGAGAGATCGTGCCGAAATGCAGGTGGGGAGAGAGCCGGGACGTGCCTTCCTTCCCTGGACTGTTGCGGGCGATTCCGTAGGAAGCGAGAGCGCGTTTGCAGAAGCGTGAGAGGAGCCTGCTGGCTTCCGACTCGCCTCCTCGCGGTGCGAGCGGGTCAACCGGCAGATTGTGCCAGGCGCGTACCCGCGCGATCGGAACGGTCCGGAGAGCGGGGGTCGCGAGTCGCGCGGGGGCCGGAACAGGCGCGATCTTTTCGATCTCTTCCCACCGGCGGGCAAACGGTGTGTAGACGGTGTAGGGCTCGCCGGAGCCCGAGAGGAGCGCGTCCGGCTCGACTAAGAGCGCGTCGGGGAAGAGCCGCAACTCCGCGCCGATCCGGCGGAGCGCGGCGGCGGCGGCGGCGTCCCGTTCGTCGGGATATGGGCCGATTTCCGCGTTGGCGTACACGGCCGTTGCGCCCGTCTCCGCGACGAGCTCCGGAAGCGCCCGCGCGGCCGGCCCGGGCCTGACGACGAGGCGTCCGCCCGCGGCGACGAGCGCGCCCTGGAGCTCCTCGAGGCTCTCGCGAAGAAATCGGAATCGCGCCGGCCCGATCTTGGGATCGCCGCCGTAGTGGTCGTCGAGCACGAACACGGGAATGACCCGGTCGGCGTCTCGCGCGGCCGCGGCGAGGGCCGTGTTGTCGGTGATCCTCAGATCCCGGCGAAACCAGTGGATGATCGCGCTCAAGATCCCCTCTGCTTCGCCGGGAAGATTTTCTCGATCGCGCGCCGCCGGTACTCGAAAATCCCTTCGAGCTGCCGCCGGACGAGCAACGCATGCGCGATCCGTCCGAGCACGCCGAAGGGAAGCTCGTACTCCACGCGGTCGCGCATCAGCACCCGATCCCCCTCGCGCTCGAAACGGTGCGTGTGGATCCAGGTCCGATACGGTCCGCGCTCCTGCCGGTCCTGAAACTCGACGCCCGGGACCCACCGCGCGATCACGGTCAGCCACCGCAGGGTGAAGACCATCCACCGGATCCGATACTCGATGCGGGCGCCCTCTTCCATCCGCGGCGGCGCGGGGGAAGCCATGCGAAACCGCAACCAGGGAGGAGTGATGCGCGCGAGGTTCCCCGGGTCCGAAAAAAAGGCGAACACCTCCTCGAGAGGAGCGGACACACGGGTCGTCGTCTCGAGGACAGGCACGGCCGGATTCTGTCAGCCCCCGTCTCTGCGTTTTCGTTTGTCCAGCGTGCTCGGGTGACAGGAGGTGTCGACACGCTTCGCGGAATCGGCCTGGTCAACGGGGGGCGAGACTCAGCGCCTGCCTGCGGGGCCCCCCACCCCACCCGAAACCCCGGCGCGGGGGGAGGGAGCGGAAAACCGCGCCGGCCGCTTTTAGCGTCGTTTGGGTG
>JBBROA010000084.1:0-18489 GCA_038229875.1 Thermoanaerobaculia bacterium | reverse complement strand
TCACCCACAGGAACGGTTGCTCGCCACCTTCCCGGCTACCCATCGACATCGTGCCCCCCCTCGACTGTCTTTGCCGATGACAACGAGTCTGGCAGTTACTTCATGCCGACAAAATCAGACTTTTTCCACGGGCTGCTAGATCGTCCATTACCGGCTGCGAGATGTCGGAGAGCCGGATCATTTCGCCACCTTCGCTTTTCGGCCAGCTTTCGCAGGGTGCGCGCCCGCTTCGCGGCATTCGAGGCAGATACTCTGGCCCGCTTGCGAGTACCTCCGGCAACTCAAACAAAGTCCGCCGGATCGTCCCGCGAAGAAGGCTCCCGGCTTCGGCTTTCGTTTCGCTTTCATCTTCACCTCACGGCCCGCGAATGACGCCCCATTGCGTTTTCCGGGCCGCTTCCGATTAGTGGACGCCCCTCCACGCGAGGGAAGAGGTTTTCGCGATGAAATTGCGAAACGCAGAATCGATGTAACTTCGGGGAGCGGGCGTAGAGTCGAACGCATATGGCCTACGGTCACGGGGGAGCGCGGACGGGAGCGGGGAGGAAGTCGAAAGCGACATTAATCGCACTGCAATCGCGTGCCGTCCCTAACGAACTGCTGGAACGGCTGGATGATTTAGTCGCTCGTTCGAAAGACGGTCTAGGCATCGCGGACCTTCTTCAGCTCGTAGAACCGGAACTCGTCCGTTCGATCCTCGTGAGCACGGACACGAAATGCAAACTCGAACTCCTCAAATTGCTTCACTCCTACAAAGACGGCTTGCCGACCCAACGTGTCGCTGTCACTCTCGGCGCGGAAGGCGTCCTCGCGGAGATTTGGTCGAAGCGGCAGCGGTCCGTCGCCCCCGAGCGCCCGGCGCTTCCGCCTTCCCCCGACCCGGATGAGGAGATTCTTGACGCAACGGTCCTCCCTGATGACCCCGTGATCCTGCCCTCGTAAATGCGCCATTCAGATTTGCGATTTAAGACCTAATCCATCCGACCCCAGACCCCGCGCTTGCAGGCGCGGTCATCGTCGCTTCTCGACACCCTACGTCCGACCGTCCGATGCCTTTCGCTCTCCTGCGAGAATGGAGGAATGGCGAAATCGGAAAAGGCTTCCGGAAAGCGAAGGGGTCGCCCAAGGAAAGAGATTCTGGACCCCGATCTTCAGCGAAAGGTGGACCGCGGCGGGTTTGGACGTTCTGAAACCCGACGTGGAAAGCAGAACGATCAATACCGGATAAGGGCATACCAGATGCTGGACATGTTGGATCATCCGCAACTGGCTTGGCTAAAGGCGGCTGGCCGCGACACTCTCTTAACCGAGCTGGGACGAATTGATAACCGAAACCTGATGGCATCGGTCGCTGCGACGCTCGGAAACAACAGCCCACTACCCAGCAACGAGCGAGCGATCCGCCAAATAAAGGCTTTGCGGAATAAACTACGCGATCCGGAAGGCGATTCAAGAGTGCTGTCCCGGCAAGTTATCAAGGCGGTCAACCAGTACCGCCTCCGCCACCCCAAGATGAGCCTAGAGACAGTTCAGAATGCGTTGCTTGAGGCGCTTAAAACGGTGAGTTGACCGTAGCCTCCCGCGAAGTTGAACGCGGCTTCCATGTGAAGCGGCTGCCTCACGTGCGACTTAACAATTTAGTCTCGTGACAACGTTGAAAAACTCCTTCGCGCGGAACAACCAGACCGCCGATGCTTCTCCCAGACTTACGAAAGGAGAAGCTATGGAACGAGCGACGGACGAGCGGGGCCGCTACCTACCGAGAGGCTCGCACGACCGAGTGGCGACGGTGCATTTTCAGGTGACGCGGGAACTAAAAACGTTCATCCGGGAGACTGCCGAGAAGCGCGGGCAGTGCACGACAGATTTCCTCGAAGCGGTTGTCCTCGCGGAGAAGAAGCGCCTGGAGCACGGCGAGACATCCCCCGCGCGCCACATCGACGAGGTTCAACAGGCTATCGGGTTGGCCGATACCTGGGCCACTCAGGCGAAGGAGACCTTGCAAATGGTCCGGCACCGTGACCGTGAGATCAAGGCTCTGAAGGAACAGTTGGCCGACGAGAAGATGGTTGAGGTCACTGAAGGAGTGGGACTGGCGCGGAAGTGGCTCAAGACGGTCCTGACAGAGGCCGAGCTGGAGAACTTTGCCGCAATTCCTCCCAACGAGAAAGCTGCGAACTGGTCGCGCCTGACCGGAGTCCTAGTGCACGAACTCGGAGTGCCCCGGCGATTGAAGAGCGGACGGCCAACCATCTCAGCGGCAGACCTGTGGATGTACGTCCGGGATTACGCGACTCCTGAGCAGAGAGCGGCCATCAAGAACTGCCTTCTCGGGACCGAGCGCGAGGACCAAACGCTCTTGGAGGCTGACGATGTCGAACGAGCCTGAACCGCCAACGATGAGTTCATTCTTAGATGTGGCCGAATCCCTTGGAATCAGTGCCGAGGACGCGACGGCGGTAGCCGAAGCCGCCTTGAAGGATGCGAAGGACCGGACCTTGGCCCGTCAAGCCGGAAACGGGCGCGTTTCAACTCGAGAGGCAAAGGCGAAACTGGCCGAAGCGGAGGCGAAGCTCGCCACGGCCACCACGCCGACCGGCGACCCGGAAGCCCGTCATCGCATTGCGATCCGGGAGGCGCTCGACTCCATCGACTTCGTGACGCCCGCCGACCGACGAACGGCTGTCGATTCGCTGACAGGCGTTTCGCGGCTGACCGAGGATGGATCGCTGGAGTTGTTCGACCCGGACGATGAAGCAGCGGAACCTGTTCCGGCAGACGACTCCGCCCTGCGGTCAGTCCTGCCGGGCGACAAAGTGCTGTCGCGTGCTGGAGGAGGTTCCGGGACGAGCAAGACCGTGCCCGAGGTCCGAACAGGCGGCATGCCCGCTACGGAGGAATTCTCCGCGCTGCTCAGTAGTCAAGCCGCCTACGAAGCCGCGAAGAAGGCGGGCAAGGATCTCAAGAAAATTGAAAGGGAAGGAAACCGATGAGTCTGAAGATCGGCAATAGAGCGAAAAGCGCCATCGCCGCACGAGTGGCGAAAGGTTGGCAGAGCCAACAGCGCCGTGTCGCCACGCATCCACCGACCCCGAAGCAGCCGGATGTCGAGCGATGGGCGGACGGCACACCGAAACGGAAACTCGACAGACTTCGGGAGGCCATCGACCTTGAGCGGTTCCACGCGACAGGAGACCTGGCCGACCCTGAATATCAGGCGTCCGTCCACGAAAAGATGTCCGAACTTGTCCGGCTGGAGGCTGAGGAGGCCAAGGGTAAGCCGCCCGCCGGGACCATCATCGTGTCCGACGAAGATGCGAAGCAGATGCAGACGAACTTGCGAAATTTCGCTTTCCAACGCGAGATAGACGCGATTGAGGCGCGAAGGCCACCCGAGCCGGAACCGGACACGAAATGAGCCTGTACCGGCGAATGACGGACTTGGGGCCATACCCTGAACTGATTCCCGTCACCGATGACGCGCTCGGGCGACGAGTCGCCTCAGATCAGGGTCTCGTCCGAGCGACATTCCCGGTCATTCAACACGCCGTTGATGAATCGCAGGTATGCGGACAGCCTGTCGGATGCGGAGAGCGAAATGATCCCGTTCCACAGCCTGCGGGACGCTGGTGGTGAGCAAAAAAACCGCCCCCGGATCGCCGGGGGCGAAATCAGAATGAATGATAAATGTCGCCAGATTATACCCCCGACCGGCACCCGAACACTTACCGTGGCCGAGTCGCGCACGTTCTATTCGTTTCGCGGCGTCACACATGCTGTTACCTGCCCGCGCTGTGAATCCCTCAACGTTGATGAAGGGAAGGAGAACTTCCGGCGTCTCATCTGTAAGGCCTGCGACGAGTGGTGGGCACCATGGGATGGAGCTACCCCGTTTCCGTGGACGGTTTTCCGTTAGGGATTCCCATCGGGGTTCCCTGGTCGGGGTGCGGGGCGGAGCCCCGCCCTCCCTCAGCATACGTTGACCATCGTGGCTGATGTGTCGGTGTTCCTTTCGTAAGCGATGGGCGAGAGATAGCCCAGCGAAGAATGACGACGTCGCGGGTTGTAGAACCCTTCGATGAAATCGAAGACGGCCATTCTCGCTTCCGTTTGCGTCCGGAACCGATTCCGGTCGAGGCACTCGCACTCGAGTGTCGCAAAGAAGCTCTCGCACATCGCGTTGTCGTAGCAGTCGCCGACCGATCCCATCGAGGGGCGAACTCCCAACTCCCGACACCGTTGTCCGAAGGCGATCGACGTGTACTGCGTCCCGTGATCGGAGTGATGAACCACCTGGGACGGGCGTCGCTGCTCGATAGCCATGTTCAGAGCCTCGAGCACGAGCTCGGTTCTCAGGTGCGAAGCCATTGCCCACCCGACCACTCTCCGGCTCCAGGCATCCAGCACCACGGCCAAGTACAGGAACCCCGCCCAGGTCGGGATATAGGTGATGTCGGCCACCCACAGCCGGTCGGGTGCGGATGCCGTAAAGTCCCGATCCACCAGGTCCGGCGCCGCAGATGCCCCGGCAGACCGTACCGTCGTGCGGATCCACCTGCGGCGGCTGATCCCGGCAAGGCCGGCCGCTCTCATCAGACGAGCCACACGCTTGCGACCGACGCGGACACCTTCCACGGCCAGCTCAAAATGCACCCGCGGCACTCCGTACGTCTGGCGCGACCCTTTGTGGATCTCTCGGATCCGTTCCGTCAACACCGCGTCTGACAGCTCTCGCGCCGATGGCCCGCGGCTCGTCCACGCATAGTACCCGCTGGGGGAGACTCCCAGCACCTGGCAGACCATCCTCACCCCGTACTCGGCCTGGTTGCTCTTCACGAACTCGAAGACTTCTCCGGTACCGAGCCGGTCTCCCGAGCAAACCAGGCCGCGGCTTTTGCCAGAATCTCCCGCTCCAGCTTCAGCCGCCGATTCTCTCGACGCAACTGCCCCAGCTCCTCCCTCTCTGAGCTGGTCAGACCGTCGCTGCGGCGACCCTCGTCCAGATCCATCCGCTCAACCCAATTTCGAATCGTCTGCCCCGAAGGCTCGAACTCCTTCGACAAACCCTCAGGGCTACGACCCGATCGAACCAACTCCACCATCCGCCGCCGAAACTCCTCCGGATACGGTGCTCGACTGCCTCCCATCGTGAACTCCTTTCCCCCAAGTCTGAAGGTGTCCACGAAACCGGGTCAACTCCAGGAATACATTGGCGAGTTTGACCGGATTTGGGTTGAAGAGCCTGTGTATGTCGATTGGACTTTGAACTGACGAAGATTTGACCTCGGGTTGAAACGAAGAGTAAACCTAAAATGCGAACGCCCGGCGGGTCAAGCCGGGCGTTCAGGAAGCGCTAACAAACAGAAGGAGGAGTTCCGAGTGTACTATAAAAGTACGCAAACCGGAAGCCTTTCCGAAACGATATCGCGGGTTAGGACGACGGGCAAAGCGGAAAAGGCGAAGTGTCCGGCTCACGACGACAGGAACGCATCTCTTAGCGTCGATTTGGGCGAAGCCGGGCGCATTCTGCTCCACTGCTTCGCGGGCTGCGGGTATGAGCAGGTTGCCAGAGCAGGTCACCTAGACAGGCAGGCCCTGGGTCCGGATCGGGCCGCTGCGGGTCCGAGAGGTGGTCAAGGATCGCGCGTTGTGGCGACGTACCGCTACACCGACGAAATGGATCATCTATTGTACGAAGTGCTCCGGTACAGCCCGAAGGACTTCAAGCAGCGTTCCGCAACCGGATCATGGACGGTTAAGGGAATCCGGCGCGTCCCGTATCACCTGCCTCAGTTAATCGCCGCGCCTCTGAATCGAGTCGTGTTCATCGTGGAGGGAGAGAAAGACGTTGAGCGCCTTGAGTCCGTGGGTGCGGTCGCCACGACCAACGCGGGAGGGGCAGGCGTGAAGTGGCCCTCCGAGTTCGGAGACTTCTTCAGGGGTCGCAAGGTTGTCGTGATCCCAGACAATGACCCGCCCGGTATCGCTCACACTGAGGACATCGTGGAGCAGCTGCGGCCCGTCGCGGCGTCCGTCGTTTCCCTCGCTCCTGTGTCCTCGAAGCCGAAGGGGGATGTCTCCGACTTTCTGGACGCCGGTGGAACGCTGGAGACATTGATGACGAAGGCGCGGAGTGAATTCGCGTGTGCTGGCTTCGAGGAATCGGAGCGCATCGCGGACGCGGAAGAGGGGTGGATCAAGATGCAGGAGGCTGGACCGCCACCGTTAGAGGGTGATGTTCTGGCACTCTATGACGATGAAACCGTCAAGGAGCCGAAAGGGATTCTTGGCGACGCGATGTTTCAGCCCCGTTCTCTCGCCTTTGTGGGCGCAGACGGCGGTGTCGGCAAGAGCACTCTCGCGCAGGATTGGACACACAAGATCGCACTCGGGTTGCTGATTGGCCCGCTGAAGACCATTCCCGTCAACACCGTGTTCGTGAGTGAGGAAATGTCCGTGGGGCAGTTCCGGCGACGGCTGCGGAAGGCGTTCTCTCGCGATGAGGTCGCGGCGACTTCGGGACGCTCCCGGTACTTGATGAAGTCCGGAGCGAAGGTGCGTACGCCCGAGCAGCGTGCCGCCCTTCGGGAGAAGCTGAAGTCTCTGGGCGCTCAGGATGGACTTGTCTGGGTTGAGAACTTCGTGAACATCATCGACGGAGCGGATGAGGACGACAACTCGGAAGTAGCGGACATTCTCAATGGCATCCTCGGGGAAATCGCCGTCCCTCTCAACTGCTGTGTCGTCATAAACGATCACGCTGGCAAGTCCAAGGAATTGGAGGGGTCGAACAGGCTGCGCGGAGCATCCTGTAAACGGGACATCGCGGCGGAGGTTTTGATTATTCGAAAGGACAAGAAAAACGGGAAGGTGGATCGGATCATCGAGTTTACCAAGACACGCGATGAAGACACCCCACCCGGCGCACTCCGTTTCGTCCGTCAGGTTCGAGCGGACGGCTTGACCGCATTCCGCTTTGATTTCTTGAAATCCGGAAAGCCCGGCGTTGACGCCAACGATCCCGACGAGCCTGTCTCGCGCTCCACGATCAACCCCACGATTCTCCAAGGCGTTAAAGATGAGCTAGGCAAGCTTGTCGCGAAATCGAATCGGGGAACGGATCGGGGAACGGCTTCCCCGATTTCTTCCCCGATTTCAATCCCTGCGAATTCGCTCCGAAACGCTGTCCAAAAACGATTCACCGTTAAGGTCTCGCAGGCTGAAGGTTTTATCACCGCAGCGTTCAAGGCCGGATTAATCCAGCGGCCCAGGCGTGGGCGATACTCACTTCCGCCGAAGGTGCGCGAGACGCCCCCGGAGACGGAGTAAAGCCGGGCCGCGCGCCGCTTCCCCGATCCCTCCCGCCCTACTTAGGGTAGGGCGGGGGATCGGGGAAGGCGCGCCGAGAGGCTTTTCTTCCCCGATTTCTTCCCCGATTCTTCCCCGACGGTCGGGGGAATCGGGGGAGCGGAGGACCGCTCTCCGAGGGACCACCCGATGGAGCATCAGATCCCTCCGGGAAGGCAACCCGCACCCCTTCCCTGACCCGAGCCCAGGCGTTGAAACTCGCCCCCAAACTATCCGCTTTTTATCCGTGTTCGACCCCGATTATCCGTGTTTTATCCGTGTTCGAAACCGCGAGAAGGGCAGGAGTTAGCCGTCCGTCAATCTCGTTCAATCGGCAGGGGTTAGGTTGTAAAAAGACCCGCCGACGGGGGTGTTTTCAGTCGTGGAAAAATCCACCCGAACCGGGTTCGAATCCCGGCGTCCCGACCAAATCATCCCTCAGGGATTCCAAGACAACTCGGACCTAACTTCACGGATTCACGGGCCTTCTGGTGCAGATCAGGAGGCCCGTTCTTTTTGCCGATGAGTTTTTGAGGGTGTTTGGTGGTGTGAACATTCACACTGGCATTCACACGGGGATCTGAAAAATCTTTCAGAACCTCCGACGTTGCGATGATCCGGCAGGAGGACCCCCGCATGAGGATCACCCGCTCGTCACCCCCGCCGCCGTACCTCGGACCGGAACGCCGACGCCCGCATCGCGGCCGACCTCTGGGCCACCGCGAAGCCGTACGGCAAGGCGGGCACACCGAAGCCGCCTACGGCGGGGGCGCGGCGATCGACCGGTCGCCAATGCCGTTTGCTCGGTGACCTTCGTATTCAGGAAGGGTGAATCAGTTTGGTACAGGGTCTCGACGGTCGGCGTGCCCAAGCTGGCAGATGAGCGCCTCTCAACGCTCTCGGTCAGACAGCTACAGCGGCAAATTCAGGTCCAGCTTCAGAAAGAACTCTCGGACCTTGCTCGCATTCTCGCCAAAATCGAATCCCCCTTTTCGGGCGACAGACTCGACGCGCACACGCGTGACCTTCTTCACCGTGAGGATTCGGACCACGACGGAGCCCTGCGCCCCAAAGACGCCACTCCAGCTTGCTTCGATCATGCCGCTCTGCGTCGTGCGAAGTTCCCATCTGAGGCTGCGAAGCGCTCCGGCGACTGCCGAGCGGACGATATCGACATGGCGGGGGTAGTCGCGCTCCTCGACTGCAGTTCGCTTTTTCGTAAAGAAGCCGACGACGCCGGATTTCACAAATCACTCCGAGGATCCCAGCGAGAGATCCGACGCGCAGGATTATTTCACCTCCGAGGAAAGTTTGTCTTCCTGCGCCCGCCATCCGTCTCCGCATAAATCGCACGCGGGAACGATCCTTTATACGTCCTCCGGTTCGACGGTACCGGCGGAGAGGCGGCGGCGGTTGTCGGCGGCGGAGATCTCTCGCAGGATCTGGGTGATCGGGTCGACGCTGACCTCGTGCTCGATCCGAAGGGCGCGAGGTGGCCGGAGACTCGCCTGGCAATCGTCTGAGGGGCGCCGCCCCCGGATCATGGCGCGGACCGCGCTTCGCCTAACATCGTGGAAACATCCGGACCGAGTGGTTGCCCTCTTCGTCCCATCCTGCGATCGAGGTCGCGGGACAGAGAAGGGCTGTGGCTGCGCTGGTTCCGCGCAGCCACCAAGTTTCTGCAATCCGTCAGGCCCACCGGCAGTCTTCAGTTCGCATGCGGGCGGGTTCCTCATTAGCTCAGGTTTCTCAGGGACTTCTCGCTGGGATGTTTGGAAAATACCGGGAACCACTTCTCGAAATGAAAGTTTTCGTCTTGAGGTCGGCGGAGCCCACCGCGATGCCATTCAACGCGGCATCCGATCACTCGACCGCGTTCGCCGCGACGAGCGGCAGGTCGGCAACGAGCTGCCCCGGATCGGACGCGACCGCTTCGAGCAGAGCCTGAAAGTGCGTCGCGATTCGGCCGATGGTCTCCGCCTCGAACAGATCGGAGCTGTAGTCGAAGCGGCAGACGAGCCCGCCTTCGTGCTCTCGAACGGTCAACGCGAGGTCGAACTTGACCCGCATCGTGGGGACCGCGAGAAGAGTCGATTCGAGCCCCCCGAACGCGTGCTCGAACGCCGGAGCGTTCTGGTAGTCGAACATCACCTGGAACAGGGGATTGCGCCCGACCTGTCTTCGCCCGCCGAGCTCGTTGACGACGCGATCGAAGGGCACTCCCTGGTGGACGTACGCCTCGAGCGCGCTCTCCCGCACGCGATCCAGAAGGACCGCAAAGCTCGGGTCGCCCGAGAGATCGGCGCGCATCACGAGCGTGTTGACGAAGCAGCCGATCAATCCCTCCAGATCCGCATGCAGGCGGTTCGCGACGAGAAAGCCGATTCCGAAATCCTCCTGGCCGCCATAACGGGAGAGCAGGGCCTGCCACGCGGCGAAGAGCGTCATGAACATTGTGCCCGAACGCGCGGACGCCAACCGCCGGAGAGCCCCGCAGACCTCGGCCGCAATCTCGAGGTCGAAGACCCCCCCGCGGTCGCTCGGTGCCGACGGGCGGGCGCGATCAGCCGGGAGGTCGAGCGGCGGAAGTTCGCGAAGCTTTCGGACCCAGTACGCAAGGTCGCGCTCGAAGTCCGGACCCCTCTGTCGATCGTTCTCCCACCGGGCGAAGTCCGCGTACTGAAGGAGCATAGGATCGAGGGGCGCGGCGCTTTCCGACCTGTCCGGCGATTCCGCTTCGTAGGCGGCGCTCACCTCGGCGAGGAGCACCCCCGCCGACCAGCCGTCCGTCACGATGTGGTGCATGCCCACGAGCAGGACGTGATCGTCCGGCGCGAAATTCAGCAGCGTCGGCCGCAGGAGCGGCCCGTTCTGAAGATCGAACGGTCGCGACGCCTCCCTCTGGATGGCGCGCTCCCACGCCGCCCGCCGCTCGTCCTCCGCCAGCGACGCCGTGTTCATTCGGAGCAGGGTGCGATTTGGCGCGTCGTCCACGACCTGCACGGGATCCCCGTCGCGATCCTCGAAACGCGTCCGGAGGATCTCGTGACGCCGGACGACCGCCGCGAACGCCCGTTCGAGCCGCTCCGGATCGAGAGAACCGCGCATCCGGAGGGCGAGGACCACGTTGTAGCGGCCGCTGCCCGGCTCGAGCCGCTCGAGGACCCAGAGGCGGCGCTGCGCGGAGGACAGAACGGACTCCCGCGTGCCAGCAGACGCCGGCACGGGGCGGGACGCGGCGTCGGCGCGCCCGCCGGCGGGGGCATCGAGCGCGTGCTCGACTACTCGCGCGAGTGCGCCGAGCGTCGGACTGTCGAACACGACATCGATCGGAATCTCGACGCCGAGCTCCGAGCGAAGCCTCGAAACGACCTGGGTAGCGAGCAGCGAATGGCCGCCGAGGGCGAAGAAATCGGAGGGCCGGCCGATTCCCGGAAGGCGCAGAAGGCCCTCCCAGATCGCGGCGATCCGGCTCTCGATGGGGGAGAGCTCTCGCGCGATGCCCGGCGGATCCGCGTTGTCGGCGGCCTCGGCGGGCGCCGCCCTCGTTCGCAGAGCCTCGCGATCGAGCTTGCCGTTGGGCGTGAGCGGGAGACGGTCGAGGACGATGAACCGCGACGGAACCATGTAGGGAGGCAGCCGGTCTCGCGCATGCTGCCGGAGAGACGCGGAGGGCTCCCTCTCGGGATGGCCCGGCTGGAGTGTCACGAAAGCGACCAGCCGGGTGTCGCTCTCCGAATGACGCTGCGGCTCGACGACCGCTTCGCGCACGGACGAGTGGCTCGCGATCGCGGCCTCGATCTCCCCGGGCTCGATCCGGAAACCGCGAATCTTGATCTGCCGGTCGACGCGCCCCAGGTGCTCGATCCGGCCGTCCGGGAGGAATCGCGCGAGATCGCCCGTGCGGTAGACGCGGTCTGCGGGCCGGAACGGGTCCGCCACGAATCGCTCCGAGGTAAGGTCCGGCCGATTCCAGTACCCGCGCGCGACACCGTCGCCTCCGATCCAGAGTTCCCCGATCGCGCCGATGGCGACCGGCTCGCGGCTGTCGTCCAGAAGATAGACCCGCGTATTCGCGATCGGCCGACCGATCGAGATCGGGCCCGATCCGTCCGTCACTCTTTCGACGCAGGACCAGACCGTCGTTTCCGTCGGCCCGTACATGTTCCAGAGGCTCCCGGTGTTCGGGAGGAGCTCCTTCGCAAGCTCCGGAGAGAGCGGTTCGCCGCCGCAGAGTGCGGTGAGCCCCGGCCTTCCGTCCCAGCCGGAGGCGAGGAGCATCTGCCAAGTCGCCGGCGTCGCCTGGAGGACGGTCGCGCCGCTCTCATCCATCAGGCGCGCGAGAGCGATCCCGTCGAGGACCGTCGAAGAGTCGGCGACCACGACGCGGCCGCCGGAGACGAGCGGCAGAAAGAGCTCCAGAACGGAAATGTCGAATGAAAGTGTCGTGACGGCGACGAGCACGTCGCTCTCCGAAAACCCGGGCCGCCGCCGCATCGAGAGGAGCAGATTGACCACCGACCGGTGGGAGACTTCCACTCCCTTCGGGCTTCCCGTTGATCCGGACGTGAAGAGAACATACGCAGGACCCTCGGCGCCGGCGGGCTTCCATCCCGAAGGAGTCGCGGCCGCCGCTGCGCTGCGCTTTCCGGAATCGGGCGACACGACCCGCGCGGCATGGCCCGGAAGCCTCGCTGCGAGTTCCGGCGACGCCACGATCACGGTCGGACGCGTCTCCTCCAGAACGTGGGCGAGGCGGCGTTGCGGCTGCGCCGTGTCGAGCGGGACATATGCGCCGCCAGCCTTGAAGACCGCGAGGAGGGCGACCACGAGATCCGCCGAACGCTCGACGCAAACGCCGACCGGGGCGCCCGCCGACACGCCCGCGTGCCGCAGCGCGCGGGCGAGCGCCTCGGAGCGAAGGTCGAGGTCGCGGTAGCGGAGCGACACCGGGCCGGAGACCAGCGCGACCCGATCGGGAACCCGCGCGGCCTGCTCCTCGAAGAGCCGGTGGACACACGCGTCGCGCGGGTACGGGGATGCGGTTTCGTTCCACGTTTCCAGGACGAGCCGGCGCTCTTCCGCCGGGAGACGGCTCGGCTCGGAGTCGGACGGCGAACCCGATGTCTGAACCCGAAGCAGCGCATCAGGTTGCGTCTCGACTCCGGGAGTGACCGGCTCGACGGTGCCGATCGAACCCTCATAGCCGTCGATTAGATCCGCGGCGAACGCGGCCTGCCCCACGGCCCACTCCGCCGGGCCCCCCTCGAGCGATTCCGCGACGCATTGCTCGAACTTCGAGCGGGCCCATTCGCCCGCGACCGAGCGGTCTCCCTCCCGCCCCTGTTCTTCGGCCGCCTGAAGGATCGCAAACGTCGCGGCCCTGCCGGCGCGCCAGCTCGCCCATTCCGACGCCGCCGTCTCGCCGATCCGCTCCGCCAGGCGTTCCCGGCACCCGGCTCGAATGCGTTCGACCTCGTCCGCGAGCCGGCGGGAGATCGCCGGTGAGCCCAGGGAATCCGAGATGTAACGGGAGAGATCGGCCCCCGCGTGAATCGCGCGGGAACCGACGTACATGGTCAGACTCTCCGTCGGCCCTTCGCTCACCAGAAAGGACCGGGCGTCGCGAAGGATCCGCGCGACCGAATTGGGCTCCTCGTAGCCACGTCCTCCCATCGCCTGCATGAGCGTTTCTGCCGCGTGGCACAGAGACTCCGACGCCGCCACCTTGCACGCCAGGTAGGCCTCTGTGGGAATCGCCTCGCCCGCGTCGACGCCGCGGGAAATCCGAGCGACGAGGGCTTCGACCGCGCCGACCGCGCCGACGAGCTGTCCGACCCGCGATTGCGTGACCGGGTTGTCCCACAGGAGCCCGGTCGCGATCCGGCGGCGGGACGCGAATCGGCGGAGAAGCTGAAGGCATCGCTTCATGCCGCCGACGCACTTGGCCGCGAGGTTCAGCCTCGCCGTCGAGATGACGTCCTGGCTGATAGCGATCCCGTCGCCGGCGCTCCCGAGAAGGGCATCCGGCCCGACAGGGACCCCGCTCAGCCGGACCAGGTTCTGAACCATTCCGCGCATTCCCAGGGTGAGCGACTCGCGGCCGATCGTCAGGCCTGGCGTCCCTTGGCGGATCACAAACGCCGAAATGCCGGAAGTGCCCGCGGAGTCATCCGGAGTCCGTGCGAAGACGGTGAACACGCTCGCCCAGGATCCCGAGTCGACGAGGTACTTCTCGCCCGTCAAGATCCAGCCGTTGCGGCCGTCGGAGCGGGCCTCCGTCTCGAGCGCCCGGGGGTTCGATCCCGCCGCGCGCTCCGAGAGAGCGAAGGCCGCGATCTCGCGTCCCGAAGCGAGCGCGGCAAGGGTCTCTCGCCGAAGTGCCGGAGAACCGAATCGATGAATCGCCGACAGCCCGATCGCGTGAGATGAGACGAATGTGGCGAGCGTCAGGTCGATCGCTCCGAGCTGCTCGAGAACGCGGACGACGTCCGCCTGATCGAGGCCGAGCCCGCCCTCGGCCACGGGGATCCGGAGGCCAAGGAGCCCCCGATTGCCGAAGTCGAGAACAACATGGGGCGGAATTGTCCGGCGCTCATCGATCAGAAGCGAGTCAATCCGGGTCGCGGCATAGTCGCGAAGCCACGCGATCACTGCGTCGGCCGAAACCCTGCTCGCGGTGGGGCCTGTCCCGGTCGCCATTCTTCTTGTTCCTTCAACTGACGGGGAACGCTCAGTCTAGCCCACCTCGGGTGACGGACGTCCCCCATCGCTTATCATCTTCTGCCCACTCCGATGAGCTCTGACGCGAGGCCGCTCCCTTCCGACGCCCCGAAGGACCCCGGGAGAATTCTGGCGTCGGGCGCGGCGTCCGCGGGCGGCCCGGCGCACCGCAACGAGTCGGAGCGCCGGCGAACTCTCCATGGGCTCTTCGAAGAGTGCGTCGCCCGCACTCCCGAGGCGACCGCCGTCTCCGTGGAAGGCCGGGAGTGGACGTACGCGCAATTAGACGCGCGCGCCAATCGGCTTGCCCAGTTTCTTGCAAGCCGCGGCGTCGGGGCCGAAGTCCTCGTCGGACTGTGCGTCGAGCGCTCCTTCGACATGATCGTGGGCCTCCTCGGCATCCTGAAAGCGGGTGGAGCCTACCTGCCGCTCGATCCGTCGTATCCCGCCGAGCGCCTGCGGTTCATGCTCGAGGACTCCGGAGCGCGACTCGCGCTCGTCAACGGGCGGACGTCCGCCGAGATCCCGAAATCGCCCGCAGCGATCGTCGATCTCGACGCGCAGCGCGGCGCCATCGAGTCCGAAAGCGAAGGCCGGCTGGACCGCGAGAGCGATCCCGGCGATCTGGCCTACGTCATCTACACCTCGGGCTCCACGGGAACCCCCAAGGGCGTCGAGATCGAGCACAGCTCCATCACCAATCACGTGCTCTGCGCCGTCCGGCAATTCCGCCTCGTGGCGGGCGAC
The DNA here is from genome assembly GCA_038229875.1 of Thermoanaerobaculia bacterium. Taxonomy (GTDB): domain Bacteria; phylum Acidobacteriota; class Thermoanaerobaculia; order UBA5066; family Gp7-AA6; genus JALYUA01. The sequence continues at coordinate 3,672 of JBBROA010000084.1, read as the reverse complement.
CGCTTCCTCCAGTTCGCGTCCCTCAGCTTCGACACTTCGGCGCAGGAAATTTTCACGACGCTTTCGAGCGGAGCGACTCTCGTTCTCCGATCGGAAGAGATGATCGCGACGACCGGCGCGTTTCTGGCCGCGTGCCGCGATCTCCGACTGACAGTTGTGGACCTTCCGACGTCGTACTGGCACGAGCTCGTCGCGGAAGCGTCCGCGGGAGGCGCGAATCTCCCCGAATCGATCCGACTGGTCATCATCGGAGGCGAGCGCGCTCTCCCGGAGCGATTCGCGCAGTGGAAACGGCTCGCCGGCGATCGTGTGCATCTCGTCAATGGCTACGGGCCGACGGAGATCTCCGTCGCCGCGACCTTCTGGGAAGCCGATCCGTCGCGGAGCGAAACGGTCTCCGGGACCGTGCCGATCGGCCGCGCGATCGACAACGTCCGAACCTACGTCCTCGACCGGCGACAGAAGCGCGTTCCCATGGGCGTCGTCGGGGAGCTCTACATCGGCGGCGCGGGCGTCGGGCGCGGCTATCGGAACCGTCCCGAGCTGACGTCGGAAAGATTCCTGCGGGATCCCTTTCTTGAGGGGGGAGGGCGCATGTATCGCACGGGGGACCGCGTGCGGCTTCTCTCCTCGGGAGATCTCGAGTACCTGGGCCGCGTCGACGGACAGATCAAGCTGCGCGGCTATCGCATCGAGCCCGGAGAGATCGAGGCGGCCCTGCGCGGGATCGCCGGCGTGCGCGAGGCCGTCGTGCAGGCACGAGAGGAGGCTCCGGGCGCGGCGCGCCTCGTGGCGTGGGTGGTCCTTGAGCCCTCCGCGGTTCTCCTCGTGCGGGAGCTGAGAGACTCGCTCGCCCGGACGCTGCCCGCTCACATGATCCCGTCCGCCTTCGTGCTGCTCGACGCGATGCCGATGACTGCCAGCGGCAAGATCGATCGCGCCTCGTTGACCTCGCGGGAGGCGTTCCGCCCCGAGCTCGATGATCCCTTCGTCGCGCCTCGAAATGCGAACGAAGAGACGCTCGCCGGCATCTGGCGCGAGATCCTCGGCATCGAACGCATCGGGGTGAACGACAACTTTTTCGACGTCGGAGGTCACTCACTTCTGGCGCTGAAGCTTCTTGCGAGAATCGAGCGGCGGGTCGGCCACACCCTCGCGCCCGCGGCGCTCTTCCGCGCGCCCACCGTCGCCCAGCTCGCGAAAATGATCGAGGAGCGGACCCAATCCGGGCGGGTGCAGTGTTCGCTCGTGGCGATTCAACCGAAGGGGACGAAGCCGCCGTTCTTCGCGGTCCATGCCAACACGGGAATCGTCTACTATCGCGGGCTCGCGCGGCAACTCGGAGCGGACCAGCCGGTCTACGGCCTCCAGTCGCAGGGACTGGATGGCTCGCGTCGGCCTCACGAGACGGTCGAGGAGATGGCGGCCCACTACGTGCGTGAAATCCGGGGTCTGCAGCCCGAAGGGCCGTACTACCTCGGAGGCTACTCGTTTGGAGGAAAGGTCGCCTTCGAGATGGCTCGTCAGCTCCGGGCACAGGGACAGCGAACCGCCTTCCTCGCCTTCTTCGATACGTTCAACCTTCCTACCACTCCCGGACTGACTCGCCTGGAGCACGCGCGTGAAAGAACGCGTGTGCACATTGCGGCGTTGAAAAGGGTCGGGCCGCGGGCGAGGATCTCCTACTTGATGCGGCGGGCGGAAACGCTGCGCTCTCTTGCCGGCGGCGCGCTCTCCCGCGGTTACGAGGCGCTCTTCCGTCCGCTGCGGAGAGCCCAGCGGCGAGTGCTTGAGGCGAACAACCGCGCCGGCAGGAGGTATGTCCCGGGATTTTACGAGGGACGCGCCACGATCTTCCGAGCCATGGATCGAACGGAGGACTGGCGCGACCGTCTGCGGCCCTACCCGCACCTGGGGTGGGAGAGGCTGTGCGGCGAAGGAGTCGAGCTCATCGAGGTCCCCGGCGGCCACTCCTCCCTCCTCGAAGAGGAGGCAAACGTGCGGACGCTCGGCGAACGACTCGCGGAATCCCTCCGCGCGGCGCAGGACACCGGTATGGCGGGACACATCACGGCTTCCCGTTAGGAAAGCCGTGGCGGACGAGAGTCAGGCTTAGAGAAAACGGTCACAGGAAATGCTGAGCCGAAAGTGCGGACGTCGACGAAAACGCCAATACAGGTTACCGGGCGCTCCTGTCCCATACGCAGCGCGTTTCCAATCACCGAGATCGAGCTAGGCTCATGACCGCAGCAGCGACCGTTGGGCGCAGAAGGCCGACGAGCGGGTAAGGAACGCTCGCAGCGATTGGGTGGTCTCCGCGGTCCGAATCGTGCGCGGAAAGGGCTGACGGGGTCCCGGACGAGCTCCTCGCGTGCACGTGAGCAGTGGTCTCGACGTCAGGTGCTGCTTGCAGCTGGCCAGCAGGTGCGGTTAACAATCTCTGTTGCTAACCCAACAACCCTGGTTCACACGTCGATGCGCCAGTATGCGCCGCCGTCCACTTCTCTGGCCATGAAACGGTAGTCAATACGCACCCTTGGCGAAAACGCCAAAACGACGTGCCGGAGAATGGACTTACCTTCTTGCGTTGCACAGGCATCGCTTTTCGTCGTGCGTCCGCAGTCGAGAACTTGCGCACAACATTCGCCTCGAAGTCATCGACGTCGATATTCGTGCCAAGCGCCGGACACTGCTCGCGCTTCAGGCGCCGCTCGACCTTCGCTTCAAGATTCTCGTGGTCGCGTCTGCAAACCTGTCCGTGGCGGTCCTGCCGAATGGTGACGAGGCCGGCCTGCGGAAGACCGCGCAAACAAGCACTAGCCGGGCCGGCGGTGGCCCTCCAGACGGAACGCGAACCGGTCCGCTTACGGGCAGGGTGCCGTCGATAACGGCGGTTTTATGACCACCACTCCCCGAGGCGCCACAGACGCATTGAGCAGTCCGGCCCTGAGATGGCGCAGGCAGCGAGATAACCGGGCTCGGCTTGGAGATCAATGATGCGCGTTGGCGGGTTGCCAACGATTGCGGCACCAGGCGCGATCGCCGGCGCGGCCCCGTCCGTAACATCGACGCCGCGCAGAGGAAACGACAGCCCGGTCCCAACCGCCTTGAGCCATGCCTCTTTCCGCGTCCAGAGTCGAAAGAATGCTTCCCGAGTCGCGGCACCCTCGAGCATCAGCGCTCGCTCGCGCGCGGTGAAGCAGGCGCGGCTCATCAACGCCACGTCGACCGCGCGGTTGACACGCTCGACGTCGATACCAATGCGGCACTGATGCGTCGCGATGAGGATGACGTCGCCCGAGTGCGCCACATTGAACTCAATGCCGGCGGCCGACGGCTTGCCGCTGGGAGAATATGTAAAGGCGACCCGCTCCGGAAGCAGGTGCAGGAATTCGCCTATGAGCAGCCGCAGCACGCCACGACCGATGATCAACCGAAAGGCATCCGCCTCGAACCGGAACCGATCAGCGCGCGCACGCTCGTCCGGGGCGAGCAGTCGATGCAGCGTTGGAACGCGCGGACGCCAGAGGGACACGTCGATGCCCCAGACGTGCACGTCCGGACCGTGCGGCGGCAGCGAAGCAGGAGCCGGCGACCAAGCGTCGAACATCCTGTCGATGATAACCCCGGCGAAACCTCGACAAAGTGTTCGCAACTCGAGAGACGGGTTGC
>JBBROA010000083.1:0-18697 GCA_038229875.1 Thermoanaerobaculia bacterium | reverse complement strand
GGAGAGTGAAGCCAGGCCGCGGGGACACCCGGGAGAATGGGGCCTTCTAAGCGACGCGGATCTGCCGGCGGACGAGAGGCGAGATCCGCTCGTCGGGCGTCAGGATGCCATTCAAGTTCAGCGGGTCGGCCGCGGAGACGAGAACCGGCCGCGCGTCAGGCGCCTCGCCTCTGCGGCGGAGCTCCCTCAGGAGCGTCACCGCTTCGGAGAGCGCGTACTGCTCGCCGTCGAATCCGGCGACGAACCGGCCCCCGCGCACCTCGCCTCGCGCCTCGAGCGTCCGCAGGGCGCGCGCAACGTCCCGCCAGGGGATCGGCTGTTTCTCGCGCGCGAGCGTCCTGCGGAACACGACACCGGTCCGCGCGAGCATCCGGCGAGCGATGAACTCCGACTGCGCCGGCGTGAAGCGCTCTTCGCCCGCCGGACGGCCGGACACAAGCGCGCTCCAGCGCCCGGCGGACAAGCCCACGGCCTTGCGGCGCCACGCCGGGACAATCAGCCAGCGCAGTCCGGAGAACGAATCGCAGGTCACCCGGCCGGCCGCGATCAGCCGTCCGAGCCCCTCCTCGGCGAGCGAAGAGGAGAGGCCGGCTTCCTTCGCGAGCTCCGGAAAGAACATCGCTCCACGGCGCTCCAGAGATTCCCCGATCGCGGCCGCTTCCGCTGAAACTTCCGCGGGCTCGCTGGTGGCCTCCGAGAGCGCAGTCCAGGCATCTACGTCCGCGCGTAGAACGAGGCACACCGGAGTCCGGCGGATCGGCCCCGCTCCGGATCCCCAAAGCCGGCCCCAGACCACCTCCCCGGAGAGAGTCAGCTGGTCGAGCCATTCGCGCTTGTACGCCCGGACCCGGGCCGGCAGGAGGTTCGCTTCCCACGCGGCCGCGGGCGCTTCGTACCCCGCGAGCTGCGCGATCACCTGCGCCACCCCGCGCGGGCCCTCGAGCACGTGGGCCGGGTCGGCGTGCTGCCAGCACGCGAGGAACCGGCGGAACTGCGCAGCGGAGACGGGCTCGATCTCGCGCCGGAGCCGGTCGACGGTCGCGCGGTGGATCCGCGCGAGCAGCCGGCGGTCGCACCAGGCCGCGCGGCCGTTGATGCGGGTCCGCAGGACCGACCCTTCGACTTCGAGCTCCCGCAGGAGCGGCTCCTCTTCCGGCGCCACGAAGATCGGCCCGAGCGCCTCCATGCGGCCGCGCAGCACGGCCTTCGGATCGCGGTCCGCCTCGACCGCCATGTAACGCCCGCCTTGGTGCGTGACGCGGCGCGCCCAGGCGAGCTCGCCCAGCCACGCCTGCCACGGCTCGGCTTCGGCGTCCGTGACGAACCCCATCCAAAGAAGGGCTTCGTGCACCTCCTCGGCGTTCTCGGGGGACGGCCACGCCTCGTCGCGAACGCGGGCGATCGCTTCGGGATCGAGCATTCCGATCTCGTCGGACGTGCGCGGGTCGAGCACGCGGCGCGAAAGAACCGCCTGCGTCCGCCGCTCCTCGAGGGGAGCGTCGTCCAAGAAACTATAGGGCTGCGACGAGAGAATGCCGCGCGCGAATGCGGACGGCTCAACCGTGTCGACGGCGAGTTTCTCGATCGATCCGTCCTTCAGGCCTCGAAGCACCTCGAGAAAGCCTTCAACGTCCATCGCCTCGTTCAGGCAGTCCTCGACCGTCTGCCGCACGATCGGATGGTCCATCGGCACGGGGATCGGTCCGCCGGACAGCGTCTCCGGGCAGGCGAGGACCTGCGGGAAAGCCCCCGCCAGAAGATCGTTCGCGCGCATCCGGAGCAGATTCGGCGGGACGCGTTTGCCGCCGCGGGAGCGCTCGAGGAGCAGGGAGCGCTGCGCGTTCCACCTCCAGCGCGTCTCGAACATCGGGGCGGGGAGCAGCGCCTGGATGAGCACTTCGCGGGCCGTCGCAGGATTGAGGTACTCGAAGACCTCTTCGAGCGGGAAGCTGTGCATGGGCCCGAGCGAGAGCACGATCGCCTCTTCGTTCGCGGCCGCCTGCAGCTCGAACCCGAACCCGACGCAGAATTTCTTGCGTAGGGCCAGGCCCCACGCGCGATTGATGCGCGACCCGAAGGGAGCGTGCACGACGAGCTGCATCCCGCCGCTCTCGTCGAAGAAGCGTTCCAGGATCACCCGCTTCTGGGTCGGGACGGCGCCGAGCGAGACCCGTCCGGCTTCGATGTACTCCAGAAGCTGGAGGGCCGCGCCCTCCGGAAGAGCTTCGCCGCAGGCGTCCCGGAGCCCGCCACCGGCGCCTTCGCTTCCTCCGCCCGCGCCTTCACCCATTTCCCGGAGCTCACCGATGGCCTGGGCGAGCTCGCGCGTGCGGCCCGGCCCCTCCCCGAGCCAGAACGGAAGGCTCGGCGACTGTCCCTTCGCGTCCGCCACGCGGACGACGCCGGTCTCGACACGAAGGATCCGCCAGGACGCGTTGCCGAGCTGGAAGATGTCCCCGCCGTTCGACTCGATCGCCCAGTCCTCGTTCACCGTCCCGACGAGCGTGCCTTCCGGCTCCAGGCGCACCTGATAGTCGGCGGTGTCCGGAATCGCTCCTCCGCAGAGCAGGGCGGTCATGCGCGCCCGACGGGTCGCCAGCAGACGGCCGCCAACGCCGTCGCGGTGAAGCAGGGCACGCCGGCCGCCCGTGTGGAGCGAGGCCACGCCGTCGAACTCCTCGCGCGTGAGGTCGCGGTACGGCCAGGCCCGGCGGACCAGGTCGTAGAGGGCGTTCTCTCCCCACGGCTCCGCCACGCAGGCGGCCACGATCTGCTGAGCGAGGATGTCGAGAGGACGCGCGGGCTCGGGCGTGCGGTCGAGCACCGACGAACGGATGCACCGAAGGAGCGCGGCGGCTTCCGCGAGCTCGTCGAGCGTCAGAGGGAAAATCCGGCCCTTCGGGACTTTCCGGAGCGCATGGCCGCCCCGCCCCACGCGCTGGAGAAGTGTCGCGATGGAGCGGGTCGCGCCGACCTGGATCGCGAGATCCACGTCGCCGATGTCGATTCCGAGCTCGAGCGACGCGGTGGCGACAAGCGCCCTCAGGCGGCCCGCCTTCAATCTCTCCTCCGCGTCGAGCCTGCGCTCGCGCGAAAGGCTCCCGTGGTGGCTCGTCACGGCGTCTTCGCCGAGCAGGCGCGTGAGCTGCCCGGCGATGCGCTCCGCCATCTTCCGGGTGTTGACGAACACCAGGGTGGTGCGGTGCTCGCGAACGAGCGCGGCGATCCGCTCGTAGATCTCCTCCCACTGTTCGTGTGAACAGACGGTCGAAAGGGGCGAGGGCGGGATTTCAATCGCGAGGTCGAGGGCGCGAAATGTCCCCGCGTCAACCAGGGTGCAGACGCGGCCCGTCCCGGTGAGAAAGCGGCCGACGCGCTCGAGAGGCTTTTGCGTGGCGGAGAGCCCGATCCGCTGGACCGGACCGGTCGCCACGGCCTCGAGCCGCTCGAGCGAGAGGGCGAGGTGGCTGCCCCTCTTGTCCCGCACGAGCGCATGGATCTCATCGACGATCACCGTCCGCACGGACGCCAGGATGCGGCGGCCGCTCTCGCTCGTCAGAAGGAGATAGAGCGATTCGGGAGTGGTCACGAGGATGTGCGGCGGGCGGCGGACCATCGCGGCGCGCTCCGAAGCCGGCGTATCTCCCGTCCGCACCAGGACGCGAATCTCGGGCACGGACGGGTCCGCCGCGCGGATCTCCGCAAGCGGGCCTTCGAGATTCTTGCGAACGTCGTTCGAGAGCGCCCGCAGTGGCGAGACGTAGAGGACGGACGTCTCGTCCGCCAGGCTCCGCCCATGCCCCTGCCGGACGAGCGAGTCGATCGCGGAGAGGAACGCGGCGAGCGTTTTGCCGGACCCGGTCGGTGCCGCGATGAGTGTGTGCGCGCCCGACTGGATCGCCGGCCAGCCGTCGCGTTGCGGCGGAGTAGGCTCGCCCAGTCGAGCGGAGAACCACGACTCGACCGCGGGGTGAAAGGGCACCGGGAGTGTCAACGCCCCGAGCTTAACCCAGACCTCCGTCATTCGAAATTCCGGTTCTCCGCTTGACTCCGGTGAGACCTGCGGCAAGAATCCCGCCCCAGGATTCCTCCACAATTTCCGAGACACGCCGAGGTTGGCGAGACCGGCCGAGCGGCGCCGGCAGGACGAGAGACGAGATGCCCGACGAAAAACCTCAAAGCTGGTGGCAGACCGCACCGGGCCTCTTTACGGCGGTGGGCGGAACCATCACCGCCCTGGCCGGGCTCGTCGCCACCCTTCACAACGCGGGCTGCTTCCATCGCGGAGGCACGGACCCGGTGAAACCCGCCGCTCCGATCGCGGCCGTCAGTCCCGCCGCGGCGATGAACGTCCCGAATGCCCCCGCGTCGGCGCTTGCGCCCGCGCCCGCGCCGCAGGAGAGCGCTTCGCCGAGCATTTTTCTCCGCTACACGGGCGACCCGTACGGCTGTGTCCTGTCCCTGCAGGTGAGACTCGGCAAGAAGATGACGCTCCCCACGTCGAATCTGTTCGAGGTTCATGGCGTGAAGCCGGGCGTGACGAACTACGTGGTCGGTGGATCGATCGGCTGTACCAATCTGGGAACGTGCATTGCGTCGGGGCAGGGTCGGATCACGATCCGGGATGGGGCGATCTACGACGTCATCTGGCGGCCGCTCGGCGGAACCCGTTGCGGCGTCGAGATTCGGGAAGCCCCGACGCCCTGACGCGCCCGCCGCGGTCAGCCAGGTAAAACAAAGGCCGGCGATTGCCCGCCGGCCCTGATCCGTTCCGAAGAAGAGTTAGTTCGAGGACGGCGTGGTCGACGCGGCCGCGCCGGTGGTCGTCGTCTTCTTCTGCTTCTTCGTGGTGGTGTGCTTCTTCTTCAACGTGGTCTTTTTCCCGGACATGCTCGTCTGGGTCCCGGTGGTCGTCGTGGTGCCGGTCGTGGTGCTCGGGTAAGACTGGCTGCCGGTCGCGCTCGTGGTCGTCGTGGTCGACTGGCTGCCCGTCGAAGAAGTCTGAGCGAGAACTCCCATCGGGGACGCCAGCGCCGCGACGATGGCAACGGAAGACAGGACGGACTTCTTCATCGGATTCCTCCTTCAAACCCCGGGGCAACACGCTACGGGGATACGGCAAACTCTAAGAGTGCGACCATGAACAGAATGTGAACATCCGGGAGTGTTTCTGCCGCTCCCGTTACGCCGCGCCTGCAGGAGCTACTTTCCCGGGCATAAAAAAAAGGCGTGCCGTCGCCGGCACGCCTGGATCCGCAAAAGCGGGAGTCTTACTTGACGGGAGCCTTCGTGACTTCGACCGTCGCGGAGGTCTTAGTCTTGGTGCCCTTCCGGTTGGACTTCCTGGTGGTCTTCTTCTTGGTCTTCATCTTCGAGCCGTCCGCCATCGTGTGGTCGCTGGAGCTCATCGAGCTCGAGGACGATCCGGTGGTGGAGGTCGTCGCGGTCGGGGCCGCCATCGGCTTGTCGGCCGGCTTCGTGGCGGCCGTCTGGGCGAAGAGACCGGTCGGGAGCGCCACCGCGACCCCGAGGGCGAGGATGCGAGAGATCTTGTTCATGACGATTCTCCTTTCGAGCGCGGCGCAAAAGGCGCCGGCCGTTCAGCAGGGAGGATTCTAGGGAGCCGCTGGTGAACCCACCATGAACCTCGCGCGCGTCAAAAAAAACTGTTCTGTTCAGAATTCGGGCGAATTTCGCCGTTCAGGGCCCGCCCGCCACGAGAGTCCTCGAGAGACCCGCGACGCCTCCGGCGAGGACGACCCACGCCGCCTCGACATCGAAGGCCATGAGCACGGCGAGCGCCGCCGCCGCGACGAGGGAGGAAAACGGGTCGGGTCCGCCCGCGAGCCCCCGGGGGAAGAGGACGGCGGCGGCAAACACCACCGCCAGATTCAGGATCACCCCGACCACGGCAGCCGTGATCCCTGAGAGCGCGGCGTTCAACCGCCCTCTTTCGCTCAGGCGTTCGATGAAGGGCGCTCCGAGAAGGATGAAGAAGAAGCAGGGCAGGAAGGTCGCCCACGTCGTGAGCCCCGCCGCCAGAGCCGCCGAAACTCCGCGAGACAGCCCGTCTGGGAACTGCCACCCGGCGAGATAGCCGACGAACTGGAGGACCATGATGAGCGGCCCCGGCGTCGTCTCCGCCAGCGCGAGCCCATCCACCGCCTGGGCCTGCGAAATCCAGTGAAACTGCCCGACGGCCGCCTGCACGACGTAGGTCAGCACGGCGTACGCGCCCCCGAAGGTCACGAACGCCGCCTGGGAAAAGAATCGGTACGCGCGGGCGTGCGTCCCGTTCCAGCCGAGCACGGACGAGACCGCTGCGAGGGGAGCCGCCCACAGGGCCCAGAACACGAGCGCGAGGCGGATGTTGCGGCCGGTCCCCGGAAGCCTCGCCTTCGCCGCGGCGTCCTGCTCCACGCGGACCTCGCCGCCGGCGCCGGCCGCCGGCTTTCCGAGCGCACCGGCGGCGGCGGCGGCCGCGATCACGAGCGGGAACGGCGCGTGGAACAACGAGAGCGCGAGGAACGCGGCTGCCGCGATGGCCGCGTCGAGCGGGCGTTTCAGCGCACGGCGTCCGATGCGCCAGACCGCGAACGCGACCACCGCGACGACGACGGGCTTCAATCCCGAGAGGACGCCCGCGACCGCGGGAAGATTTCCGTGCGCCGCATAGGCCCAGGAGAGCCCCAGCAACAGGAGGACGGAGGGAAGAACAAACAGCACTCCCGCGGCGACGCCGCCGGCCGTTCCGTGAAGAAGCCACCCGACGTAGATCGCGAGCTCGGTGGCTTCCGGCCCCGGCAGCAGCATGCAGAAATTGAGCGCGCGCAGAAAGTGCTCCTCCGAGATCCACCGGCGCTTCACGACGAGGTCCCGGTGCAGCATCGCAATCTGGCCGGCGGGTCCGCCGAAGTTCACGCACCCGAGCCTCGCCCAGTAACGAAAGGCGGCGGCAAAGGAAACGCGGTCCGCGGACCCGGCGGCGAGCACCGGCCCGGAGGGGAGAGGCGACTTGCCGTTGCCGGGAGGCATTCGAGCGCATGATAGAGCGTGGACACGAACCGGAGGCGCGATGCGCGTGAGAGGAATACGTTCGTCCTGGCGCGAGGTAAGGCCGATTTGCTCCCCATGGGAAATTGCCGACCTGTACCGCGGCCGTCTCGCTCCCGTTGGTAGCTCGGCTCTCGCGGGGCGAAACGTGTGCCGGGCCGCCTGCCTGCTGCTAGTCTGCGCGGCCATGGCGTGCGCGGGATCAGGCTCGCCCGGAAATGCCGGGAAGACCACCGGACCGGCGCTCGCTGCCGCGGTCAGCGGACGACCGGATCCTCATTCCTACGCGAATCCGGACCGGGTGCGAGTGCGCCACATCGCGCTCGATCTCGACGTCCGGTTCGAGACCCGCACGCTCGCCGGTAGCGTGCTGCTGTCGCTCGAACGGCGGAGCGCGGGAGGCGGCGCGCTTCTCCTCGACACGCGGGACCTCACGATCCTTTCGGCGGAGACGTCCGGCGGCTCGGGGCCCTTTACCTCCGCCGCCTTTTCGATGGGCGCCCGCGATCCGATCCTGGGCGCCCCTCTCCACGTGACGCTGCCCGACGGCGCGACCCACGTGCGAATCCGATACGAGACCTCGCCCGGAGCGTCCGCCCTGCAGTGGCTCGCGCCGGAGCAGACCGCCGGCCGGGCGCGCCCGTATCTCTTCACGCAATCGCAGGCCATACACGCGCGGAGCTGGATCCCGCTGCAGGACAGCCCGGGTGTGCGGCAGACCTGGTCGGCGGAAGTCCGCGTGCCCGCCGGCCTGACCGTTCTGATGAGCGCCGCCCGGAAACTTCCGTCTTCCGACGGGAGATTCCGCTTTGAGATGGCCACGCCGGTTCCGTCCTATCTCATCGCCCTCGCGGTCGGGGACCTGGCGTTTTCGCCGCTCGGAGAGCGCGCCGGAGTGTGGTCGGAGCCCTCCGTCGTTTCCCGTGCCGCGTGGGAGTTCGCCGACACCGAGAAGATGATCGAGGCCGCCGAGGCGCTGTTCGGCCCGTACCGGTGGCAACGTTACGAGCTCCTGGTCCTGCCTCCGAGCTTCCCCTACGGCGGGATGGAGAACCCGCGGCTGACCTTCGCGACACCGACGCTCCTCGCCGGCGACCGCAGCCTGGTCGACGTCGTCGCGCATGAGCTCGCGCACTCCTGGTCCGGAAATCTCGTGACGAACAAGACGTGGAGCGACTTCTGGCTGAACGAAGGCTTCACGACGTATTGCGAGCGCCGGATCGTCGAGCGCGTTTTCGGGCGCGAGCGCTCGGAGATGGAGTGGGTGCTCGGCCGCCAGAGCCTCGAGAAACTCGGTCGCACCGAGGCGCCGGGGGACCTGGCTCTCGTCCCCGACGTGGCGGGGCGGGACCCCGACGCGGTGCTCTCGGAGGTCGCTTACCAGAAGGGCGCGCTCCTTCTTCTGACGATCGAGCAGGCGGTGGGACGGGAGCGGTTCGACGCGTTTCTCCGCGGCTGGTTCGACGGCCACGCGTTCTCGAGCGTCAGCACCGCCGACTTCGTCAATGATCTGGACCGGCGCCTCTTCCCCTCCGGGCGTCCTCCGGGATTCGACCTCGACGCCTGGCTGAAGTCGCCCGGGATCCCGGCGGGGGCGGCGGAGACCTCCTCCACGGCGTTTGCGAAGGTCGATGCGGCGCGGGCCGGCTGGCTCGCCGGCTCGCTCTCCGCCGAAGAGCTTCCCGCCGCCGCCGCCGCCGCCCGTTGGAGCACCCTGGAGTGGCTCCGCTTCCTGAGCGATCTTCCCGTCGATCTTCCCGCTGAGAAGGCCGCGGATCTCGACGCCGCGTTCCGGCTGTCGGAGTCCAAAAACACGGAGATCGCGTTCCAGTGGCACCTGCTCTCGGTCTCGAACGGGTACCCCGGAGACGGGCCGCGCCTCGAAACGTTTCTGACCTCGATCGGCAGAAGAAAGTATTTGAAGCCGCTGTACGAGGCGCTCGCGAAGACACCCGCCGGAAAAGAGCGGGCGATCTCGATCTACCGGAAGGCCCGCGCGGGGTACCATCCGATCGCCGTCGAAACTGTCGATAGAATCCTCTCGTGGAAGCCATAAGAGAGACGACTGACCCGGCGGCCCGGGTCGCGAGCGCATGCCCGCTCGACTGTCCCGACGCCTGCAGCCTCGAGGTACACGTCGAAAACGGGATCGCGGTCTCCGTGGGCGGAACGCGCGCCAACCCGCTGACGGCCGGGTACATCTGCGCGAAGGTCCGGCGCCTGCCCGAGCATGTCCACGGCCCGGCTCGGGTCCGCTTTCCGCGGATTCGCGTCGGCGCGAAGGGCGAGGGCCGATTCCGGCAGGCGGGCTGGGATGAGGCGCTCGACCTCGTCGCCTCCCGGATGGCGGAGCTTTCGGCCAGCGGCGAGGGCGAGGCAATCCTGCCGGTCTCCTACGGCGGGTCGAACGGCTACCTGTCGCAGGACACCACCGACGCTCGGCTCTTCTCCCGCCTCGGCGCGTCTCGCCTCGCGCGGACCGTCTGCTCCGCGCCTTCGGGCCGGGCGGCGTTCGGCCTCTACGGAAAGATGGCGGGGATCGCGCTCGACGACTACGCGCACGCGAAGCTCGCCGTCGTCTGGGGCGCGAACCCTTCTGCGACGGGGATTCACCTGCTCCCGCACCTCCAGGCGGCGCGCCGCGCGGGAGGCCGGCTGGTCGTGCTCGATCCCCGGCGCACCCGCCTCGCGGGAGAGGCTGACCTGCACCTGCCCGTGCGTCCCGGGACCGACCTGCCGGTCGCGCTGTCGGTTCACCGCTGGCTCTTCGAGAACGGATTTGCCGATCTCGCTTTCCTCGAAAAGCACACGACCGGGTGGGAAGAGCTGCGGCGGCGCGCCGCCACCTGGACGATCTCGAAAGCCGCCGCGGTGTCCGGCCTGTCGGAGCAGGACCTCGAGCTTTTCGCCCGCTGGTACGCGGAGTCCGCCCCCGCGGCGATCCGCTGCGGATGGGGGCTCGAGCGCAACCGAAACGGCGGGTCCGCGACCGCCGCGATCCTCGCGCTCCCCTCGGTGGGCGGAAAGTTCGGTGTGCGCGGCGGCGGGTACACGCTCTCGAATTCCGCGGTCTGGGAGCTCGACTCGCTCCGCGCGGCCCGGTCCGAGCCCTCGCCGGCGCGCGAGATCAACATGAGCCGCACGGGAGAGGCCCTCCTCGACAAGGAGCGGCCGGTGCGCCTTCTCTTCGTTTACAACTGCAACGCACTGATGACCCTGCCCGAGCAGGAAAAGGTCCGAAGGGGACTCGAGCGGGAAGACCTCTTCACCGTCGTGTTCGACCCGGTGATGACCGACACCGCGATGTACGCGGACGTGGTCCTTCCCGCCACCACTTTTCTCGAGCGCACGGAGCTCTCGCGCGGATATGGCGCGTACATCCTTCAGGAAGCCCGCGCGGTCATCCCGCCGGTCGGCGAATCGCGGCCGAACCACGAAGTCTTCGGCGAGCTCTGCCGCCGCGCGGGAGTCGCGCGCCCCGGCGACGCGACGACGGCGTCCGAGCTGACCGCGGAGATCCTCGGCGCGCACGCGTCCGGAAGTTCCTGGCGCGCTTCGCTCGATTCGGATGCGACGGCGCAGCCGTCCTCCGGACGCTCGCCGCTCCAGTTCGTCGACGTCTTCCCGAGAACTCCGGACCGCCGCGCGCACCTCCTGCCGCCCGATCTGGACGCCGAAGCCCCGGCGGGGCTCTACGGCTACCGCGAGGACCCGGCGACCGAGGCTTTCCCGCTCGCGCTGGTGTCGCCCGCGAGCGACCGGACGATCACGTCGACTCTCGGAGAGCTTTACCGCGACATCGCCGTTCTCGAGATGCATCCCGCCGACGCGCTGGCGCGCGGGATCTCCGACGGCGACCGCGTCGCGGCGCACAACCTTTCCGGCCGGGTCTCCTGCGTCGCCCGAGTGGCCCCGACGGTGCGTCCGGGCGTCGTGTCCGTCCCGAAGGGGCTCTGGAGCCACAACACTTTCGGAGGCTCCACGGCGAACGCGGTCGCCCCCGACACCCTCGCGGATCTCGGAGGGGGAGCCTGCTACAACGACGCGAGGGTCGAGGTGGAGAGGCTTCCCGCCGAATGAGCGCCGCGGGCTGGCCTGCGGAGAGCCAGGGAAAACACGCGGATTCCGAGCGCGAGGACCGCCGCAGGCGCCTCCGCGCGGCCCTGGCCTTGACGGCGGGAGTTCTCGCCCTCGAGATCGCCGGCGGAATCATCTCGGGCAGTCTCGCCCTCCTCGCCGATGCGGCGCACCTCTTTGCGGACATCGCGGCGCTCATCCTGGCGTACGCCGCGATCACGGTGGCGGGCCGCGCCCCGACAGGGCGGCACAGCTTCGGCCTTTACCGGGCGGAGATCCTCGCCGCGTTCGTGAACGCCGAGATCCTGCTTCTGATGGCGGTCGGGATCCTCGTCGAGGCGGCGCTGCGGCTGATGTCTCCGATGCCCGTGCGCACCGGCGTGATGCTCTGGGTCGGTCTCGTCGCACTCGCCGCGAACCTGGTGGCGATGCGGCTGCTCTCGACGGGCCATGGACATGGACACGGCGCCGCCGAGAACCTGAACATGCATGCCGCCTACCTCGAGGTGTTCACCGACATGCTCGGCTCCGCGGCGGTTCTCGCCGCCGCGATCGCGATTCCCCGGACCGGTTGGCTGTGGCTCGACCCCGCGGTGTCCGCGGCGGTCGCCGTCTTCATCCTTCCTCGGGCCGCGTCGCTCCTGAAGCAGTCCGCCCACATCCTGCTCGAGGGCTCTCCCGGCAACATCGACCCCGCCGCCGTGCGCGAGGCGGTGCTGCGCGTCTCCGGCGTCGAGGCGATCCACGATCTCCATATGTGGACCCTGACGTCGGGGGTCCATTCCGCGAGCGTGCACATTCGCGCCGCTACCGATACTCCCCGCAGCGAGGTCCTCGCCGCGGTCCAGCAGGCATTGAAAGAAGTCGCGGGTGTCGACCACGCCACCATCCAGGTCGAGTGGGGATCGGAAATGACGTGCCATGCGTCCAACCGCGGGCACGCCTGAAGGAGCCGGAATGCGATTCTTCTCGGGGATGCTGTTCGGGTTTTTTCTGGTCGGACTGATCATCGCCGGCGTCGTGGGAACCGGCGGATACAACGTCGCCGCGACCGCGAGTCCCTCCCGGCTCGAAACGCGCGTGGCGCAATTCGCATTGAATCGATCGGTCGCGCGCCGCGCGCCGTCGGCGAAGAACCCGCAGCCGGCCGCACCGGAGACCTGGAAGACGGGCCTCCCGCACTACCGCGAGAACTGCGTCATGTGCCATGGCGCGCCCGGCGTCGATCCGGCGGAGCTCGGCATGGGCCTGAACCCGCCGGCGCCCGATCTGACGCTGCCGCGCGTCCAGGCGCGGCCGGACGGCGAGCTCTACTGGCTGGTCGCCAACGGTATTCGGACCACGGGAATGCCGGCGTTCTCGCCCACCCACAAGCCCGAACAGATCTGGCAGATCGTCGCGTTCCTGCGCCATCTGCCCGAACTGAGCGCCGAGGAACAGAAGGCGCTGAAGGGAAACGAGTGACGGAGGCGGTGGGAGGTCAGGCGTGCAGGGTGAGGCGTGAGGGCGGACCGAGTCCTTCCCGCCCTCCGCCCTCCGCCCTTCGCCCTCCGCCTAACGCCTAGCCCCTAACGCCTCACCCCTCATAAAACCGCCTTCCGCCGGAACTGCACGATTCCGAGCGTGACGAAGAGCGCGTTGAACAGAAGCAAGCCGGCCGCTACGCCCGCGAAGGGCAGATGTCGGAACTGCGGAACCAGAGCCGAGCGGAGGCCCTCGCTCGAATAGACCATCGGGTTCAACAGGACCGCTTTCTGCAGAATCGGAAACTTCTCGAGCGCGCTCCACGGGTAGTAGGTGCAGCCGAAAAAGATCATCGGCGCGAGGACCAGGCTGAACATCAGCCCGATCTGCGTCTGCCCGATCGAGCACCCGAGCGTCAATCCGATCGCGGAGGACAGCAGCGCGACTCCCAGGCAGAGCACGGCGAAATACACGGGATGCTGCAGCGTCAGCGCGACGCCGCGTCCCATGATGAGCCAGGCGGCCGGGAGGACGACGAGCCCGGCGACGAGCGCCTGGATCATCCCGGCGAAGATCTTCTCGACGGCCACCCACTCGACCTCGATCGGCGCGAGCAGGCGGTCTTCGATCTCCTTCGTGAACTGGAATTCCGAGATGACCGGCATGGCGACCGCCTGGATCCCGGCGAGCATCATCGAGAGCGCGATGATGCCGGGAAGCAGGAGGCTCTTGTACTCCATCGGCATGAACCCGCTCGTCGTGAGAACGCGGCCGAACACGAACACGAGCAGCATGGGCTGCAGCAGAGTCTGAAGCAGGAGCGGGACGAAATTTCGCCGCGCGACGTGCGCGTCCCGGGCGAGCAGCGCAAAGAAGGTGCGACTCATGGCTTAGTCCCGGAGGCTCCGGCCCGTGTGGTGGAGGAACAGGTTCTCGAGCGACGGCTCCGAGATGTGCACGTCGGAGACGACCGCTCCGCCGGCCAGAACGCGGTTTAAGAGATCCGGCACCAGAGGCCCGCCGCGGTCGGCGTACACGTCCGCCCCCGAGGCGCCGACCGGCCGGACCTCGGTGACCCCCTGCGCCTGCGACAGCGAGGACAGCAGCTCGGGTGTGCGAGGCGAAATCTGCAGGCGGATGAGATGTCCGCCCGGGATCGTGGCTTTGAGCTCTTCCGGCGACCCGAGCGCGATCACCCGGCCGTGGTCCACGATCGCGACGCGCCCGCAGAGGTCGTCGGCCTCTTCCATGTTGTGGGTCGTGAGCACGATCGTGCGGCCGCGAGCCCCGTACTCCCGCACGATCTCCCAGAGGAGGAGCCGCGTCTGCGGGTCGAGCCCCGACGATGGTTCATCGAGGAAAAGCACGTCCGGCTCGTGCATCATCGCGCGGGCGATCGACAGCCGCTGCATCATCCCGCCGGAAAAGCCGACGACGAGCTGGTCCGCGCGGTCAGTCAGCTGAAACCGTTCGAGAAGCAGGCGCGCGCGCGCTTGCCGCTCGCCGGGCGCGATCCCGAAATACGCGCCGTGAAAGAGGAGGATCTCGCGCGCGGTCAGAGCGAAGTCGAGGTTCGGCCGCTGCGGGACGACCCCGATCCGCCGTTTGACGGAAACGCGCTTCTTCCAGACCTCCTCCTCGCCGATCCACGCCCGTCCTCCTGTCGGCCTTACCCGCGTCGTCAGGATGCCCACGGTGGTCGACTTCCCGGCCCCGTTCGGGCCGAGGAGGCCGAAGATCTCGCCGGCGCCGACCGACAGTGTCAGGTCGTCCAGTGCGACGATCTCGACCTTCTGCCGCCGCGCGGACGCTCCCCGCCACGCGAACGGGGCGCCCGCGATTCCCCGCCCGGCGGAGGCGGACGGCGGCGCCGACGTATAGACCTTTCTCAGGCGTTCGGTCCGGATCGTCAGCGCCACGTCGAGGACCTCACCGCAGGCGCCCCGTCAATTCGGGCGCGTGCGTCTCCGCGCGGTCCGCGGGAAGAACCTCGAGCGCGTTCTTCACGACGTCGCCCACCGAGATCCCTCCGCGGTAGGCGCCCAGGAAAACGAGCCCCGGCCATCGCGCTTCCGCGCGCGCCAGAACCCCCATGCGGTGCCCGTGACCGATCTCGTACTGCGGAATCGCGCGGGGCCACCGGGTCAGGGCGACGAGCCGCGGCGGGGACGTCGCCCCGAGGGTCTCGGAGAGCTCGCGCGCCGCGATCGTCTCGAGATCTTCGTCGGAGAGGCGCGCCGACGCGGGGTCCGTGGCGCCGCCCGCGAATGCCGTGACCAGCGTCTGTCCCTCCGGAGCCCGGCCCGGGAACAGGCTCGAGCTCCAGACGGCTCCGAGAACGCGGTGCCCCGGCGCCGGAACGACGAGGTGGCCGAACCCGGCGAGAGGCGCGCGGAGGGCTTCCGCCCGCCATGAAAAGTGCATGACCGCGACGGGCGGGTACGGGATCGAGGAGAGCGCGACGGCGGCTTCCGCGTCGAACTCGCGCACGAAACGCGCGCTCTCGGCCGCCGCGCACGCGAGGATCACCCGATCTGCCCGCATCGTGCCGCTGGAGCTCCGCACGGCCCACCCGTCCCTCTCCCGCGAGATCGATTCGACCGAAGTCCCGGCCACGAGGCGATCCCCGAGCGAGGCGGCGAGCGCTCGCGGCAGCGTCTCGAGCCCGCTCCGGAAGGAGAGGAGGCCGCGCGGCCCTGATCGGCGAGCGGACCGGTCGCGCCCGCGCACCGCCGCGATCGCCGTCGCCAGGAGGCTTCCGTGCCGGCGCTCGCCGCGCGCCAGCGTCGGGAACGCGTCCGAGGCCGAGAGCCGCGACGGATCGCCGGCGAATACCCCCGAGACGAACGGCGCGATGAAGCGGTCCGCGACTTCGGGGCCCATCCGACGGGTGAAGAACGCCCGCACGCTTTCGGGAGGCGACGCGAGCGCCGCGCGGCGAACGAAGGGCTCGCGCAGGAGCCGCATCTTCCCCGCGCGGGAAAGCAGGCGCGTTCGCGCGAGCGCCAGGGCAGAGGAGGGCAGCGCATGCAGCGCTCCGTTCCAGTCGATGTACCGGGGCAGGCGCGGGCTGGAGAAAAGCATTTCGGACTCGAGGCCGAGGTCGCGGACGATCGCGAGCAGTTCCGGCGTCGGACGGACCGTGTTCGGCCCGAGCTCCAGGAGAAAGCCCTCGCGGTGTTCCGTTCGTACGACCCCGCCCGGGCGATCTGAACGCTCCAGCACGCGGACGTCTTCTCCGCCGGAAGCGAGTGAGCGAGCGCAGACGAGACCCGCGAGCCCGGCGCCGACCACGACGGTCGTCACGTCAGGCGGCGGGCGCGTCGGCCCAGAAATCCGGCTGTGACAGAACGATGTTTTCCAGCGCCGAGAGAAACGTCGGATCGTCGTTCAACCCGGGCGTCCGGCGGAAGTGCGCGATCCCTGCGGCCCGCGCGGCGTCTCCGAAGAGCTGATCGACCTCGTAGAGCGTCTCCACATGGTCGGTCACGAACGCGATCGGGATGACGAGGACCTGCGACACTCCCGCGCGCCCGAGCGTCCCGAGCACGTCGAGCGTCTGAGGCCCGAGCCACTCGATGGGACCCAGCTTCGACTGGTACGCGAGGGAGCGCGGCGATCGTCCGCCGAGCCGCTCGGCGATCGCGGCGACGGAGGCCTCGACTTCTTTCTGGTACGGATCGCCTTCGCGGGTCACCAGCTTCTTCGGGATCGAGTGCGCCGAAAAGAGGAGGTGGACCGCCTCGGGACGGGGATCCGGAAACTTCGCCATCTCAGCGGCGATCGAGTCCGCGTGCGCCTGCACGAACAGGGGATGGGTCGGCCAGGAGCACATCTCGAAGAGCCTGGCGCCGGGCGCAAAGCGGCGGACCGCTTCGCGGGATCGCTCGAGCGCGCCCTTCGTGGTGGTCAGGGAATATTGCGGATACAGGGGCACCGCCAGAAAACGGTCCACACCGGAGCGGGCGAGCTCGCGGACCACGTCCTCGACGAGCGGAGCGGAACAGGTCATCGCCGTCTTCACCGGAATCGCACGGCCGAGCTGCGCGAGCCTCCGTTCGACTCCCGCCGCCTGCTGATCGGTCAGCCGCCGGATCGGAGACCCGCCGCCGATCGCCCGATACAGCTCCCGCGACGCTTTCTTCCGCGCAAGCGCGATCGACCCGGCGATTGCCTTGCGGAGAATCGCTGGCCGGACGCGAATCACGTCCGGGTCGGAGAACAGCCGGTACAGGAAACCCGGCACGTCGTCTAGCGTCTCGGGGCCGCCCAGCTGGAGAAACAGGATCGCGCGAGAGTTCATCGGGAATGTCGCCGGGCTGACGCCAGCGGGCGCGTCACGGCGTTCACAGCCTTCACAGCGTCCTCGAGAACACCGGGCGTTCCGCCGGGGCCGAGAGATACGCGTCGAACGGCATGGCCAGGTTCCGGAGGAAGACGCGGCCCGCCGGTGTCGCCCGGATCTCGGCCGGCAGGAGCTCGACCAGGCCGTCGTCCGCGCACGGACGAAGCCGTTCGAGAGCGTCGGCGAAGGTGTCGTCGAAACAACAGATCCCGTGCTCCCTTTCGATCTCGGACTTCACGATGACGCCGTGGCAGAGGAGGCTCTGGATGACGCTGCGGCGGAGCCGGTCGTCCGCCGAGAGCCGGAACCCGCGGAACGTCGCCGCGCCCTCGCGTTCTACCGCCGCGCGATAGGGGCCGAGGTCCCGGGCGTTCTGCACGTAGCCGTCGCCCACCTCGCCGATAGCGCTCATGCCCATCCCGATCAGATCCGTGCCGGCCTTGGTGGTGTAACCCTGGAAGTTCCGGTGCAGCGTGCGGCTCCGGCGCGCGCGCGCGAGCTCGTCGTCCGGCCGCGCGAAGTGGTCCATGCCGATGTATTCGAACCCGGCGTCCTGGAAGCGCTCGAGGGCGGTCTGGAAGATTCCGAACTTCTCGGATTCCGACGGGAGGTGCGGCTCCAGGATCTTCTGGTGCTTCTTCATCCAAGGGACGTTCGCGTACGAGTACACGGCGAGACGGTCGGGCCCGATCTCCAGGACGCGGTCGATGGTCGCGCCGAAGGTCTCGGGGGTCTGGTGCGGGAGCCCGTAGATCAGGTCCATGTTGATGCTCGCGAACCCCAGCCGCCGGGCGTCTTCGATCAGCCGCCGGGTGTCGTCGAACGGCTGAATGCGGTTGATGGCCGCCTGCACCCGCGGGTCGAAGTCCTGAACTCCCATCGAGAGCCGGTTGAACCCCGCGCGAGCGAGCGCCGCGAGATGTTCCGGGGTCGTCACGCGGGGGTCCACTTCGACGCCGAGCTCGGCGTCCGAAGAGAAGACGAATCGGTCGCGCAGCCGCGCGAGCAGTGCCTCGAGCTTCTCGGGCGCGAAGTACGTCGGGGTGCCGCCGCCGAGATGGAGCTGAACGACCTCGCGCTCCTTGCCCGCCCGCTCGGCAACCCAGTCGATCTCGCGGGCGAGCGTCGAGAGATACGGGTCCTCGAGCCGGTGCTCCGTTCCCGTGATGACGACCGTGCAGCCGCAGAAGTAGCAGAGCTTCTCGCAGAACGGGAGGTGCAGGTAGAGCGAGAGCGGCCGGGGCCGCGCATTTGCGCCGCTCTCGACGAGCAGCTCCTCGTAGTCGCGGGCTCCAACGCCCTCCTTCCACACCGGAGCGGTGGGGTAGGAGGTGTACCGGGGCCCAGGAACGTTGTAGCGCCGGAGAAGGTCGACCGGAAGACGGCCGATGCCGTCGCTCACTCGCGCCTCGATGGGATCGCGCGGTGGCGCAAGCCGGGCCGGGCGGCGATTGCGCCCGCGGCGTCCGTCATCGTCGGACCTCCTCGGGAACGGGCAGCGGCTCGCGGGCGGTGGCGAAGAACGCTTCCACGCAGTCGATCCGAGAAGGAGGCAGCACGCCGTGGCCGAGATTCACGATATGCGCGCGCCCGCCGGTGGCGCGCACCATGTCCCGGGTGCGGCGTTCGACCTCGGCCGGTTGGCCGAGCAGGATCCCCGGGTCGAGGTTGCCCTGCAGCGCGAGCGCGGGCACGCGGCGGCGGGCTTCGGCGAGCGGGACGCGCCAGTCGATCGAGAGGACCTCCGCGCCTGAACGG
>JBBROA010000082.1:0-19303 GCA_038229875.1 Thermoanaerobaculia bacterium | reverse complement strand
GAGGCCCTGCGATTCTGCGCGCGGCGGGGATTAAGGTGCGTGGCGCTCGCCGACGCGCGCGAGGTGCCGTTTCCTGACGCCTCGTTCGACGTGGTGACAGCGATCGGGCTGATCGAGCATCTGGAAGACGATGAGTCCTTCATCGCGGAGATGCACAGGCTGTTACGCCCCGGAGGTCTTCTCGTCCTGCTGACGTCCTCCTTCCCGTGGCTCTGGAGCATGCACGACGTCGCGAACCAGCATCACCGCCGGTACTACCTTCGCCCGCTGCGGACACGACTGGAGGCGGCCGGGTTCGAGACGATCCGGTTCTCCCACATGAATTTCCTGTTGTTCCCACTGCTGGCGCCGGCCCTGCTGGCGCATCGGTGGATCGTCGGGCTCCGGAGCGCGCATCCGCAACGGATCATGCCGATGCCGCCAAGGAGCGTGAACGCGCTCCTGACCGCCGTTCTTCGCGTCGAAGCGGTGCTGATGCGGAGACTGACCCTTCCCTGGGGAGTTTCGATGATCGGCTCGTTCCGCCGTCGGTAAAAAGCGGTAGAGATGAGAAGGTGACGCTCCGGGGGGCCGCGGACCTTGTCAGTCTTCATGTGTCTCTCCGCACCCGTACCCTCTCCCCCGGTGCGCGGGAAGAGGGCGCAAAGCTGCGCTTCGGTCGAGCTGGTGACTACGCTCGCCCCGAGAGGAGTCTCCCGACCAGAGGGAGGGAGGAGCCTCTCGGGGCGGGAGCCGCAGCGAACGGAGGGACGAGGCCAGCGGTCGAGCCGACAGGCGAGCCGCTGGCCGGCGCGTGAGCGCGTCCCGTAGAGAGCGGAGGCGACGTTGTGGCTGAGCCGAAGGCAGCGCCGGCTACTTTCCGGCGCTTCCCCATCGGCGGCGCGCAGCGCCGAACCGCTGGTTGTTACTCATCAACCGATTCCCGTACAATCGCCCGTCCTGCGCTTGCGGAGAGGTGGGTGAGTGGCTGAAACCAGCGGTTTGCTAAACCGCCGTAGGGTTAATACCCCTACCACGGGTTCGAATCCCGTCCTCTCCGCCAACAAGTTGCGGAATTCCCTCCCGCGGCCATCCTGTTAGCTGTTTTCATGAAGACTCTCCGCAACGCCTTTGCCATTGCCGCTGTCATGTCCACGGCTGTGTCTCTGTCGGCCGCCGAGCCACTCAAGTTCACGGTCGTCGGGATCGACTGCGCCGCGTGCGCGCCGCCGATTCTGAAGACTTTGAACGGCGTCCCCGGCGTGAAGAACGCGAAGCTCGACTGGAAGGCCGGCACTGCGACCGTCGACGTCGCCGACGGGTTCGACCGGGAGAAGATCCGAAAGGCGCTTCAGGACAACGGGTACGAGGCCGTGTTCGCGGGCGAAGAGCGCAAGGACCTCCAGCCTCTCTCCGACGAAGTCCGGCGAGGCCTCGACATCGCCTCCGCGAGCGAGGGCGACCGGATCGACGTCGCGAAAACGCTGGTGGCCGGCAAGGTCACGGTGATCGACTACTGGGCGGAGTGGTGCAGCCCTTGCCACCTGCTCGATGCGCGCCTGCAGCATCTCGTGCAGGGCAGTCCGAAGATCGCGGTGCGCCGCGTCAACATCGGGAAGTGGGACAACGCGGCCGCGAAGCAGGCCACCAGGGAGTTCCGGGCCGAGGCTCTCCCGTACGTCCGAGTGTACGACGCGCGCGGGAAGTTTGTCGGCGCCGAGACCGGGGGCATGTGGGACAAGATCCTGAAGCTCGTCGAAAGGGCGGAGGCGGCGGGCGGCGTCTGACGTGCGGTTTCGTCGGCACGCGTTCCTCGTCTTTCTGGTCGCGTTCCTGACGGCCCCTGCCGCATTCGCCTGACCGGCCTGAGCCAACCCCAACCTCTCCGGCGGAGGGGCCGACCGACAGATTCTCCCGGAGGGCGCGTGGCGGGTGACGCTCGCGAGCGCGTACGGCCGCTTCAACACGTCGCACGTCGCCTCCTGCCCCGACGTAGCGCCCGAATGCGCCTCGTTCACGATCCCGGACCACCGGCACGTCGTCACGCTCGACCTGTTCCACACCGAGCTGGTCGCCGACTACGGCGCGACGAGCGGCCTGACCGCGTCGCTGCGTCTCCCGTACGACGTCAAGGTCCAGAAGGTCCGGTATGCGACGCTCGCGGGTGACCCGTACGTTCCGCCGTACGGCGACATCCACCACCGCACCGAGACGCTCCGGGGCGTCAGCGACGGCCAGCTGACCCTACTCTTCGCCCTCGGCGGATCGCTTCAGGCCGGCGCCGGGCTGACGCTTCCGCTCGGGCGCACGGAGGAGAACCCGATCGAGCTCGGACGCGAGGGAAAGAAGCACGAACACATCCAGTTCGGGAGCGGCACGGTCGATCCGATCGTCTCCCTCGTCTGGTCGAAACCCGTCGGCCCGTTCGTCCTCGCGGCGTCCGCCGATGCGCAGCTCCCGCTCTACTCGAATTCAAAGGGCTTTAAGGCGCCGGCGACCTTTCGATACAGCTTCGGCCCCAATCTTCGGATCGGGACGACCGGCCTCGCCATCCAGTACGCGGGCCAGTACCAGTCCATCGGGCGGTGGAATGGCGAAGAGGACGAAGGCACCGGCTTTCACAACGGGGGCTTCTTTCTGCGCGCAACCTTTCTGCCCTGGAAAGGATTCCGCGTCTCTCCCGGGGTGTACCGGGAGATCTATTCGAAGAGCCTGACGGACGAGTCCTTCCGCCAGGGAACCACCTGGTCTCTCACTCTCACGCGATTCTTCTGACGCGGCGCTACACTGCGCGGCGTGCCCCACCCCTTCTGGTCCCGCCTCCGGCGATACTGGATCGCCGGCCTCTTCATCCTCGCGCCCACCGCGCTGACCGCGTGGGTCGTCTGGAGCCTCTTCACCTTTTTCGACGGGATCCTCGGGCACGAGCTGCGCGCTCGCGGCATCTCCGTGTTCGGCCTCGGATTCGTCCTCCTGAACCTGCTGCTGCTCGTCCTCGGATTTCTGGCGGCGAACCTGCTCGGCCGTCGCATCTTCTCGCTCTGGGACCGGGTCATGCACCGCGTGCCTCTCATCAACAAGATCTACGCGACTCTGCGCCAGATCGCCGAGCTTCTGCTGGGTCCCGGGCGCTCGGGCGCGTTCGGAAAAGTCGCGATCGTCGAGTTTCCTTCCCCGGGATCCTGGGGGCTCGGATTCGTGACGTCGGCGGTTTCCGGCGAAGCGGGAGAGAAGACCGGGCATCAGATCCGGAGCGTCTTCATCCCGAGCGCCGTGAATCCCACGACGGGATTTCTCCTGCTCGTCCCCGACGAGAAGATCCTCTACCTCGACATGACCGGCGAGCAGGCGATGAAGATGATTGTCTCGGCGGGTGCCCTCGTTCCACAGAAGAGCGGCCCGCCTGCGGTCCGGTGACGAAGCCGGGAGGGCGCGCGTGACGCGGCGCCGGATTCTTTTCGCCGTCCTTCTCCTGCTCCTCGCGGGCGGAGGCGCGTGGGTCTTTTCCAACGCGTCGCTCTCGCGGCTGCGGGCCGAGTTCCTTCCCTGGATGGAACGGCTCGGCCGCTGGCGCGACGGCTGCGAATCCGTCCAGCGCGCCTTGAAGCGCGCCGACGCCGCGCCCGGAGACCCCGGCGGGATCGCGCCCCTGCGCGCGTGGGCATGGCGGGGGCTCGATCGGATCTCGTACGCCGGTTACGAGGTCTCGAAACCTTCCCAGGCGATCGGGCCGGCGGGCGAGCGGACGCTCGGATGGGTCCTCTTCACCGTCGGCGGCTTTCGGCGGGACGGCACCCGCGTCGAGCGCGTCGCCCGGGCGTCCGTCGAAGTGCGAGCGGAAGCCGGCGGGGCCCGTCCCGTCACCCGCGTTCTCTCCTCTTCGCCGGTGTCCGAGCGGTCCGAGCCCGCCCCGCGCTTTCGCGACGGCACCCGGGAGGCGGGACTCGGAGCGCCGCGCCACGACCCTCCGTTCCGACTGACCAATCGATTGATTGCCGACATCTGGCCGGGTTCCGGCGTGGCAGTCCTCGACTACGACCAGGACGGGGCCGAAGACCTCTTCGTCGGCGACGGCGTGCGTTCGATCCTCTACAGGAACGACGGGCATGGACGCTTCACCGACGTGACGGTCGCGGCGGGGCTGGCGCGCTCGGCCACGGAAGGAGTGCCCGCCACCGGAGTCGCCGCGGGCGACGTCGACGGCGACGGATTCCCGGACATCTTCGTCACGGATGCCTTTGGACCTGCCCATCTCTTCCGCAATCGAAGGGACGGCACGTTCGAGGACGTGACCGCCGCGTCCGGCATCCGCGTGCCGAAGAACGCCCGCTCCGCGGCTTTCGCGGACGTCGACGGCGACGGCGACCTCGATCTATTCGTCGCGGTCACAGGCGACTACTACAACCAGATGCCCGACCCCCCGTTCGACGCGAACGACGGCCGCGCGAACCTTCTCTTCTTGAATGACGGTCACGGCCACTTCACGGACGCGACGAAGGCCTGGGGAATCGAGAAGGCGACGCGATGGTCGCTCTCGTCGCTCTTCGCCGACTACGACGGGGACGGCCGGCCCGACCTGCTCGTCACGAACGACTTCGGCCTGAAGAACCTGTACCGCAACGAGGGCCGGTCCTTCCGCGACGTCACCGACAAGGCGGGAGCGCAGGTGCGCGCGTACGGGATGTCCGCCGCCTGGGCGGATTTCGACGGCGACGGCCGGCTCGACCTGTATACGACGGGCTGCGACACACAGTGGTACTTCCTGCACGAGTACCCGGGCCTCCCGATCCCGCTCGCCGGACGGCTCTTCCTGCCGATCGCGATCGACTGGATGGAGGTGATGACCCGCGGCAACTCGCTGCTGCTACAGACGGAGAACGGACGGTTCACGAACGCGACCGGCGCCTCGGGCGCGCGCCGGGCCGGGTGGAACTGGAGCGTCGTGGCCGCGGACCTCGACAACGACTCGTGGCCCGACCTCTATGCGACGAACGGGATGTGGGGGGACGGCCGTGATCACGACCGCGAGCTCGAGTTCTGGTGGGAGACGCTGGCGTACTGGGACGACTACATCGCCGGCAGGAAAACCTTCGACCGGCAGGGCGCCGGAATCGCCGGCATCGAACGGGACCGCTATTTCCACAACCGAGGCGCCGACGCCGCGTCGGCGGGGGCGCGCTTCGAGGAGCGCGGATTTCTCGACGGGCTCGATCTCGAGACCAATGGACGGGCCGTGGTCGCGTTCGATTCGAACGGAGACGGGGCCCTCGACGTGTACGTGCGCTCGATCGGCGCGCCGGAGGCGCTCTTCGTGGGGGAGCGCAAGGCAAACGAGCACTTCCTGCGGGTGCGCCTTCGGGGCGCGCCCGGCATCGACAACTCCGATGGAATCGGCGCCAGGCTGACCGCCACTTTTCCAGATGGGCGCCGTGTGATTGTCGAGACCGGTAACGCGAGCGGATACCTCGCGACCGGAAGCCCGATCGCGCACTTCGGGCTCGGATCCGCGACCCGGCTGCGAGACCTTTCGATCCGATGGCCGTCCGGCCGCGTCCAGAGCCTCGGCGCGATCGACGCGGTGGATCGGCTCCTGGTCATTCGGGAGCGCTCTGAACGATCTCCCATAAAATAGGACCCGCCATGACTGAAACTCATTCGTATGACGTCGTCATCGTGGGCGGGGCGATCTCGGGCGCCTCGACCGCGATCCTGCTCAAACGGCAGATGCCGAAGCTCAAGATCCTCGTCGTCGAAAAGACGGACCGGTTCGACTGGAAGGTCGGCGAGTCGACGGTTGAGATCTCCGCGTACTTTCTGACCCGGGTCCTGAAACAGTACGACCACCTCTCCCGCGAACAGCTCCCCAAGCAGGCATTCCGCTACTGGTTCGTCAACGACCGCGTGAAGACACTCCGGGAGGCGTCGGAGGTCGGGCCGACCCAGCTCGCCCGCACGCCCTCTTTCCAGCTCGACCGCTCGAAGCTCGACGAGCATCTGCTGAAGGTCGCAGCCGAAGAGGGCTCCGAGGTCTGGCGTCCGGCGCGCGTCACGAGCTTCGAGCTCGGAGGCGATGCCGGCAACCGGCTGACGGTCGACCGCGGGACGGGCGAGCGCGTCGAGGTCTCCGCGCGGTGGATCGTGGACGCCACGGGCCGCCACGCGATGCTCGCGCGCAAGCGGGACGGAGTGACCCCGATCGATTCGCATCCGACGTCCGCACTCTGGGTTCGCTACCGCGGCGTCAAGGACATGGACGGCCCGGAGATCGCGGGCACCGACCCCGCGGACCCGTTCTCCCGCGCGGTGCTCGCTTCGCGCCGGCTCGCGACGAACCACTTCACCGGCTGGGGTTACTGGATCTGGCTCATTCCGTTGAAGGACGGCGAAACCAGCGTCGGCCTCGTCTGGGACAAGAGGCTCGTCACGCCGATAGGAGCCACTCCGCTCGAGAAGCTGGAGAACTTTCTCGACGAAAATCCTCTGACCCGCGATCTCCTCGAACACGCCACCGCGGTCGAGGGCGACTGCCGCTCCTACGGCCATCTCGCCTACCTGGTTGACAAGTTCATCGGCCCCGGCTGGACCTGCGTCGGCGACGCCGGCGGATTCCTCGATCCCTTCTACTCTCCCGGCCTGGACCAGATGGCGTTCTCGGTTTACGCGCGCGTGGAACTGATGAAGAAGGCGCTGTCGGGTGCGCCGGCGGACGAGATGGAGAAGGACTACGCGGAGCACAACCGGTGCTACGACCGCTATCTGAGATATTTCTACGACTCGATCTACAAGGACAAGTACTACGTCATGGGCGACTACGACACCATGACGACGGCGTTTCTCCTCGACACCGGCCTTTACTACGCCGCGGCGATCATGCCGGTGTACAGGTGGTCGCACGAGCGCCTGGGCTTCCCGCCCTTCTTCCAGGATGGCGCGGAGGTCGGCTACTACCCGATCCGCTTCTACAACCGGCGCCTCACCGCGATCGCGAGGCGAAAGATGGCGCTCGGCATCTACGGCAACCACAACGACGGGCGCCGTCCCGGATTCGTCGGGTTCTCCGTACGGTCGTCGCTCTTCGTGATGATCGCTCACGGCCTGCTGCGATGGTGGCAAGCGGAGATCGCCAACGCCTGGACATACGTCGTCCGGCCGCGCCGGCAGAGCCGTTCCGTCGAAGAAGCCGCGCCCGGGACCGCCACCGACGACACCGCATACCCGCGCGCCGCTGGTTGATCTCGCCGGCATCGCGCGGCACAGCCGTCGTCACCGGCGCTTCGAGCGGAATCGGACTCGAGATCGCGCGGCTGCTCGCCGCAGACCGATATGACCTGCTTCTGATCGCCCGCGGAGAGTCGAAGGTCCGGGATGCGGCTGCGAAACTTGAGGAGGAGTTCGGCGTTTCGGCGGTTCCCCTCGCGGTGGACCTGGCGAGAGCGGACGGAGCGCGGGAAGCTCTCTCTGAGATCCGCCGCCGCGAATCCGTCGTGGAAGTCCTCGTCAACAACGCGGGGTTCGGTCTGTTCGGCGCCTTTGCGGGGTCGGACCCGGATGGAACGCTCGACATGATCCGGGTCAACGTCACTTCGCTCATCGAGCTCACGCGAGGCGTTCTGCCGGCGATGATGGCGCGCCGCCGGGGCCGGATCCTGAACGTTGCCTCGACCGCCGCGTTTCAGCCGGGGCCGCTGATGGCGGTCTATTACGCGACCAAGGCATTCGTGCTGTCTTTTTCGGAAGCCCTCGCGAACGAGGTCACCGGATCGGGAGTGACGGTCACCGCCTTGTGTCCCGGACCGACGCGCACGGGCTTTCAGGAGCGGGCGGGGCTTCGAGACGCCGGTTTCGCGGGCCCACTCGTCGGGGACTCGCGTCGGGTCGCGCAGGCCGGCTATCGCGGGATGATGCGTGGCCGGCGTGTCGTCGTTCCCGGGCTCACGAACAGGATCCTGGTGCAGGCGCTCCGGATCTCTCCGCGCCGCCTGGCGACCGCGGTGGCGCGGCGAATCCAGGAATCGAAGCACTGAGTCCCGAGGATCGGCGGTGACTTGCTCGCCCGCCGCCGCCCCGGTTCCATGACGGCCCATCTCGCCGGACCCGTTCTGTCTTCGCTGCGCGCGGACTTCGGCGCTCTGCTCGTCGCGACTGTACTTTGCACGATCGCGCTCGCCGCTCTCGCGGTCTACGCGTTCCGCTGGAAGACCCGGGACGACATCGTCCTGTTCTTCGCGCTTTTCGTCGGGATGTATGGGTTGCGACTCTTCGCGAAGACGGGCTGGCCCGAGATCCTGATGGGCGTTCCGCGCTCTCGCCTTGTCCATCTGACGAACCTCGCGGACGATCTGATCTTCCTTCCGGCGGTCCCGTTCATGCGGAGAATGCTGGGCTCCGACCGGTGGGGGCTGCTGCGCAAGCTGTGGTGGGCGTCGCTGGCATTTGCGGCCTTCATGGTGCCTTACAAACTCGCCACCGGAAACTGGCGCGCGGCATCAGGGGGAAACGAGTTGCTGGTGCTGCTGTTTCTCGGAGCCACGATCGTCAACGTCGTTCCCGCCCTGGTGCGCGGCGGCCGCTCCGACCTCTCGCTTTTTGCCATCGGGTCTCTCATCTTCGCGGCCTTCGTCGTGAATGGCCACCTCGGGGCGCATGGGCTCGTGCCGTGGCGCGCGGACCCCGAGCCGCTCGGATTTCTGATCCTGGTGGCGTGCCTCGGCGTCATCGTCGCGCGCCGTTCCGCTGCCGGGGAGCGGCGGCTCGAGGCGGTCGCAGCCGAGCTCGCGACCGCCCGGCAGATTCAGGAGTCGATCCTTCCCCGCAACCTTCCCTCCGGCACGGGGCTGGAGGTCGCAGCCCGCTACGTCCCCGCGACCGAGGTGGGAGGAGACTTCTACGACTTTCTCGTCCCGGGTCCGGGACAGCTCGGAGTCCTGATCGCGGACGTCTCGGGGCACGGGGTTCCCGCCGCGCTCGTGGCTTCGATGATCAAAATGGCCCTCGCGGCGCAGTCCGCCGTTGCGCGGGAACCGGCCATCCTCCTGCGCCGGTTGAACGAGCTTTTCTGCGGCCGTTTGCACCGCCAGTTCCTGACGGCCGCCTACGTTTACGTGGACACGGCGGCCAGTACCGTACGCGTGGCCGGCGCGGGACATCCCTCGTCGATTTTCTACGCCGCCGGCCGCATCGCGATCGGCGTCGAATCTCAGGGACCCCTCATCGGCCGTTTTCCCCGCGGCGAGTATTCGGAGACGCTCCTGACTTTTTCTCCCGGGGACCGCCTCCTGCTTTACACCGACGGCGTGACCGAATCACGCAACCCGACGGGAGGCTTTCTCGGGGAAGACGGCCTGCTCGCTCTCATGGCGGCGGGGCGAGACCTTTCGGCGGCTGAGTTTCTGGACGACATGATCCGGCGCCTGCGCGAATGGACCGGCGGCTCGGGGTTCGACGACGACGTCACCATGGTCGTCCTGGATCGCCGGGAGACCGCCGCGGGGAAATAAAAAAAGCCCCCGAAAAACGGGGGCTGTCCGAATCGAGCTGGCTGGGTAAGCGGTTAAACGGTTAAACGGCCGTCCGGCGCCCCATGAACAGATGCGCAATGAAAGAAACGACGGCGAGGACGATCAGGAGATGGATGATTCCGCCCGCGTGGAACGCGAAGAGACCGAGCGCCCAGCAGATCAGTAGGATGACGCCAATCGTGAGTAACATCGTTACCTCCAGTTTCCAGGTAAAAGCAGGATCCGTGCCCGATTCGACCTCGCGCCGCGTCGCCTCCGGTGCCCCGGCTGGCCTACCCCTTGCGGAATGGTGGTCATGAACCTGCAGCCGACGGAGGTCCGGGAGCGGTTGCGCCGTGTGCTCGTCGTGGAAGACGACGGCCCGCTGCGGTCGGCGATCTGCTCCGTTCTCGATGACGCCGGCTACGGCGTGCAGGCCGCAGGCGACGGGCGGATTGCGCTCGACCTTCTCAGACACGAAACCCGGCCGTGCCTGATCCTCCTCGATCTCATGATGCCGCGGATGAACGGCTGGGAGCTCTACGAGCGGATGCAGGCGGACCCGAGACTGGCGACGTTCCCGGTCCTCTTCATCTCCGCGTTCCCCGCGAGCTTCGCTCCCACCGCCCGCTACATCGCGAAGCCCTTCGATCTCGATCGGCTTCTGGCGATCGTCGAAGAGCATCGCTGGGCCGGATCGATGCCGGACCCCGGCGTTTCCCACTGAGTCGCGGGCGCTGCAGGACTGCCGGGCTGCATGCTGCAGGGCTGCCGGGCAGACCGGGAAACCCGTAGTTATAATTTCGGCAGCGCCTTAAATATGACATTCGGCTGTCAGGGGGGCGCCGTGACGGGTGCGTGCCTCTTCGCCATCCGAACGAACCCTTTGAGCGACCTGGTTTTCCAGACTCTCGAGGAGCCGGATGGTCGCCATCCGGCTCCCTTCCCAACCGCAACGGAATTCCTTTCGAATCCGCTCAGGACCCGTCGCCTCAGAGCTGCAGACGCAGGAGCCCGGCGAGGAAATCCGTGGCTTTTTCGGTGAGCGCGCGCGACTGCCAGTCCGGCAACGTGATCAGCCGGGAAACACGGAGGTCCCGCTCGAAGACCTCGACCTGCTTCCGGGCAAACACGGCGTCATAGACGTTCAGGTTCGCCTCGTCGTTCAATCGAAACGACCGATTGTCGAAGTTCGTCGAGCCGACCGACGACCAGAGTCCGTCGACGACCATCACCTTGCAATGAAACATCGTGGGCTGATACTCGAAGATCTGCACTCCGGCGCGAAGCAGCGGGCCCCAGCGCGATCGGGACGCCTTTCTGGAAAGCTGGGAATCGATGATCTCGCCCGGGACGAGAATCCTCACGGGGACTCCCCGCTTTCGAGCGTTCACGAGCTCGTCCACCGAGAGATCGTCGGGAACGAAATACGCGTTCTCGAGATCGATTGCCTTGGAAGCCGACGCGATCGCCAGCAGATACATGAGCCGGACGCTTTCGCTCCCTTCTCGCGCGGAGCTCTTGAAAACCTGGCCGTAGGAATCGCCGGCCGGCTCCACGGCGGGGAAATAGTCCTCACCGTGGAGAACGCGCGATTCCGTCTTGATCCAGTTGTCCATGAACGCCGCCTGCATCTGGGCGACGGCGGGGCCCTCGATCTGGAAATGTGAATCTCGCCAGTGGTTCCTGTTCTGAGCGTCGCCCGACCACTCATCGGCGATTCCGACTCCTCCCGTGAAGCCGACCCTGCCGTCGACAATCAGAAGCTTTCGGTGGGTTCTATTGTTGATCCGGCTCAGGTTGTACCAGCGCAGCGGGTGGTATTTCTGAACGTCGACGCCGGCGGCCTTGAGCTCGTCGATCTGCCGGGATTCCATCTTGCCGCTGCCGACCCAGTCGAGGAGAACGTTGACTTTGACCCCGGCCCGCGCACGTTCCGCCAGGACGTCGGCGAACTGTTTCCCGACCCGGCCGGACCAGTAGATGTATGTCTCGAAATCGATGGTCCGGCGAGCCGCCTTGATCGCGTCAAGCATCGCCGGGAAGATGCGGTCTCCGTTGATGAGGGACGTGACGCGGTTCCCGCCCACGATCGGAGGGCCGAGAAGAAGCCCCATCGACCGAACGAACTGAGGATCCGAGACGGAATACAGGTGCTCGATCCGATGCGTGATCTTCTTTTCGCCGGACGACAGGTTCAGGACCGCGAGCACCGCCACCAGAGCGATGAACACGACAAGGGCGATCGTGGGCCATCGCCGTCCCCGGCGCTTCATCGACTCTCCCGGCAGAGGTCGCCATCATCCTGAGGGCAAAGCATCGTCCCCTCCTGGCTTTCGCGTCCGGACGCAACACTCAAAGACTCGGAGCCATTATGAGGGTCGCCTCCTTCGACCGGTCGACGTCCCCGCGCCCCCCGACACAGGAAGTAGACTGCACGAACGCGACCCGCCTTCAGACGCGTCTTCCCACTCATGTCGGAAACGCTCGATGCTCGAAAGGGGATTTTCTCCATGCGCCACTCGAGACTCACATCGGTCCTCGCCACCGCTCTTCTCGCCTCGCTCCTCGGCGTGGCCACGGCGTCGGCGGCTCACGATCCCTGCAAGGTTCTGACGGCGGAACAGTTCGGGAAGATCATGGGATACGCCGCGGCCATCGACCGAACGGGCTCGAACGCGATGCACTGTTTTTACACCGGGCCACAGCACGCCGGCGGGCAGTTCACGATTCTGTCGGAGGAAGCCCGGCCGAACGCCGATGCTCCGAGAAGAGGCTCGGCTCCCCCGGCCCGCAGCGGACTTCTCGGGGGGGCGTACCAGCAGGGAACGGTTCTCTTTTCCCTTTCCATCCGGACGACCGATCAGGCGAAGGTGGATGCGCTCGCCGCCGAGGTCAAACGCAATCTGAAGTGACCCCCGGTCGGTTCTCTACGGCTCGCGCGGACCAGCGAGACCGGCTGCGAGTGGCTCCCCGGTCCGGACCCGGATAGTCGAACTTGCGGATTTATGAAGACTGATCTGACGGTCCCCGTTTCCCACACGCAGACCGTATAGTGTTCGAGCCTCATCCTCTTGAGTGCTTGCAAAATAGATGCACCACAATCTGGCGGGTACTCTCGCGAGCTTCGCTGACACGGACGCCTTTCAGTGAATGCGCCGGCGAACCGCTTACGTCATCAGGCTGGACGGGCGAGCTTCGCTCCGACGATTTCTCCCTGCCTTCCCAACCCGCCAGAAAAAGAAATCAGTGGCGGAGGAGGAGGGATGGGCCGCGGACCTACCGCGGCCGTCTCCGCGCCGAGCTCTCGCTCGACGCTCCGGCTCGAACCCCCGGCCAAAGGCTTCGAATGGCGGAGGAGGAGGGATGGGCCGCGGACCTACCGCGGCCGTCTCCGCGCCGAGCTCTCGCTCGACGCTCCGGCTCGAACCCCCGGCCAAAGGCTTCGAATGGCGGAGGAGGAGGGATTCGAACCCCCGGTACCGTTTCCGGCACAGTGGTTTTCAAGACCACCGCCTTAAACCGCTCGGCCACTCCTCCAGTTCGAGCAAGTTAGTGGTTCGCGCCCTCTTCGTCAACGCGATCCGGACTCAAGAATTGATGGGCGGGTCTCGAAGCTGGTGGCCCCGGAGTCTCTGAACTGCATTTTGGCCAACCGGAAGGGGTTTGCTCGGGAAGGCCCGCCCGGGTGGGGAGTCCACCCGCGGGGCTCAGGTCATCGATCCCGGGGGGCTCAAACCTAGCCTCTCCCCATCCCCGAGTCCTCGCTTCCCTGGATCTCGTGCAGCTGGCGCTCGAGCTCCTTCACGGCGGTCACGTCGCGATGGATGAAAATCGCCGCGGTCAGGCGCCCGTACTCGTCCGAGTGCGGAACCACGACGGTCTCGGAAGTCCCCCGCGCCCCGTCCTTGCGCCGGAACCGCACGGGTCCGTTCCACCTTCCCGTCTGGCGCATCGCGTCGAGCATCTTCGCCGTCTTGTCCCGCTCCTCCGCCGGCGACAGCAGGATCTCGGGGTTCTTGCCGACGAGCCCCTCACGAGGATAGCCGAACATCTTTTCCGCACCAGGATTGCAGTCGAGGATTCGGCCCGAAAGGTCCGTAACGATCACCGCGTCGAACATGTGCTCGAAGGTCCGCGCCTGCCGCCTCAGGATCTCTTCCATTCGAAGGCGGTCGCTCACGTCCCGAAAGCTCCAGACGCGGCCGATAGTCGCGCCGCCGACCCTTTGCGGCTGCGAATAGCGCTCGAAGACGCGCCCGTCGTGGAACTCGAGCCAATCGAAGCTCTGCGAGTCCGGATGTCCGTAGAGGTCCCGAACCTTCTTCAAAAACGTATCGGGCGCCTTCAGCTGATCGAGCACGAAGGCGAGCGCCCGGGAATCGTCTCCCGACGCCGCGATGCTCTCCGGAATCCGCCACATCTCGATGAACTTCCGGTTGTAGCTCACGATGCGGCCTTCCGTGTCGACGACGAGCAGCCCGTCGGCCGTCGACTCGAGCGTCGCCTCGAGGAGAGAGAGAGACCGGCTCCGCTCCTCGTCCCGGCGGATGCGCTCCGTGATGTCTCGAAAGCTCCACACCCGGATACGCTCGGCCCCCGAGCCGGAACGCGCCGGCGAGAAACGCTCGAAAACCCGCCCGTCCTTGAACTTGAGAAGGTCGTACGTCTCGGTGTCGAGATGAGCGTAGTGGTCCATGGTGCGCGTCACCATGAGGCCGGGGTCGACCAGCTGATCGAGAACGAACGCGATCGCCTTGTCGTCGTCGCCGGCCTGCACGAGGTCTTCGGGGATAGCCCACATATCGACGAACCGCCGGTTGTAAGTTACGATTTTGCCGGCGTCGTCGACGACCAGGATCCCGTCCTCCGTCGAATCGAGGGTGGATCGAAGCAGCGCGACGGACCGTTTGAGCTCCTTCTCGGCGCGATCACGGTCGGTGACGTCAAGCGCGACCCCGACGACGCCCGCGATCTCGCCGTCTTCGCCGCGCAACGGGCGCACCTGAGAGGAGTACACCTGCGCTTCCCACGCGAGCTCGTAGGAGACGGACTCGCCGGCGAGCGCGCGGCGGTGCGCGACGATCGGGGTGAACTCGGGGTCTTTGGTTCCGAAATACTCGAACAGGCTCATCCCGGCGAGTTGGCCGGGCAGGAAGCCGAGCGACGCCAGCCCGCCGCCCATCGAGGACACGAACCGGAGATCCCGGTCGGTGGTCCAGATCACGACCGGCATCTGGTCGGCGAGGAGCTTCAGCATCTCCTGCCGGTCCCGGCCGGATGCGCCCGGGGGCGCCTCCGAGTTTTCGTCCATGCGCTGACCGGGAATCTTATCCTCCGGACCGCTCAGGCCCGGAGGTAGAGAGTACGCGGTTCGGTCATGTCTTCGATCGCGTACCGAACCCCTTCGCGGCCGAAACCGGACGCCTTGATGCCGCCGTATGGAAAGTTGTCGATGCGCAGAGTCGGGGCTTCGTTCACGATGACCCCTCCGACCTCGAGAGACTCGAACGCCGCCAGAGCGGCGCCGATGTCGCGGGTGAAAATCGCCGCCTGCAGGCCATAGGCGGACTCGTTGGCGGCGGCGATCGCCTCGGAGAGCTCGTCGAACGCATCGACGGTGGCGACGGGGCCGAAAATCTCCCGGTCGCGCACGAGGCTTCCGGCCGGAGCGCCGGACAGCACTCCGGGAGAAAGCCTCGCACCATGTCTCTCCGGCGCGAGCAGCACGCGCGCCCCACCCTCCCGCGCCTCGCCGACCCACGTCTCGACGCGCCGTGCGCTTTCTTCGTCGATCATCGGCCCGAGAACGGTGGCGGGATCGGACGGATCCATCGGGACGATCGCGCGCGCGGCGGATACGAAGAGTTCCACGAACTCGCGTTCGATCCGTCGCGCGACGAAGATCCTCTGCGCCTTGATGCACACCTGACCCGCGTAGCCGAAGGACGCGGCGGCGAGCTTCGAGACCGCGTCGGCGACGTCCGCGTCCGCGCACACGATCGCGGCGGCGTTTCCGCCGAGCTCGAGCGTGACCTTCTGTCGGGAGGCTTCCTGCTTGATCTTCCAGCCGACCGCGTCCGAGCCGGTGAAGCTCACGAAATGGATCCTCGGGTCGGTCCACAGCGGCCGGGCGGCGTCGGGGTCCGCATGGATCAGCGAGAAGGCCTCGCGCGGCCATTCCGAAGACTCGATGGCGCGAGCGAGGAGGTCCGCGGTCATCGGGGTGCGAGGTGAGGGCTTCAACACGACGGGGTTCCCGGCCGCGATCGCCGGCGCGACCTTGTGAAGGACGAGGTTCAGCGGGAAATTGAACGGCGTGATCGCCGTCACGACCCCGACCGGGAACCTCCGGACGATGCACAACGCGCCCTCACCGCGGGTCTCGATGTCAACCGGTAGCACCTCGCCGCGGATCCGCGTGGCTTCCTCGGACGCGAGATGCAGCGTGATCGAGCCTCGGTCCACCTCCGCCTCCGCGTACCGCCTCGGCTTCCCCGCTTCCGCGATGATCGTTTCCACATATTCGTCGCGGCGAGACACCAGGTCGTCTTCGATCGCGCGGAGGATCGCGGCGCGGCGGTGGGAAGCGAGCTTCCGCGTCGCCGAGAAAGATCGATCCGCGGCGGCGATCGCCGCCTCGACTTCCGGCGCCCCCGCGCGGGCGACCCGGGCAAGCAGAGCGCCGGAGTGGGGCGACCGGACTTCGATCCAGTCCCCGGTCGTGACTTCTTCTCCCGCGATCCGAAGAGGGAGCTCAGGGGAGGCCATCGGGGCGCGGCTCAGCGAGGAGCCGGAGCGGTCTTCTGTGGGACGTTCGCGAGCCGGTCGCGAATCGATTTCGAAAGGGGGACCAGGCTTTTGTCCGCCTGCACGGCCTTGTCGTACGCGTCGAAGAGAGCGCGCGGGCCCGCCTGCAGGGCCTGGCGCAGTCCGGCGAGGCCCGCGTTCTGGATGACGGCGTCCACGACGTAGGCGCCGTCCTGGCCGGCGACTCGCCGGCCGAAGTCGCCGCGCCGGATCTCGCCCGTCAACTCCATCCGGCGCTCGAGGTTCCCTTCCGCTTCCGCGAGTCGGTCCGCGCGGCGGTTCAGGTCTTCGATCGCGCGCTTCATCGGTTCCTTCAGCCAGGTCGAGAGCGGAAAGAAGTTTTCGTCGACGGTGTAGACGGCGACCGGACCCGCTTCCGCGACGGCGCGAAGGAGGATGTCGAGCTGGCCGAGCTGTGGATCCGGATGCTGCCAGACCGGGCTCTGTGTCCGGTACGCGCTCCAGGCCTGCCGGAAGGCCTCCCCGGCGATGACCCGCGCGATCCGGGACAGGCGGCTGTCGAGAGGCTCACCCTCGGAATCGCCGAGCGCCCGCGCCAGATCGAGGACCATGGCCTCGCGTCCGTTGTCGCCGCGCAGAACGATGTGGTCTCCGAGAGCGGCGACACCGAACGAGAGGAAGACGTCGAGCTTCGCGGCCACGGGACGATCCGCGGGGAGAAGCGCGGCGGCCCGGGTCGAAGCCATTCGAGCGAGGTCCGCCTCGCGCGTGGCGACGACGTCGAGAAGAGCCTGCCAGCGGTCCCGCGATTCGCGGATGGATCGGAAGTCGAAGACGGCAGTCCGTCCCTTCTCGTCGAATGCGGCGGCGAAGTCGCGCTCGAAGACTTCCACTCCGCGGTTGGAGTCCTGGATCGTGAAACGGATTGCCGGGAGATCTTCGAGGAGCTTCGTGTCCGTCGCCTCGAGCTTCGGCCGCGAGAGAGACGCGAGAATCTCCCGGGCGGCCTGTGAGCGGATCGTGATGTCGACCTGGTGCGAGGTGCCGGCCGGCGCGTCGTAAGGGGCGCGCGGTCCGCTCGCCAAAGCCTTCGCCGCGGGCGCGGAGGGGGAAGAGGCGCAGCCCCAGAGTGTCGAGACGAGCGCGGCGGCGGCGAGCGAGGAGCGTCTCACGCGAGGATCGCCTCCACCGCCCTGTCGACGTCGGCAAAGCTTTCGAAGAGCGCGTCCGGGTTCTCCGCCGCGAGCCTCTCGGCCCGCGTGGGGCCGGTCGCGACGGCGACCGTGCGAACGCCGAGGCTTCGGCCGCAGCCGACGTCATGGACCGAATCCCCGATCACGACGATCGACTTCCCGGAAAAACGGATTCCGGTGCGCTCTTCGGCCCGCGTCACCGCGATGGCCGGGAGCTGGTAACGGTCCGCGGAGTCGCTTCCGAACGCGCCGAAGGGAAAGTAAGAATTGAAACCCGGCGGCTCGAGCTTGATCCGCGCGCCCGGCTCGAGGTTCCCGGTGAGCAGGGCGAGCGTCACGCCGGGTGTGGCGGCGAGGCGCTCGAGAACCGCGGCCACTCCTGGTTTTGCGACCACTGCTCCGGGTGTCAGCCGGCTCGAAAGCTCAAAGAGGTACACCTCGAGGGCGCGCGCCAGCAGGGCTTCGCATTGCTCGTCGCCGACCGACTCGAGGATGAGCTCGCGGATGATCTGCGGGTCGGTCTTTCCCGAGAAATCGTGGGAGTCCGCGGAGCCGGCCCATCCATAAACCTCGCGCAGGGCGGTCAGCACGGATTCGCGCGCGGCGCGCCCGGCGGAGAGCAGGGTCCCGTCGATGTCGAACAGCACCAGCCGGTGCCCGTTGGAAGGGGATTCGGCGCCCATCAGAGAGTTTTCCACCTCATCGCCCGGATCATACGCAATCGACGGGCGGTCAGCGGGCCGCCCCGGGTTTTGCCAGAACAGCCCGCAGGCGGCGCAGCTTCTCGCTCCCTCGGGACGCGAGAGGCGGGAAGTAGGC
This sequence comes from Thermoanaerobaculia bacterium, assembly GCA_038229875.1. GTDB lineage: Bacteria > Acidobacteriota > Thermoanaerobaculia > UBA5066 > Gp7-AA6 > JALYUA01. The sequence continues at coordinate 1,044 of JBBROA010000082.1, read as the reverse complement.
CGCTTCGAAGACTCAGCGGCGAGCTGGAAGCTGAGAAGGATGGAACAGGCTGTCGTCGCGGGTCGAGGTGACGGAGACGTTCTCGAAGCGAATCACGGCGGGCTTGCCGACCATCGGCTTATCGGTCGCAAGGAGAATTCCGCCGTAGTTCTTCCAGTCCTTCCACATCGCCATCGTGGGCGCTTCCTCCGCTCCGTTCAACAGGTACTGCCATGCGACCATCTTGCGGCCGTCGCGGGTGACCCAGAGCCAGTAGACGTCTTTGGGCGTCAGGCCCACGTTTTCAAACGAGAGCTTCAACACGTCGCAAGTCCCGGTCACGGTCCCTTCCGGACACGGTTTCTCTCCGTCATACGTCAGCCGCACGCCCGGGTCGAAGATCTTCCAGGGCGCCAGCAGCCAGTACGTGTCGTTGATGAAGCGCCCGTAAGCGTTCTTGAGCTGGGCGTCGCGCGCCTCTCCCTCGGCGGGAGTTCCATTCACGAAGGCCTGCCCCTCCTTCGTATTCACATTGAAGAACACCGAAAAGGGCGCGCCGGTCTTGTCGGTCCCGGTGAGCCGATAGTCCCCGGTGTAGCGGTCCCAGACGTGCGAGAAGCGGGCGATCGGCTTGCCCTCGCGCTCGACGACGAAGTCGAACCGGAACTGCCGCGCCCTGGCCCAGGCGTTCTCGCCGCCGAGCGCGGCCTGGAATTCGTGTCCCACCGCATCCGCCTTCGCGTCGCGTTCCTGCGAGAGCAGAGGCCCGGTCAAGGCAAGGCACGCCAGCGAAGTCAGGAGGATTTTCTTCATAGAGCGGATGATATCTCCGGGGAAAGGGCCACTCAGCCTCGAGGTCCCTTCGATCACCCGACCCTCTCCCGCGGGGGAGGGGGGCGGAGCTGCGCTTCCGGCGAGCTGGTGGCTACGCTCGCATCGAGAGGAGTCTCCTGACCGAAGGGAAGGAGGAGCCTCTCGATGCGGGAGCCGCAGCGAACGAAGGGACGAGGCCAGCGGTCGAGCCGACAGGCGAGCCGCTGGCCGGTGCCGTTCGCGGGGCGAACG
>JBBROA010000081.1:0-19365 GCA_038229875.1 Thermoanaerobaculia bacterium | reverse complement strand
GCCTCCCCGCGAACGCGGGGGTCCGTCGGGTCCGCAGCGCGAGCCCCGTCCCGCGATGCCAGCGGCTTCCGCCGCTGCGCGCGGCCCCGCTTCAGACGGGGCGCCGGTCGAAACGGGCGACTTCGCGCCGGCTTCCGGGGCCCCGGGCGCCGCAGAAGGGGCGGGACCTCCGGGACGACGGCGGCGGTCGCGCCGGCGGCGGCGCGGACGCGGAGGAGCCGGAGGCCCGGCGGGGCCGGGCGCGGGTCCTGGGTCGCCTCCGGCGGTAAGTCCCGCGGGGCCGAAGGCGTGAACTTCGATCTGACGGACGATCAGAGACGCATCCGTGACGCGGTCGCGGAATTTGCCGCCTCCGAAATCGCGCCCGGCGCCGCCGAGAGAGAGCGCCGCGAGGAGTTTCCGCGGGCGATCCTGACGTCCCTGGCCCGTCTCGGGATTCTCGGGATGATGGTCCCCGAGGAATACGGCGGTTCGGGCACCGACGCCCTGTCCTACGTGCTCGCGATCGAGGAGCTCGCTCGCGTGTGCGCCTCGGTCGCCGTGATCGTCTCCGTCAACAACTCGGTCTTCTGCTTTCCCGTCTGGAAGTACGGCTCGGACGAGCAGAAAAAAACGATCCTGTCCGAGGTCGCGTCCGGAAAGACGCTGGGGGCCTACGCCCTGACGGAGCCGCAGTCGGGCTCCGACGCCGCGAACCAGAAGACGCGCGCGGTCCGTGACGGCAACGGCTACGTCTTAAACGGAGCAAAGGCCTGGATCACGAATGCCGGCGAAGCAGGCTGGTACCTGGTGATGGCGATGACGGATCCGGCGGCGGGCACACGCGGAATCACGGCGTTTTTAGTCTCCTCGCAGGACGCGGGACTCCGGGTGGGGCCGCCCGAAGACAAGATGGGGCTGCGCTCGTCCAAGACGGCCGCGATCATGCTCGAAGACGTGCGGATCCCGGCGTCGCGGCGGCTCGGCGAAGAGGGCGACGGATTCCGCATCGCCATGACGACCCTCGACCATTCCCGCATCGGAATCGCCGCGCAGGGCGTCGGGATCGCCCGGGCGTGCTTCGACGCCTCGACCGAATACGCGAAGACCCGCGAGACGTTCGGGAAGAAGCTCGCCGAGCACGAAATCATCGCGTTCCAGATCGCCGACATGAAAGTCCAGATCGACGCGGCACAGCTTCTGACCTACCGGGCCGCGCTGCTGTCGGAGAAGCCCGGGCGGTTCTCGAAGGAAGCGTCGATGGCGAAAGTCTTCGCCACGGAGGCGGCCAACACGATCGCCGCTCGGGCGGTGCAGATTTTCGGGGGCTACGGGTACTCCCGCGAGTATCCCGTCGAACGCTTCTACCGCGACGCGCGCGTCACGACGATCTACGAGGGCACGAGTGAGATCCAGCGGATCGTGATCTCCAAACGTGTACTGTCCGAAGCATGACGGACGAGCCCGTTACGCCGCCTCCCGACGGCGCCCCCGGCGAAGGCCCCGCGGAGCCCTTTCCGCAGGCGGCGACACCCGCGATCGTCCCGTCGGGCGCGCGCGCGCGCGTGGATGTCGCGCCGGTGGCGCCGGCCGCGGCGGCGGGACAGACCGCGGAGCAGCCGGGAATCGGGAACCGAGAATCGGGAATCGGAAGGCCCTCGGGATTTCCAGCGCTCGTCGCCCCGACGCTCGAGGGCCCCGCGGCCGAGAGCCAGGCAGCGATCCCGATCCCGGCGACCGCGCCTCCTCCTTCGAGCCTGCAGCCGCCGTTTCCGAACGCTCTGGCGGATCCTGCGGCCGCTCGCGCCGCGCCGCCCTCTTCACCGCTCGAGGCTTCTCTCGTGCGGGTGCGGACCGAAGCGCCCGACCACGACTCTACGGCCGCCGACTCTCCCTCTCAGATGCCCCGGCGCCGGGATGACCGCCCGCGGCCGCCGCGAGGTCCGCGTCCGGATCTCAAAGAGACGGCGGAGCCGGTGTTCCGCGAGTCGCGGGGTTACCGCATGCGCCTCGAGCCGGCGGACCTGACTCGTCTGCGAGAGCTTCCTGGCTCCAAGGGGAAGACGGACCATGAGCTCGGGGAAACGTTCTTCGACGGACAGTCTGACCGTTTCACCGCATCTCTGGCCGAAGACGTGCCATCTCCGGCGGAGGTCCGGGTCGTCGTCGATCCGTATTCGCGCCAGGCTTTTCTCGCGGTCGAAAAAAAGATCCGCTCGATTCTTTCTTTTTGACGCCGCCGCTTTCGGGCCCCGGGCGCCGGGAGTGAAGCCGTGCCGGTTGATCGCTGGACGGACTCGAGTTCCTCAGATTTCGGCGGAGAAGATCACTTCGGCGCCCTGCACGAGGTGCGCTCGGCGCTGGTGGGTGTCGAGGCGGACGCCGAACTCTCCCGGGTGGGCGCCGGCGGCGGTTAAGGCGTCCGACCAGTTTTCGGCGTGGACGCGAAGAAACTCCTCGGCGACCGCGGGCTCTTCGCGTCCCTCGAAGTCCGGGAGACTCTTCAGACGGGAGACGTTTTCCGCGTCCATCCGGAAGCGGAATCCTTCCCATTCGGCGGCGTAGAAGGGGTTCGGTTGCGACATGCGGGGAATTTTACGGCATTCGGACTGTTGAGCCGCAACAATGAAGCGATACATCCGGACGGCTCTCCTGAGCGCCCTGACCCTGGGTTCGCTGGCGCCCGCGTCAACCGCCAGCGGCGAAAAGCTCCGCAACCACTTCGACTCGGACGCGGTGATGCGCGAGCCGGCTTTCTTCGATTTCGTGACGCTCCATTCTCCGGGGGAAGCCCGCTGGAAAGTCGTCGCGGAGTTCAATCCGCCGTCGGCCCCGAACGCGGTCAGCCAGGTTCTGGCCGCGCGTCCGTCGGAGTCGATCGCGGTCGCTCTCCGGCGCAATGCCCAGCTCCTGGACGGCTCGCTTTCCCTCGGGATCAAGCGCGTGCAGGGAACCGGAGGGCTCGTCTTTCGAATGACGGACGATAAGAATTACCTCGCCGTTCTGATCGACCCGTTCACGGGCCAGGCCCGGCTCGTTCTGTGTCGTGCCGGAAAAACGACCGAGCTCGCCCGCGGCACGTCCGAGACGCCCCGCGGCTGGGGAATCCTGTCGGTGGAGCTCTCGGGGCCCCGCGTCACGGCGTTTTGGGAAGGCAAGCCGCTTTTCGAAGCGCAGGACACGGCGCCCGTGTCCGGCCGCACGGGGATCGCCACGGCGGGCCCCGGGATGATGACGTTTGACGAATTCGTGATCGACGGAAAACCCTGACTCAGTCTCCCGCTCTCAGGGCCTCGCGGCGAACTTCGCGCGTCCGTTCTCGACCTTCAGGATCACCGGCAACTTCGTCGGGTTTCTGTCGGCGTCCATTGTGATCGCGCCGGTCACGCCCGGGAAATCCTTCGTAGCGGCGAGCGCGTCCCGCACCCGCTTGCCCTCGGTCGAGCCCGCGCGCCGGATCGCATCGGCAATCAGCCCCGCCGCGTCATAGGAGCTCGCCGCGATCGAGTCCGGCTCCGATCCGTAGACTTTCTTGTACCCGGACACGAAGGCGCGCACCGCCGGAGCAGGATCGTCGACCGAGTAGTGGTTGGAGAAATAGGAGCCCTCGACGGCCGCTCCGCCGATTTCCGCCAGTTTCGGAGAATCCCAGCCGTCGGCGCCGAGCAGAACGGCCGTCATCCCGAGACCCCGAGCCTGCCGCGCGATCAGCCCGGCGTCCGTGTAGTAGCCGGGGATGAAGAGCACATCCGGCTTCACGGCTTTGATGGACGTCAACTGCGCGTTGAAGTCACTGTCGCCCTCGGCGTACTTCACTTCCGAGATCACGCGGCCGCCCTGTCCGGTAAACGAAGACCGGAACGCCTCCGCCAGTCCGACGCTGTAGTCACTCTTCGAGTCGATCAGGATCGCCGCCGTCTGGGCCTTGAGGTTCTGGCGCGCGAAGAGGGCAAGCGCCTTCCCCTGGCTCGGGTCGATGAAACAGACGCGGAAGATGTAGTCGCCCTTCTTCGTGACCTCGACGTTCGTGGAAGTGGGCGAGACCATCGGCACCTGGTAAGACTGGGCGATCGGCGCTGCGGCGAGAGAGCGCGACGAAGCGTTCTCGCCGATTAAAGCAACGACATGGTTGCGCGTGATGAGCTTCGAGACCGCGGACGCGGCCTCCGACGGCTCGTTGCGGTCGTCCTCGGAGAGCAGCTCGAGCTTTTTGCCGAGCACGCCCCCCTTCGCGTTGATCTCGTCGATCGCGAGCTTCGCGCCGTTTTTCCCGGAGAGCGCAAAGGTGGCCTGGGGCCCCGTGAGCGCCCCGAAGAAGCCGAGCTTGATGCCCTGCGTGCCGGTGGATTGTTCACCCCCGCACGCGAGAGCGAAGGCCGCGCCGAGAAGAAAGACCAGCCGAAGTCCGGATTTCCGCATGAAGCACATTCTATGGCGGCGGGGATCGGCGGATCTCGGCCCGCAGTTTGGCCGGTTCACGTCGGGGATTTGATAGCGTTCACCCATGACACGGATCAGCCGGGTTGGGCGCTCTCAGGTGGCCGGCGCGGCGCGGGACGCCTTCGAGCGCAAGATCGCCGAGCGGGGAAACATCCCGAACCAGTACCGGGTCTTCGCGCACCGGCCGTGGATCCTCTCGACGATGGACGCGCATTTCTCGGCCGTGATGGGCTCGGGGACCGTCGCCCTGAAGCTGAAGGAGCTCCTGGCGCTCCAGACGTCGCTCGCAAACGCCTGCCACTATTGAACGCGTTCGCACACCGCTCTGGCAGAGCGGCTGGGAGCGACGCCGGATCAGATCTCGAAGCTGCTCGATTTCGAGAACGGGCCTTTCGAGCCGAAGGAAAAGGCGGCCCTGCGCTTCGGCCTGCAGATGACCCGTGACGCGAGCGCGGTCTCGGATGAAACCTTTGCCGAGCTGCGCCGCTATTTCGACGAGGGTGAAGTCGTCGAGATCGCGTGCGTCGTCGGTCTCTTCGCGTATTTCAACCGCTTCAACGAAGCGCTGAAGACGGAACCGACCGGGCCCGGGGAGGGCGTGGATACGTAGCGGCGCCCCGCGCAGCAGCGCGGAAAGGTCGCCGCGTCGTTTTCGGGCGCGGGCGTCCCACCCGCGCCCGAAAATGCTAAAACTCAGCGCCTCGTGATCAAGCGTCATCGCGCCGGTCGGTCCTGATAACCTCCGCCCTCGAAAAGGGACGAACCCATGAATGAATCCAAGACTTACGACGTCTCGATCATCGGCTCGGGTCCCGGCGGCTACGTGGCTGCGATCCGGGCCGCTCAACTCGGCCTCTCGGTGCAGGTGATCGAGCTCGAGCCTCGACTCGGCGGGGTATGCACCCTGCGCGGCTGCATCCCGACCAAAGCGCTCCTCCACACCGCGGACCTTCTGGAAGAGGCGCGCCACGGCGCGGACGTCGGCGTGCTCGCCCGGGAAGTGAAGCTCGAAATGGCGGGCGCGCAGAAGCACAAGGACAAGGTCGTGCGCCAGAGCTCGAACGGCGTCGCCTACCTGATGAAGAAGAACCGGGTGGACGTGACGACCGGGTTCGGCCGGATCGCCGGCCCCGGCCGCGTGGCCGTCAAGGCGGCGGACGGCACCGAAACGGAATACCAGGCGAAGAACATCCTGATCGCGACGGGCTCGTCCCCGCGGTCGCTTCCCGGAATCGACATCGACCACCGGACGATTCTTTCTTCCGACTCGATTCTGGAGCTCGCGGAGGTCCCGAAGTCGCTCCTCGTCATCGGCTCGGGGGCCGTCGGTGTCGAGTTCGCGTCCATGTTCGCCCGCTTCGGCGCGAAGGCCACAGTCATCGAGGTCCTGCCGCGCATCGTCCCGGTCGAGGACGAAGAGATTTCCCGGGAGCTTGCCGCGTCCTTCAAACGACAGGGGATCGCCGTATACGTGGATACTCGCGTCGAGAAGGTCACGAAATCGGACAACGGCGTCGAAATTCTCGCGCGAACGTCGGGCGGCAAGACCGAGACGTTCCGAGCGGAGAAGATGCTGCTGGCGGTCGGCCGCAAGCCCCTCTCGGAGGGCATCGGCCTCGAAGCCGTGAACGTCGAGACGGATCGCGGTTACATCAAGGTGGACGGGATGATGCGGACAAACGTGCCGGGCATCTATGCGATCGGCGACGTGGTGCCGACGCAGTGGCTCGCCCATGTCGCCTCGGCGGAAGGCATCGTCGCCGTCGAGCACATGGCCGGCAAGAACCCGCCGCCTTTGAACTACGACCAGGTGCCGGGCTGCACCTACTGCTCGCCCGAGATCGGCTCGATCGGCCTGACCGAGGCGAAGGCGCGGGAGCGAGGCTACGACGTGGTGGTCGGGAAATTTCCGTTCTCGGCGATCGGCAAGGCGCGGATCATCAACGAGACCGCGGGGTTCGTGAAGATCGTCGCGGAGAAGAAGTACGACGAGGTCCTGGGCGTCCACATCATCGGTCCGAAGGCGACCGAGTTGATCGGCGAAGCCGGAGCCGCGCTGCGGCTCGAGGCGACGTCCGAGGAGCTCGTCCGGACCATCCACGCACACCCGACGCTATCGGAAGCCATGCACGAAGCCGCCGAAGCCGTGGGCGGGCACGCGATTCATATCTAGAAACCCGGGGTCGTGAAGGGTGAGGGGTCAGGGGTGAGGCGGACGGGGGCGGTGCGGGTGAGGGGTGGCGGGTGAGGCGGACGGAAGCGGTCAAGCGGATGAGGGTTCGTCAGGGAAATCCACCGCTGAACCCCCGGCCCTGACCTATTTCCTTTACTGTGGCCCCTTCGGCGGATCGCCGGGGCTCGCCTGCGTCGCCGCCGCGGCGGGAAACGCGAGCGTCCTGCCTTCCCGGTAGTCGTTGGCCGAGTTGGGCATCGCGGTGTTCAAGCCGGGCACCCGCTTGGAGTCGATGTCGGGCTGGTACTTGCGATCCGGATTGAAGAGTGCCGATCCGTCGGGCCGCGCGCCCGGGCCGGGCGCTTCCCGCTTCGCGGACTTTCCTCCGCCGGGGGCGGGCGAGGCGGCCGCGTCGCGGCGGCCGGCGCCGGTGATGCCCACGTCGACGTAGCCGGCGGGGAGGGAAGCCGAGCGCTCCACGGAGACCCGCGTGATCGCGGAGCGCCGGAGGCTGACGAGCGTTCCGCCCGGGTGCTGGTGAAAGGTGACCTGATCTCCGCTCTGGAGCGGATGGTCGCGGGACCAGAGCACGCCGTGGCCGGCGGTCTCGATACGGTAGAAGACAACGGGCGGCGCGCCGTCCGCTGCCCGGGCCGATGACGGGATCGCCGCCGTCAGGACGAGAGTCGCCGAAGCGGCGGCGAGTCGGAGGCGGAACATGAGCCCTCGATTATACGGTCGGGGTCCGCGCGGGCGGACCTTTCCGGGGGAGCGAAACCTGGACGCCGGGCCGGAACGTCAGCCGGGAGACATAGAATGGCGGGCCTTGCCATGAGTCAGGAAGGAAACCGTGCGGGGACGGACCTCTCCGCGCTGCGCATCCACCGGGAGCCCGAGAAATCGGGCGGAGCCCGCGGCTGGCTGCTTCTCGGAGCGATCCTGATCGTCGCCGCGGGGGCCGCTGCGTACGTCTTCGCCGGCCGCTCGCTCCGCCCCAAGAAGGTGGATCTCGTCACCGCCTCCGTCGTCACCGAGGGGCAGGCGACGACGGTTCTGACCTCGACCGGATACGTCGAAGCGGAGCGCAAGGCGGACCTGTCTCCCAAAATCACCTCGCGGATCACGGAGCTGAACGTGACGGAAGGCTCCCGGGTGAAGAAGGGCGAAGTCATCGCCCGGCTCGACCATACGGACATCGACGCGCAGCTTTCGGAGGCGCGGGCCGCGTGGGTGAACGCCCGGGCGGAGCTCGCCCGGCAGAAATCCCTCACGACGGAAGGGCTTGCTCCCCAGTCAGTTTTGGATTCGGCCGTGGCGCAGGAATCCTCCACTCGCGCCCGCGTCGAGTACGTGCGCGCCCTGCTCGCCTACACCGAGATTCGGGCGCCCTTCGCCGGCGTCGTCACCGCAAAGCGGGCTTTCGTCGGGGAGGCGGTCTCGCCGTTCGGCTCATCCCCTTCAGGGGGCGGCTCCGGGGGCGCGATCGTCACCTTAGTCGAGTTCTCGTCGCTGTACGTCGGCGCCGACGTGAATGAATCGAACCTCTCGCGTCTCGCGCCGAGCCAGCCGGCGGAGATCGCGCTCGACGCCGTGCCGGACAAGACGTACCACGGCCATCTGCGGCAGATCGTTCCCGCGGCGGACCGGCAGAAGGCCACCGTCCGCGTCAAGGTGGCGATCGACGACGCCGACGAGAAGATTCTGCCCGACCTGTCGGCCCGTGTGGCCTTCACGTCGGAGCCCACGTCGGGCAAGAGCCATCGGACCAGAATCCTCGTGCCGAAGAGCGCGCTTTCGACGTCGAACGGAAAGACCGGCGTGTTCCGCGTGGTCGAGGGCAGGGCGCACTTCCTACCGGTTCAGTCGGGCGGCGAGGTCCAGGGACAGGTGGAAGTGACGTCGGGCCTGCAGGGCGGAGAGAAGCTCGTGGCAGCCCCGGGCGCCGTGCAGCTTCGTGAAGGGGATCGCGTGAGGTCGGAAGCGGAAGGCGCCAGCTAGAAAAGAGCGGGCGCGCGGGAAGGAGCACCATGGCGGAACCCTTGATCGCAATCGAGCACGTCGAAAAAGTTTACAAGCGGGATGCCCTCGAGATCCCGGTCTTGAACGACATCAACCTGTCGATTCCCGAGGGCGAGTTCGTCTCGCTGATGGGCCCGTCGGGCTCCGGGAAGACGACGCTCGTGAACCTCATCGCGGGGATCGACCAGCCGACCCGGGGCCGGATCGTCATCGGCGGCAAGGACATCGCGCGGGTCTCTCAGGGGGAGCTCGCCCGCTGGCGATCGCGGACGGTGGGCTTCATCTTTCAGCTCTACAACCTCCTGCCGGTGTTGACCGCATTCGAGAACGTGGAGCTGCCGTTGCTCCTGACCCCCTTGAAGCGGGCGGAGCGCCGGAAGCACGTCGAGACCGCGCTCAACATCGTCAGTCTTTCGGACCGGATGGACCACTATCCGCGCCAGCTTTCCGGAGGACAGGAACAACGCGTCGCGATCGCGCGCGCGATCGTCTCGGACCCGGCGATCTTAGTCGCCGACGAGCCGACCGGCGACCTCGACGCCAAATCCGCGGAAGAGATCCTCGTCCTGTTGAACCGGTTGAACGGCGAGTTTGGAAAGACGATCGTCATGGTCACGCACGACCCGAAGGCCGCGTCGCGCGCTCACCGGATGGTTCACCTCGACAAGGGCCTGCTCCATGCCGACGAGCAGACCGAGGCGGGAGCCGCGAGGAAGGTATGAAGTTCTTCAACCTCGTCTGGAGAAACGTCTTCCGTAAGAAGACCCGGACGGTCCTGACCACCGGCTCGATCGTCCTCGTGCTGGTCCTGATCGTCGTGCTCACGTGCCTGCTGCAGGCGATGGAACAGGACCCGTCCGGCAACCGCGGCTCGAACCGGCTCGTGGTCCAGCACGCCACCGGTCTCGCGAACTTCCTCCCCCTCTCCCAACGGCAGCGGATCGAGCAGATCCCCGGCGTCGTGGCCGTTTCCCCGCAGGTCTGGTTCGGCGGGGTCTACAAGGACGACAAGCCCGAAAACTTCTTCGGGCAGCTGTCGTGCGACCCGGAGATCTATTTCACGAAGGTCTTTGACGACGCCACGATCGACCCCGCCGTCGAGAAGGAGTTCCGCGCGACCCAGAACTCGTTCGTGGCCGGCCAGAGCCTCGTCGACAAGTTCCATTGGAAAAAGGGGCAGCACATCTCGCTGCGCGGGACCTACATCCCGGTGACTCTCGACCTCGTCTTCGTCGGCGCTTACAAGTCCGGCGACGAGTCGAACGCGTTCTTCCACAACGAGTATCTGAACCAGGCGAAGTGGTTCGGCGCTAATAAAGTGACGGGCATCTACTACCTGAAGGTCGCGAACGCCGCGGACCTCCCGCGCGTCACGGAAACCGTCGACAAGATGTTCGAGAACAGCGACGCTCCGACCAAGACGCTGACCGAGAAACAATTCCAAGCTTCATTCATGGAGATGATGGGGAACATCAAGGGGTTGATCCGCTGGATTTCTCTGATCATCCTCTTCGCCGTCACCCTGATCGTCGCGAACACCGTCGCGATGTCGGCCCGCGAGCGGGTGACCGAAATCTCGGTCCTTCGCACGCTCGGTTTCAGGCCGGGGCACATCCTCGGGTTCATCCTCTCGGAGGCGGTGCTGATGTCCCTGCTGGGAGGGATCGTCGGCGTCGTGCTGGCGAAGTTCATTCTCGTTCCCGCCATGGTGAAGTGGATGTCCACCAGCCCGATGGCGCCTTTTCTGATCAACTTCAAGGTGTCGCCGTCGGTCCTCTTCGCCGCATTCGCGATCTCCGTCGCGATCGGCGTGCTCGCCGGGTTCGTACCCGCGATCCGGTCGAGCCGGATCCGGATCGTCGACGGCCTGCGTCAGGTGGTGTGAGATGGCGATCCCTCTCAAGTACAACGCCCGAAACCTCGTCAACCGGAAGGTCTCGACCGGGATGACCGTGCTCGTCATCTGTCTCGTGGTGACGGTGTTTCTCTTCGTTCTCGCACTCTGGCAGGGAGTCAACCGCACCCTCTCCGTCAACGCGTCCACCCGCAACATCTTGACGATGCGTGTCGGGTCGCAGGCGGAGATGCAGAGCGTCGTCACGCGCGACTCCTACGAGATGATTCGGGCCCTGCCCGGCATCGAACGCAACGCGAAAGGTGAGCCGCTCGTTTCTCCCGAGCTGCTGACCCTCATTAACATCCGCCGGCAGGACGGCAAGAGCTCCAACGTGCAGATCCGCGGCGTCGGACCGGTCGGATTCGAGATGCGGCCGAGCCTCAAAATCGTCGACGGCCGGATCATGAATCAGGGCACGAACGAGGCGATCGTCTCGAAGAACCTCGCGACGCGGTTCACGGGGATGGGAGTCGGGGACGCGATCAAATCCGGCAGCTACCGGTGGATCATCGTCGGCCACTTCGACGCCTCCGGCAGCGCCTACGAGTCCGAGATCTGGGTGGACGTCAAGGACCTGCAGGCGCAGTCGAAGCGGCCGATCTTTTCATCCGTCTTCGTCCGGACGAGCGATCCCGAAGCGGGGTCGCGTTACATCGAGACAGTGAAGGGCGATCAGCGCCTGAAGCTCGAAGGAAAAACGGAGAAGACGTATTACGAGGAGCAAATGGTCACCGGCGCGCCGATCAAGGTCCTCGCGATCTTAGTCGGGCTGTTCACCGCAATTGGCGCTTCCTTCGGCGCGATGAACACGATGTACGCGCAGGTCTCCGCCCGCACGCGGGAGATCGGCACGCTGCGCGCGATCGGCTTCTCGCGGAGCGCCGTCCTGGCCTCGTTCATCCTGGAGGCTCTGTTGCTCTGCGTCGCCGGCGGCATCGCCGGCACGGCGCTCGCCTTCATTCTCTTCAACCTCATTCTGACGAAGCCCACCGGGACCATGAACTTCCGGACGTTTTCGGAGGTTCTCTTCAACTTCCGACTGACGCCCCCGCTGATCGCCGGCGGAATCGCCTTCTCGCTGGCGATGGGCGTGTTCGGAGGCTTCTTCCCGGCGTGGCGGGCCTCGCGCATGAAGATCACCACGGCTCTCCGCGAGGTTTAAGAAGCCGGCGGAGACGCCGCTCCGACTCAGTCGACCGCCGCGCCTCCTCCCTTTCCAAGCGCGCGGGAGAGGGTGAGAGCGCAGCCGAGGCTGGCCGCGCCGGCGGATGGACGGAGATGCGAAGGCCGTGTCCGGGAAGCTGATGTCCGGGAAGCTGACTTCCGCCTAGGGTCTCCCGCCGCAGAAACTCTCGACGTCTACGAAGTGGATCCACCTCGCCTGCGGGGTGAGCGTGTCAAAGCCCGGCGATTGAGCGTCCACACCTGACCGCAGCCGCCGGCCGGGCTCGACTTCGACCCATGCGATGCCGTTGCGTCGCGCGACGCCGCAGAACCCGCTGCGGTCCGGCGCACCGTAGAGGTCGATCAGTTCTCTCTGCCGGCGCCGGACGTCGAAGCCCGCGGAAGCGACGAGCGACGCCGTGCCCCGCTCGTCGCTGTCGTTGCCCAGGAAGAGCTTGCGCCCCGCCATGTGAAGCGCGTTCGACTCGAACGAAACAAACGCGTCGCGCGGCGCCGTTTCTTCTCGGACGATCCTCGTGAGCGCGATCGGATACGGGGCGTAGAGCACCGTGGGACGGCTGCGCAGGAAGGGAAGCAGCTCGAGCACGCCCGAGAACGTCATGAGCAGCATGACAACCGCGGTGCCGGCGACCCTCAGGGCGAGCGAGCGGCGTACGCGCCAGATTCTCTCGACCACGACGAAGCCCGCGGCGAGGTCGAGAAACAGGCTCATCGGCCGCAGCCATTTATGGTTGTCGTAGATGGAGAGCGGAACGAGTTGCACGGCGTTCACGAGCAGGAAAGTCGGAACGAGCACCGGGGCGAGCGCGTCGAACAGCCGCCGCCTCTCCCGCCAGGCGATGACGAGGCCTCCGAGGCCGAGCACGGCTTTCAGACCCCATCCGTAGAACCAGTACTGGAGCGCGTTCGAGAGCGAGAAGGTCGGTCCCCCGGGCATCGTCGAGAACTCGGGGTTCCAGCGCACCGCGGCGCGGCCTCCCGGGACGAACCATTCGGGCCGGGAGACCCACGCGACCCACGCCAGGAACGCTCCGCCGGAGATCGCCATCCCCGTGAGGACCGCGGCGCTTTTCCGCCGCGCCGGCGCGGCGACCAGGAGCCAGACGACCGCCAGTCCCAGGGTGATCGTCGCGAAGACATGCCATCGCGCAAAGAGTCCGAACGCGACGCCCGCGGCGACCGAGAAGGGGATGCTCCACCGCGCGCGGGTGGACAGCAGGAGCACGGACGCGAGCAGAAAGGCGGACGCGAAAACGAGCTGCCGCTCCTCCAGAAAGTAGAAGAGGTTGAACATCGTCCCGTTGTAGGCGAAGGGATTGCCCGGCACGAACGAAGCGAGATAGGGATGTTCGCGGCGCGTGAGGAGGTCCGCGACCCCCGCGAACGCGGGCCGGCCCGCGCGCGGCGCCAGCGCCTCCACGAACCGGAGACTGCTGGAGGTGCAGGCCAGGAGGGCGGCCACCATGCCAGGCGCCGCGGTGCCCGAGAGCTCCTCGGCGAACCCGGCCAGAAGGCCCAGCACCGCGAAGAGAGCGGCCGCGCTCACGAGAAGGAAGGCGTTTGCCAGAGACACGCCGAAAGAGACGGGCACCGCGGTTAAGAGATCGAAGAAGAAGTGGTAGGTCTCGGGCGCGCCCGAGAATGACTCGTTCTGAGCCGGGAAGTTGTCTCCGAAGGCGAAGTTCTGGACGATCGGGGCGTGAACGTTCAGGTCCCAGTAGATCGGAGAGCGGTACAGCGCCGCCGGAGTCTGGTCGAGGTGCGGGCGGTAGAAAACGAAAGCGAAAACCGCGCAAGCCGCCAGAAAGAGTATCTTCCGCAGGGCCGGCGCTCCCAATCCGCCGGAAACGAGCGCGCGCCACGAGCGAACGGTCCGCAGTACAGAGCGGCGCATAGCTACCAGTGCGGCGGCCGCGCTCGCGAGCGTTACGAGGGCGGCGTTGCGCAGGACGCCCTCGGACCAGGGGGCGAGCGCGATTCCTAGAGCGTAAACTACCGTCGTCGCGGCGAAAACGCCGTACACCCACGCGATGAAGAACCGGGCCATCCCGGATTTCACCAGCTCCGCCCGGTCGAGCGCGACGTAGGCGACGAGCCCGGGGGCCATCAGAAACAGGACCGACAGGATCATGGAAACGGCGGCCCGGGCCGGCGGAGGCCCCGCGGCTTCCGGCTCAGACGAACGCGTCCTGAAGAACCGGGACCACGTGGACTCTTCTCTTTCCGTTCGGCTGGTCGACAAGCGTTCCCCACGGAACGTCGGGGTCATGCTCGAAGACGCAGAGCCATCGCTCGAGGACGGCCTGTGAAAGAAGGCGGCGCTTGTTGTCGAGGAGCTCCACCGGGTAGAGGTCGTATCCCATCATCCACGGCAGCGGGATGTGGGCGGACGTCGGAAGCGCGTCGGCGAAGTAGAACGCCGTGCGCCCGCCGGAGTCGATGCGCACCGCCTGCATCCCGGCGTTGTGCCCGGGGAGCGGGACGACGCGCACGCCCGGGCGGATCTCCCGCTCGCCCGAGATTTCTTCGAGGCGGCCGGCCGCGGCATACGGCTCCCAGTTCGCCGGGTCGTAGGACGCGCGATCGCGCTCGTGCGGTGCCCGGGCGTGGGCGAGCTCGGCGGACTGCACGAGCAGGGTCGCGTTGGGAAACGCCGGGACCGGGACGCCCGCTTCGAGACGCGTCGCGCCGCCCGCGTGGTCGAAGTGCAGGTGGGAGAGCACGAGCGCGTCGACGTCCTCTGCCTGGACTCCGAGACCCGCGAGCGACTCGGTCAATCGGGGAGGGTGGGTGATCGCATACATCTCGCGGTCGCGGACACTCCACTTTGTTCCGAGCCCGCTCTCGATGAGAACCGTGAATCCGTCGCCCCGGACCAGGAGGCAGTTCGTCGCGAGGCCGATGCGGTTCTCCGCGTCGGCCGGAAACTTCCTCTCCCAGAGAACCTTGGGCACGACACCGAACATCGCGCCTCCGTCGAGGCGGAAGTTCGCGTCGCGGACGATGTCGAGCCGCAGATCCCCGAAGCGCATGCGGAGATCGTAGCGCCTTGCCGTCACGGCCCGGCATTTCTCTCCGAGACGCTTGACTCCGGGCTCTGAAGTCCCGAGGCTCCACTTCGTGCGACTTCATTTCTACGGGACGAAGGGATACGTCGATGCGAGCTCCCGCTCGCACGCCAGCCACTCGGCGTTCACCGTCGAGGCCGCCGGGTTCCGTCTGTTGTGTGATTTCGGGGAGAATCTTCGCGGAAAGCTCGCCGGGATCGCGCCCGACGCGGTGTTCGTGTCACACGCGCATCCCGACCATGCCTGGGGGCTTGCAGAAGGCACCGCCGTGCCGGTGCTCGCGTCCGAGGCCTCCCACGCTCTCATGTCCGCATTTCCGAGCGCAGCGCGCGTCCGCGCCCTTCCCGAGGCCCCCGTCGCTCTCGGCCCGTTTCGGGTGACCACGTTCGAGGTGCTCCACTCCGTGCGGTGCCCCTGTGTCGCCGCGCGGATCGAGACGCCGGAGGGAACAGTCGTCTACTCCGGCGACATCGTCAGCTTCGAGAGCGCGGCCGCGCGAGACCGGGCCCTGGAAGGCGCGGATGTCTACGTGGGCGATGGATCCACCTTGACCGCATCGCTGGTGCGCCGTCACGGCAGCGGCGCTCTCGTCGGGCACACCACGATCCGGGCGCAGCTCGGCTGGCTCGGCAAGGCGAACGTTCCGGCGGCGGTCTTCTCTCACTTCGGCGAGGAGCCGATCGCGATGGGAGATCGAAGCCTGAAAGCCGCGATCCAGGAACTCGCTGCGAAGGCCGCGCCGGATTGCCGTGTCCTCGTGGCGCGAGACGGATTCGAGGTCGAGATCCCGGGTCGATCGCCCGGGAGCCCCTGAACAAAAGTCCTGCGCCCCTAAACAAATCCGCCCGGCTCGAGCCGGGCGGAGGAGAAACAGACCGGGACGGGAGAGACTGTCAGTTCTTTCCGGATCCGTTCGGCTTCGCGCCGCTGTTCGCGGGCGCCGGATTGGGGTTCGCTGGCGCAGTCGTGCCGTTCGAGTTGTTCTGATTTCCGTTCGTATTGTTCCCGTTCGTCGTCGTCGTGCCGGTCCCGGTGGTCGGGTACCCGTTCTGACCGACCGGCTGAGCGGCACCGGGCTGAGGACCGGGACCCGAGGTCGTCGGATACCCGTTCGGACCGATCGGTTGGGCCGCACCCGGCTGGCCGGCGTTCGTCGTGTTCGCGGTGGTCCCGGTCTGCCCGGCCCCGTTGGCCGTTGTCGAGAGCGTCGGGTTGATCGCGGTCCCGGCGGTGCCGTTATTTGTGCCGTAGTTCGTGCCGGAGCCCGTTCCTCCGCCGTTCCCCGTCTGCGCCGGGAGATCGCCCGGGAAGACCTGAGCGTCGATCGCGGCCCGGGCCTTGATGTCCCCCGACGGGCTCATCGGCCCGGTGGGTTGCCCGTTCGCGCGAGCGGGACCCGCGGCCGCGTCGCTGCCGGCGCCGGTCGGACCGATCGCGATGGCCTCGCCCGGCTTGAGAGGGGTGACGGGGGCGGGCGCGGCGCTGCCCGGCGCGATGCGGGCCAGGCGCGGGCTCCGAGCGGTCCTGACCGTCGTCGTCCGCATCGTCGTCGTGGAGGAGCGCGTCGTTCGGGTCGTATCGGTAGGCGTGACCCCGGCGACCGATTCAGCCGGGACTCCCGTCAGGCGGCCATCGGGGTGACGGTGAAACAGGAGAACGCTCCCGTGAACCACCGGCTCGTCCCTGGCCAGAATCGCCGTATTTCCATGAAGATCGATGCGGTAGAGCGCGCGGGCGCCGGCGAGTCCGGCGACCCCGGAAAGCAGAAGCGCGAGTGTGATCTTGCGTGTTTTCATAATGCAGAGAGGAATGCAGGATTCGTTCCGGAACGACGCACAGCAGGTTCCGGAACCGCCGGCGTTGCGGAACGGGGGGTCGGCTTGGGATCAGATCCGGCTGCGGGGGTGCACGGGGACGGCGGGCCCGACCGACGACGGGGGCGCGGTCTCGGCAGGACCTGCGTTCCGGCGCGGCGCCGCTTCGGCCTCGAGAGCGGCGACCGCCCGGCTGGCCTCGCGAGCTCGTTTGACCAGGGCCAGGAGCGCGCCGGCCATCATCACGTAGAAACCACCCCACACGAGCGCAATGAGAGGCTTTCGCGTGACGTCCACGGAAAGGTTCTCGACGGTGGCCGCCTGGTGCTCCGCCGCCGGGTCCTTCGAGACTCCCCGCATCTTCAGGACGACGGCGCCGTCGGTCGGGGAGACGGCGAGGACCTGCAGGAAGGCGGCGGGCACTCCGGGGACCGCGATCTCCGGCGAGTCGGCGGGACGTCCGTCCGTGTAGAAAACGTACCGGGCGGTCAGGTCGTGCTTTGTCCCATCCGACGGCGTCACGGTCAATTCGGTCAGGACGAGCATCGATTTCTCGCCGCGCAACATCGCGGCCCGGTCCGCGTTGAAGTCGCGGAACGTGAATCCCGTCCCTTCGATGTTCGTCGTGGTCCCCCTGGTCAGGCGGACTTCACGGCCGAACTGCTCGGGCTGCCCCGGGTCGTAGGCCTGAGGAGCGACGTAGAAATCGAAGAGCGGGGAATTGCGGATCGCCGGGTTCGCCATCATCTGGTTCGTCTTCGTGTTGACGTACATCTTCGGGTAGATGTAGCCCGTCTTCCCGCCGGCCGACTCGACGCGCACTTCCATCGCCTGCTTCGCGGTCGCGGTTCCGGGGACGACGCGCAGAAACGTCACCGTCGAGTCGCCGACCTTCACGGGTTTGCCGGCCGGCAGCGTCAGGCGGGTCGACTTCGCATAGACCCCCGAGACGACGACGCCGGCCAGAAAGATGCCGACCCCGACGTGCGCGAGGTACCCTCCCGCGCCGCCGAACTTGCCGTTCCGCGCCTTTCGGATGACCGCGCGGAGGTTCATGTCGGCCGAGAATCCGGAGAGAAAGAGGAGAACGAGCGTCAGCGGCTGTCGGGCTCCGGCGATGAAGGAAACAGCGACGACTCCGGCGCCGACGAGCAGCGACCGGCGGGAGCTTCTTCCGAGAGCCCGGTACGTGTCGCCCTTCCAGGAGACGAACGGCACGAGCGCGGAGAGAAGGATCAGGAGCGCGGCGGCGGGAGACGTCGTCTGGTTGTAAAAGCTCGCCTGCACCTGAGAGGGGTTACCCGTCAGCCGGGTCAGGAGCGGCGCGGAGGTTCCGAGCAGGATCACGAACCCGAGCGCGCAAAACGCCGAGATTCCGAGGATGAAGAGGACGCTGCGGGAAAGAAGGGCCGGCTCTTCCTCCTGCAGAGAGGGGATCGAGCGCCAGCGCCACGCGATGAGCGCGGCCGAAAGGGCGAGGAAACCGAGGAGGATCCCGACGAGCCAGCCCGTGATCCCGAGATCGATGAACGAATGCACCGAGAAGTCCGCGAGGACTCCGGACCGCGTCAGGAACGTCCCGTACAGGATGGCGATGTAGGCGACGCACGCGAGGATCAGGTTCACCTTGCGGTGCCGCTTCTTCACGCGCTGCAGGAACATCCCGTGGACGAGCGCGGCGGTGAAGAGCCAGGGCACGAGACTCGTGTTCTCGACGGGGTCCCAGCCCCAGTACCCGCCCCAGCCGAGCGTCTTGTACGCCCAGTATCCGCCCATGAGAATGGCGGTCCCGAGCGTGACGAACGAGAAGAGCGCCCAGGGAATCGCGCGGGTCACCCATCCGTCCCACCGCTTCTTCCAGAGCGCGGCGATGGCAAACGCGAACGGAACGGAGAGAGACGCGAACCCGGAGAACATGACCGGCGGATGGATCACCATCCAGGGGTCCTGCAGGAGCGGGTTCAGTCCGACTCCGTCCTCGGGCGCGCCGCCGGGGAGCAGCCGGAAGGGACTCTGCCGGCACAGGATCGCGACGATGCCGAGGAAGGTGGCGAGGTAGACCACCATGACCGGCGCTTCCTGTTCCTTCGCGCTCCTCCAGACGAAGAACCCGATGATCGCTCCCCAGAAGCACCACAGGAGAAATGAGCCTTCCTGGCCGCCCCAGAACGACGAGATCAGGAAGTGCAACGGGAGGTCGCGTGCCGAGTACGCGTTGACGTACGAAACGTCGAACCGATGCTGGAGCAGGAGCGCGAGAAGCACGCCGCAGGCGGCGAGGATGCACGTTGCAAACGCAGCGTAGGCGCTCCGCGCGAGAGGAAGGAGATGCGGTCGCCCGCGGTCGGCCCGCAGGTAGAGGACGAGAGAGGCGGTGCCGGCGGCGAGCGCTC
This sequence comes from Thermoanaerobaculia bacterium, assembly GCA_038229875.1. GTDB lineage: Bacteria > Acidobacteriota > Thermoanaerobaculia > UBA5066 > Gp7-AA6 > JALYUA01. The sequence continues at coordinate 397 of JBBROA010000081.1, read as the reverse complement.
CCCAGATCGCGGCGACGCCCGGCCAGAAGTACGACATCAGGTGCGCCCCACCCTGGGCACCGCGCCGTAGGACTTTTCCACTTCCGCTCCCTGGTACTTGGACGGGCACTTCACGAGGAGCTTCTCCGCGTCGATCCGGCCTTCCTGAAAGCGGCCGATCGCGACGACCGAGATCGCGTCCTTAAAATTGCCGGGCTTGATCCCGCGATAAACGACCGACATCCGGTGGCCGGAGGGATCGAGGATGTCGAAGGAGAGCTCCTGCCGGGCGGTGTCGTACCGGTCGCTCTGCTTGTCCAGCCCTCCCATCACCTGGACGACGCCGCGCGATTTGCGGGCCCCGTCGAAGGAGAGGTAGGGCGTCAGGGTCTTCTGGAACGCGGTCAGGCCGAACCCG
>JBBROA010000080.1:0-19738 GCA_038229875.1 Thermoanaerobaculia bacterium | reverse complement strand
AGCGGTAGAAACCGGGAAGCTCGTGAGCGGCAAGAACGTGACGTCCACGCTGGATGTGACCGAGGGTGGCCTGGTCGTCACCACCGAGGAAAACGAGCGTCGCGGGAAGGCACTGAAAAGGATGGCGAGCGCGATGCCGGAAGCGGGCACGAACACTTTGATCGTCACGCACAAGCCGAACATCCGCGACGCATTCGGAGAGAGCTGGTTCGAGGTCAAAGACGGGGAGGCCTCCGTATTCAAGCCCGACGGCTCAGGCGATCTCGTTCTGGTCGCGCGGGTTCAGGCCGACGACTGGATCAAGGCGGCCAGCGGGAAATAATGTGCGGGACATCCTCCCGTCGCTACTGATGACCCCTTCGTGTCATTGGAGACGGACCGTCGAATCCGAGACGCCAGGCGAGGGCGTTCCCCACATCGCATCGTCGTAGCAATCGCCGATCGAGCCCATCGACGGTCGCACACCCGCCTCGCGACAGCGCTGGCCAAACGCGATGGAGGTGTACTGGGTCCCGTGATCGGAATGATGCCCTCCACGCTTTCCGTCGGGTGCGGGAGTCGGCCCGTAGCTTCGCGACTCCGTGAGCGCAGCCCTCAAGAAGAGATACAGCTCTCGCCGATCGCTAGGGTTTTCTCTTGTCCACACCTCGGCGATCAGAGCGTCTCGCGGGAGTCAAGGAAAGCTGAGCGTGTTCAGCTGCGTCGACCGCCGATTTGCGTACTGCTCGCGGACGAGCGCATTCTTGGAGACTTTTGGAGACCTCGAGCATTTTAGATTAGCTAAGTTCTTCGTTCTTAGGAGCCATTTTCGCCAAGCTGCTGTGTTCGAGTCCTACACGGCTCACCACGTTTTCACATCCCTCGGCTCGCCCGGATCACCACCGCGCCTCATCCCAGCAGCGTCCACGCGGCGAGCGCCGCGAGTTTCTGATCGGATCCCCAGGGCGGGCCAATCGTCTTCCGCATTGCCGCCAGCCGGCGGTCGAGCTCGTCGGCCGGCCTTCCCAGCGCCTCCGACGCGCGGGCGCCCAGAGTCTTCCTGGGGATCCGGACCACCGTGAGCCCCTCGCGCTTCGCCGCTTCCGCCACCGCGTCCCGGAAGTGGTCGCCTTCCGCGGCGTGGATCCGCGCGTGGGACGCCAGGATCGCTTCGAGAGGCGGAAGCGAACGCAATCCGCCGGCGGCGGTCAGGACCGCGCAGGATTGCGGTCGGGCGTCCGGGGGCAGAGCGCCCAGGACCCGGGCCATCTCGGCGATCGCTCTGCGATTCGCGTCTTCCCGGCAGGATTCGAGAAACGCGCGCGCTTTCGGGAGAGGCATGTGTTCGGCGGCATGGAAGGGGCTGTTTCCTGTTCCCGTCGCCGGGCTCGGAGAGCACCAGCCGGCCGCGCCCGAGCACTTCGGGCTCTTCGCCGGCGAGTCGCATCGCCACAAGCACCGCCCAGCCGGAGTGAGACTCGACACCGAGCGCACAGACCCGCTTCCCGCGCGGCGTCAACGGACGGCGACACCGGGGATCGAGGCGTCCGGAGGATCATGCATTCCGAAATCCTACTCTCGAGCGTTGACGAGCCCTCAATCCGTTTGACTTCGTTTCGGCGCCGCGGCTACGCTGGCGTCACTTGTTCGCCAAATTCGTCCTCGGTGCCTTCCTGGCGGGCGCGGCTTCCGCTTCGATCGCCCTTGCCACGACGCCGCCCCCGGCCGCGCCGCCGGCTCTCGAGATCCACCGGGCGTTTTCCGGTCCGGCGATCGACCTCGGGGCAGGGGCGGCGCTCGACGCCGGCGGTGTGGTCGAGGTTCGCTGGTCGGGGCTGGCCGACTCGGCGGACGAGGTCGAGCTCCTCCTCTCACTCGACGGAGGCCGCACCTACTCGCTGCGGCTGACCGACGAGCTCGACCCGAAAGGCGGCTCGTTTTCCTGGGAGGTTCCGGGGCTCGATTCAGACCGTGCGCGCCTCGCGATCCGAATGGGTATCGCCGGGGCCGAGGTGATCGCCGCCGCGACCGCGCCCTTCTCGATCTCGCGGGATCCTTCCACCCCCCCCGTGCGGCTGCGCTGGCGCTCCGGGGAAATCTGGACGGCGTCGGACGGTGAGGCGCAGGCGCCAGAACGCGAGCCCGGCCGCGGACTGGCGGCCGCTCCCGACTGCATGACCGCGCTGAACGGTTCTGCCGACGCCATCGAGAGTCCGTCCCCCGGCCCCAACCGCCGCGCAGCTCGATACCCCGCCGGTTTCGACTCCGTGTTCGTCGCGTCGCTGCCCGATGCCGCATTCCATCTTTCTCGCGCCTGTCCCCGCTCGTTCCCCCGTCGGATCTGAGAAAGCCGGCGGGATCCCCGCCGTCCCTCCGCCTCGTTCGCGGACCGTCCGGGATTACCCCCGGGTGAGCCCGCCGACGGAAGTCAACTCAGATCGACTCCGCCCCGCCGCGATCCGTCATTGCGCCCGGGTGGAGTGGGAGAAAAATATGACGATGTCTTTGACGGTTCGGTCTTCCGCGGAGGACGCCCCGCGCGCGGGGGCGCAGGGCTCCCGGAAGCTGTCCGACTCTCTCGGCGACGTTCTCGCGAGCGCTGCGAGCCCGGGCTTCGAAGCGCGTATCCAGGCCTGGCTCTGGCTCGAGAAGCACGGGGAAGCCGCTGCGCGACTGCTGGCGTCCTCGCGTCAGCCGCCGCCCGGCCCGATCGTTCCTGAATGCGGGTGTCGCGAGGCCCGGATCCTGCGCGCGAGGCTCGGCGCGGACGGGCCCCCGCAGCCGCTCGCCCGCATCGCGCTCGAGCTTTCCCTGACCCGCGAGCGGGTGCCGCAGATCGAAGTCGAGGCGCTCGGAAAGATCGGGATCCAGGCGCCCAGAAAGCCGCATGAGTCCGGAAGCGGATGGAAGTGCGCCCGGGTCGTGCTGCGAGAGCTCGCCGGCCCTCCGGCACCCGTGGGCGCCGCCCTAGGAAGACCGCAACGCAGCGCGTCGGGAGAGCGGTCTTGACGCGCCGGAGGATGAGCCGCGGAGGGGCGCCGCTCCTGATGGTTCTCGCCGCGCTGGCGCCTGGCCGCGCGTCGGGGCAGGGAGAGGCACAGGTACAGGGACAGGGACAGGCGCAGCCGCAGGCGGCGGGAACAGCCAGCGTCCCGGCGACCCAGGAACAGATCGTGGTTTCGGCGACGCGCCTTCCCGAGCGCGAGACGGAGATCCCGGGACAGGCGACCGTGATCACCGGCGAACAGCTGCGCCGGGAGAACGTGAAAACGCTGGCCGAGGCGCTTCAGGATGTCGTCGGCATCGACACCGGGCAGGGCAGCGACAACGGCGGTCGGCTCCCCAACATCGGAATGTGGGGGCTGAAGGAGTTCGACGCGCTGCTCATCATGGTGGACGGAATGCCGGTCGGCGGACCGTTCAATCCCTCGCTGTCGCAGATCAACATCGAAGACATCGAGCGCATTGAGATCGTCAAGGGGCCGCAGGGCACTCTTTACGGGGTCTCGGCGTTCGCCGGGATGATCCAGATTTTTACGCGGCCGGCCGCGCAGGGCACCGAGGTCCGCGCCGGCGGAGGCTCTTTCTCCGAAGGCCGGCTGAACCTCTCTCACGCTCAGGATCTCGGAGACGCGAAGATCCGGCTCTTCGGGACGATCGACCGGGCGAAAGGCTGGCAGGATCGCACGGACTACCGGGAAGATCGCGGTGGATTGCGCCTGGATCTGCCTGTGTCGGGTGGAGGGCAGTTCACCGGCATCGTCGAGGCTTTTCGCACCACGCAGTTCGTGGGTTCACCGCTCCCGGTCGATGCGGGCGAACCGATCCCGGGATTCCGGATCGACCGGAACTACGGGGTAGAGGGCGGCCGGCTCGACCATCGGGTGTACTCCCTGCGAACGCACTTCACGAAGCCCCTGTCGAGCGCGCTCTCTCTCGAAAACGTCTTCGGGGTGACCCGGGACGACCAGACATCGATCCGCTCCTTCGTCGCGGAGGTGGACGGAAACACGGCCGGTGCCGCGGGGGTCTCATTGAAGCCGCGGGAAACCGTGTTTTATGACGATCTGCATCTGACTGCGCTCTTCGAGGGCGCCGGCCGCCACCGGCTCGTCGGAGGCGCGGCGCTCACGTGGGGCCGCACGACCGCTACGGGGACGGGTTTCGACATCGAGCTCCAGATCGACCCCGTCGAGGTCCCGCGTTTTTCCGACACGCCGACCGGCGACAACCGCTCGTTCGTGGACCGCCGGACGTTCCTGGGCTTCTACGTAAACGACGAGTGGACGCCCGTCTCCTTTTTGACGGTGAGCGGGGGCGCGCGCTTCGACTCCGTTTCCGAACGCCTGTTCGCGCAGGGGCAGGAGGTCGGCAGTCCGGCGCCCGACGTCACGCGCGACTCCCGCTCCGACGGCAAATGGTCCGGAGGCGTTTCCGCGCTCGCGCGGATCGTCTCGGATCGGACCGGAGTGGTCAATTCCATCCACTTCTACGTCGCCGCGAAATCGGCGTTCAAGCCCGCGGCGCCGAATCTGACGGAAGCCGAGAATGCCCGCATTCTCGACCCCGAACGCACCCGAAGCGGCGAGCTCGGCCTGAAGACCCGCTGGCTCGACCATCAGCTCTCCGTCGATCTCTCGGTCTTTCACATGATCTTCGAGAACGTCGTCGTCTCGACTCTCGGCGCGGCGGGAACGCCCGAGCTCGTGAACGCCGGAGCCGAGCGCTTTCAGGGCGCGGAGATCGAGGTGGGGTACCGGCCGGCCGCGATGTCGGACCTCTCGTTCTCCACCGGGTACGCGCACCACGATGCCCGGTTCATCCGGTTCTCCTTCCTCACGCCGGACGGAGAGCTACGGGTCGTCGACGGGAAACGGCTGGAGCTCGTACCGCGGGACCTGTGGAATGTGAGGATCGCTTACGCGCCGCGCAGCGGACCCGGAGCGTTCGTCGCGGTGCGGCACCAGGGACAGAGGCCGCTCAACCGCCGCAATACCTTCGTCACCGACGGGTTTTACGAGACGGATGCCGGGGTGAGCTGGGAGTTTTCACGCGCGAGGATTTCTGTCGTCGGACGCAATCTCGGAAACAGCCGGCATTACACGTCCGAAAGCGAGATCGGGGACAGTCAGTTCTACGTAGCGCCGCCGCGGCGGTTCTTCGCCGAGTTGACCTGGCACTTCTAACGGGAAGGGGCTTGCGGAGAATGCCTGGACGGGCGCGCAGCATCGGCGCGCGCTCGTCCCCTCGATCAACGGCAATGCCGGCCTGGCTACTGCAGCGTCGGCGTGGCCCGGGCTTCTCCCGGTGCGCGTTCCAGGTTCGGGTCGACGTCCGGAGCGAGCTCCACGGCGAAGCCGCAGGTGGGACAGCGCAGGACGAAATCTTCAGGGAGCGGAGTTCTCTGGACTCCGCACTCGGGACAGGGCCATCGAACAAAACCAAAGCCTTCCATCGGTCATCTCACCGAATCTCCCCTCAGCAAGAGCCGCGCCGAATTATCGGCGGTGGAGCGGAAGGATCAGCCCTGCGGGCGAAGGGACCGCGCATGCGGATCGAGGGTGCCCTTGAGGGCCAGCTCGTCGAAGAGGTCACGAACCACCTGGTAGCACTCGCAGGAACGGCGTTCGAGCCCGGCCCGGTCGATGATCCTGATGGAACCCTGGGAGTAATCGATCAGCCCCTCTTCCCGCAGCTTTCCGGCGGCGACGGTCACGGAAGCGCGCCGGACCCCGAGCATCTCGCCTACCGATTCGTGGGTGAGCTCGAACTCGTCGCGACCCGTCCGGTCGTGCGACGTGAGGAGCCAGCGCGCGCACCGCTCGGTCAACTCGTGCCGCCGGTTGCACGCGGTCGATTGAGCGACGAAGAGAAACAGCACCCGGGTGTAGTCGAGCAGGAGGGTGGAGAGCGCGGGGAGCTCCGCGAGCTGCGCGCTGAAGATCGGGCTCGGTACCCGGAAACAATCACCCGGAATCTGCACGACGGCTTCAATAGGCGCCTGTTTGTTCTCGAGAAGCGTCGGGAGGCCCACCATTCCCTCGTTCCCGATCGTCGCCGCTTCCACGCCGCTGCCGTCGGTCAGCCGGGTCACGAGCGAGACAACCCCGGTCACGGGGAAGTACACCCAGGGAGCCTCTTCGCCAGGCTCATTCAGAGAGGCGCGCTGCGTGAGAGCAGCAGGCTCCATCATCCCCGTGAGCCGGGAGAGCTCGGACGGGGGAAGGCTCGCGATCAGGTGATTCTTGTTTTTGAGGGTGACGGCCATGCAACTTCCGCCTCGACGGACCGGACGCCGCGACGCCATAAGTTTCAGTGAAACGATTCTATCAAACGCGGAATGAGCCCGAAACTCGGGCGGCCTCGCCCGGCTGGGAAAGCCGGTCCGCCGCCGATCAGGAGCTGCGGATTCCGAACGTCGTTTGCGCGCCCGGCCGGCCCCGGGGAGAGATGGGCAGCGCGTCCGGGGGAAAGCGGGGCGCCGCCTCGGCGGGCGCTCCCGCGGAAATCGGGTCGAATTGCTGCCGGACGAACTCGTAGCATTCGCAGGACGCCGATTCGAGTCCGCGGCGGTCGACAATCGTGATCCGAGAGAGCGTGCAGGAGATGTGGCCGGCCTTCTGCAGCGACCCCGCTGCCGCGGTACCGGAGCCGACATAGGGACGGGAATAGGGTTTGCAGGCGGAGTCGCCGTGCGGGCCCTACTGGTGGTGAGCGAGGATCCGAAATCTGCTTCGACGATACGAAGCGGCCTCTGGAATCGCATGGAGACGTTCGCGGCGCGCGACGGTGCTCAGGCCGCCGCCCTCATAGGACAGGGGATCCAGCCGGACGTGATCCTGCTCGACACCTCGGCGAGATCCGTGCCGCGCTGGATTCACTTTGTGCGCGAGGGTCTCCACTGCAACCCCAGGTGTCCGCCTCTCCTGTTCGTGCGACCCGAAACGATCTCGACTGCGCCGGAGTGGGCGCGGCTCGAGGCCACGATCGAATCGTTGGCCCGGCGAGGGCCGCGCGAGGCGTCTCTCCAATGACCCGGTTCAGCCCGGACCTTCCGGAGGAACGATGATCGATTCGGAGCCCGATGTGTTGATCGTGGAGGACGATGCCGAGCTTCGCGACGCGCTCTGCCACACACTCGAGGGGGAGGGGTTCAAGTGCCACTCCGTGAAGGACGGCTGGCAGGCGCTGGCGCTGATCGAAGGCGACGGCTGGAGGCCGCGGGTCATCCTTCTAGACCTGATGATGCCAAGGATGAACGGCTGGGAGTTTCTGGATCGGCGCACGCGCTCGGAGGTGCTTCGAAGAATCGCCGTGGTCGTCCTTTCCGCCGCGGACGCCCCGCGCCTGAAGGAACTCTCCGCGGACGCGGTTCTGCAAAAACCCGTGCGCGTCGACGCGCTGATCGACGCGCTGAAGCCTCTCCTCGCACCGCGTTAGGCGGCCGAAGTCCGGGGTCCCGACGGCGCGGGCCCCGTCCTTGCATTGTGGGGCGAACGTGAAAGGCTGCGGCTGCTTCGGATGCTTTCCGCTCTTCGCCCTTCTCGTCGCCGCACTGCTCGTCTCCGCCCTGCTGCACACGTCAACACGGCCGCGCGGACGCCACGGGACGGTCGTCGCTTCGGCTGGCCTCACGGGGGGCCGAACGCCGAATCGGAGCCGTCCCTCCCGCTTCGGTTCACGGGGCGTTCATGGACCGCTGTATAGCCTGACTTCCGAAGAAGCGAGCATGTCGCACGCTTCGAAGGAGCACCATGAACAAATCGATCGCCCGTCTGATCGCCCTCGGAATCATCGTCGCCGTCCCCGCCGGAGTTTTCGCCCAGACCGGCCAGGCGAAGACCGAAACGAAGTCGTCCACGAATCCGGTCACCGGCACGCAGACGTCCAGCACCGAGACGAAGACCGACTCGAACATGAACGGCGTGAAGACCACCACGAAGAAGAAGCACACCCGGAAGCACTCCAGGCACAAGACCACCGACAAGTCCCAGACCAAGGTCGAGTCGAAGCCGTCCTCCCGGTAAGACCGAATCGCTGTTTCCAAGGGCCGGCCCGCGGGCCGGCCTTTTTTTTGTCTTTCCGGTCCGCCCGCGTAACCCTCCCGCCTGGGAGGCCTGCCTTCCGCTCTGTACGGTAGCGGCTAGTCGCCCTCCCGTCCCGCGGATAGCCTCCTGCGCGCAGGAGAGCCGATGAGTTTCGAACGCGAGCACGTGACGCGTCTGATCGATCGCAAGAGACTCGCGATCTACCGCGTTTTCGTCGGCCGTCCCGGCAGTCATAATTACCGCGCCGTCGAAAAGGGCTGGACGGAGTTGAAAGCCCTTTCGGCATATCTCGTTGCGGAAATGGGAGTCCCGCCGGCGCTCGCGGCGGCCAAGATCAACGAGCTCGAGCGGTCCGGCGGCCCCGCCTCTTTCGACTACACGCGGCCGACACTGCCTTCCGGCGACCCCGACCGGCGTGATTCGGTGGAGCCCGCGCGCCGCGAGACACTCCGGGGCTGAACGCGCGGAGGTCGGGACCCGAAGAGGCGGGCTCGCTTTCGGCCGTCAGTTCTGGAATCGCCGATGTCAGGAAAGCGCGCGGTCGCCGGAGCCGAGATCGACAGCGCGCGCGAGTACTACCGACGCATCCTTCCGTTCTACGAGAAGGAGTCCGTCGTCCACGCTCATCTCTCCTTCTGGACGGGGCTTGCGCGGGAGTGGAAGCCCGCGCGGATTCTCGAGATTGGCGCGGGCCTCGGCCGCATCACGTCCGCGCTGTCGCGGCACGCTCCCGCGGTAGGGCTCGACGTGTCTCTCGAGATGTTGTCGGAAGCGTCCCGCCGGCGGGGATCATCGCGGGCCCACTTCCTGGGCGCCGACATGCGCCAGCCTGTGTTCGGAGGAGTCTTCGACCTGATCCTCGCGCCCGGGGACCCTTTCTCGCACCTGACGAGCCTCGCCGACCGTGGGCGAGCCCTCCGCGCCGTGGCGGCGCAGCTTTCTCCGGGAGGGCGATTCGTGCTCGAGGGTCTCTACCGCCGGCGCGGCGACTTCGAGATTCCTTCGCGGCGCGTCCGCCATCCGGGGGGTGTTCTGACCATCGACGAAGCCTGGTTCCCCGTGGGTGTGAAAGACCTCTGGCACGCACGGTACCGGTACCGCGATCGGCGGGGGGGGAAGCCCGACGCGACCCTGGAGGCCGCGATGGTCGCGCGCGCCTGGGATCCGGCCGCGATCTCGAAACTCTTCACCGCGAGCGGGCTCACGATCGAGAAGCGGTGGGGAGATTTCGACGGGACACCTTTCACGCGAAATTCGAAGCGCCTCGTGGTGGTAGCGCGGAGCAGAGAACGGCAGCGGAGAAAAGGCGTCGGCAGCGGCTGATGCCGGGTCCAATTCTCGGCGCCGTTCGCCGTTCGCCGTTCGCCGTGAATCAAGCCGTATCGGCAGTCGCGGCGGCCAACACCTCGCTGAGCCCCCGGCGCTTCTTCCTTTTTCTAGGAACGCTTTGAAGGCGCGGCGGTCTTCCGGAAGCGAAGGGTTTCGCCGGTCTCGACGCTTCGGATCCGGATCATCCCTCCCGACTCGATCTCGAATTTCCATTGACCGGGAACGGGATTCTGGAATGCGGTCAGGCACGCGCCGGCGAGAGTCTCGCCCTCGAATCCATCTCCCGCGCGTCGCAGAGGAATGTCGCAGCCGCCCTTTCGGGATTCCCACCGGAAGCGCACCCCTTCGCCTTCCCGCTCGATGTGGAGGGTTCCCTGGATGTTGATGTTGCGTTTTTCGTAACGTCCCTGGATCGTCACATCGAAGTTGTAGGAGAAGCCGCTTCCCGCGCCCGCGGGCTGGATGAGGATCTTTAGCTGATTGCCCGGCCCGGCGACGGCCTCGTACCACCCCTGAAGCTGCCGGGCGAGATCCCGTGAGGGCTCTCCCTCCGCGAACGCGAGCGAAGAAACAGCGATCGAGGCGACGAGTGCGGCGATCGGCCGGCGTCGGAGGAAACTCATGGAGGAACGCTATCAGGGGATCGGGGGAAGAGGTAAGGGTTGAGAGTTTGGGCGTGAGGCGCGAGGCATGAGGCGAGGCGCCAGCAGGCGCCAGGACTCGGCAGACCTGCGGGACAACGCGCGGACCTTAAACTCTGACATCTTTCCGGTTCCCGTCTGAACGCGGAACGATGAACGCTGAACGATGAACGATGACCCATAGATCTCAACTCTCGAGTCTCAGCCTTCAGCCTTCAGCCCTCAACCTCCAACACCAGGGAGAACGCATGAGCCGAAGAAAGCCGCTGATCAACCGCAGGACGCTCTTTCGGTATGGTGCGGCCGGCGCCGTCGCGGCGGCTTCCGCGTCTCTCGAGGGCAGGGTTCCGGGCACGAAGCCGGCGGCGCCGCCGGGCGCCGCTCCCGCGTGGAAGGCCGACGCCTTCGATCTGCAGGAGGCCACGTTTGCGGACCTCCAGAAGCGTCTGGCGTCCGGCGCGGAAACCTCCCGGTCCCTCGTCGAGAAATACGCCGCCCGAATCGAAGCGCTCGACCGCCGCGGACCGTCCCTCCGCTCCGTCATCGAACCGAATCCGGATGCGCTTGCCATCGCCGAAGCGCTCGACGCGGAGCGGAGGAACGGCCCGGTCCGCGGCCCGCTCCACGGCATTCCCATCCTGATCAAGGACAACATCGGGACGGCGGACCGCATGACAACGACCGCGGGCTCTCTCGCACTCGAAGGATCCATTCCGTCTGCCGACTCCGCCGTGGCCCGGCGCCTGCGGGAAGCGGGAGCCGTGCTTCTCGGCAAGACGAACCTCTCCGAGTGGGCGAATTTCCGTTCGACCCACGCGTTGAGCGGGTGGAGCGGCCGAGGCGGGCAATGCCGGAACCCCTACGCTCTCGACCGCAATCCCTCGGGCTCGAGCTCCGGGTCCGGAGCCGCCGCCGCCGCGAACCTCTGCGCCGCCGCGGTCGGGTCTGAAACGGACGGCTCCGTCGTCTCACCGTCCAACAACTGCGGGCTCGTCGGAATCAAGCCGACCCTCGGCATGGTCAGCCGCGCCGGAATCATTCCGATCGCGCACAGCCAGGACACCGCCGGTCCGATGGCGCGAACGGTGACGGACGCCGCGATCCTGCTGCGCGCGATGTCGGGCTCCGACCCCGCGGACAAAACGACCGCCGACGCCGCGACCCACGCGCTGCCTGATTTTTCGCGCTCCATGGGCGCGGCCGGGCTGCAGGGGGTCCGCCTGGGCGTCCCGCGCAAGGGGCTCTTCGGCCAGAGCGCGTCGGCCGATCGGCTTGTCGAGGCGGCGCTCGGCGATCTGAAGCGGCTCGGGGCGGTGCTTGTGGACCCTGCCGACATCGACACGGTCGCGGACGTCGACAAGTCCGAGTTCGAGGTTCTGCTCTACGAGTTCAAGTCCGATTTGAACGCGTACCTGTCCGGGCTGCCGTCGGCCGGAGGACGTCCGAGGACGCTCGCCGATCTGATTGCCTTCAACGAGAAGAATCGGGATCGGGAAATGCCCTTCTTCGGCCAGGAGATATTTCTTCAGGCCGAGAAGAAGGGCCCGCTCACCGAGAAGGGGTATCGGGACGCCCTCGAGAAAGACCTTCGCCTGACGCGGCGGGAAGGGATCGATCGGACGATGGACAAGCACCGCGTCGATGCGCTCGTCGCGCCGACGAGCGGCCCGGCGTCGCTGATCGACCTCATCAACGGCGACTACGGCGTGGGCGGCTGCTCGACCTTCCCCGCGGTGGCGGGCTACCCGCACGTCACGGTCCCGGCGGGCTTCGCCCGGGGCCTTCCGGTCGGGATCTCATTTTTCGGCCGCGCCTGGAGCGACGCCTTCCTGATCCGCATCGCCTTCGCCTACGAACAGGCCACGCAACACCGCAAGCCCCCGAGGTTCCTGGCGACGGCCGAACTGGCCTGAAGCCGACTTGCGGGAATCGGGAATCGGGAATGAGGAATCGGGAGCCGGGAATCGGCCTACAACGGGAGCGAGACGGCCCCAGGCCTGAAAACTTCTCCCCTCTGGGCTTCGCGGGGACCGTTTCGATCACCTCGATGGTGGCCAAGCGGGAGCCGAAGCGAACGGAGTGACCAGGCGAGTGGTCGAGCCTTCAGGCGAGCCGCTCGACGATGCCTTCGCCGGCGCCCGGCGAAGGCAGGTCACGGAGTGAGCGAAGGCGACGGTTCTACGCGCACCTGAGAGCTCTCCACCTTCTTCGCCTCCAGAATCGAGGAGAGCTTCGAGAAATCGATCGGCTTTGCGACGTGCGCGTCGAATCCGTTCTCCAGGGCGTGCGCGCGCTCGCGGGCATCCGCGTAGCCGGTGATCGCGACCAGGAAGATGTCCGTGCTTCCGAGCGCCTCCCGGATCCGCGATGCGACCTGGTAACCGTCTAGCTCGGGGAGCCCGATGTCGATCAGCGCGACGCGCGGCCGATGGAGTATCGCCTGCTCGATGCCGTCCTTGCCGTTCCCGGCCACGTCGACCGCGTGCCCCCAGATCTCCAGCAGGTTCTTCAGCCCTTCGCGGGAGTCCAGATCGTCCTCGACGACGAGAACGCGCATGAGCGCTCCGCTGCCCACATCGTTGGCCGGCCGAGGAGTGTCCGCGTTCTCGCCAGGGTCCGGACGGGCCCTTTTGGCGGACGCGGCGGCGACCACGCGCGCGATGGCGCGGATGAGCTCTTCGGGGTCGATCGGCTTGGCGACGTGCGCCTGAAATCCCGAGCCGAGGGCGCGCAGACGGTCTTCCTCCCGCGCATACGCCGTCACCGCGAGCGCGGGAACGGTGCCGCCGGCTTCGGGACTCAGGGCACGAATCGCGCGCAGCAGCGCGTAACCGTCCTCCCCGGGCATTCCGATGTCGCTGACGATCACGTCGGGTCGGGACTTTCCGAAGATCTCGAGAGCTGAGCGGACGGAGTCGGCGATGTTCACCTCTGCCCCCGCTGCGCCGAGGAGCTCGAGGAGGAGCTCGCGTCCGTCCGCTTCGTCTTCGACCGCGAGGATCTTCAGGCCACGGACGTCGCCCGCTTCTTCCGGGGAGAGCGCCACCGCCGGGGTCTCGTCGAGCGGGCGTTCTTCCGCGTTGTGAAACCCGAGGGCCACTCGTGGCAGCACGACTCGGAACAGCGAGCCCGTGTCCTCACCGTCGCTGTGCGCGGAGATCGTGCCGCCATGAAGCTCCAGGAGATGGCGCGCGATGGCCAGGCCGATCCCGAGGCCTCCGTGCGAGCGGGTCGTTGAGCTGTCCGCCTGGCGGAATCGCTCGAAGACGCGGGGAAGAAACTCGGGAGAGATGCCGCGGCCGGTGTCCGAGACCCGGATCTCGAACTCTCCGTCTCGGCTCATGAGCTCGACCGACACGCGTCCGCCGGCCGGCGTGAACTTGATCGCGTTCGAAACAAGGTTCCACACCACCTGCTGGAGGCGGTCTGGATCGCCGACCACGATGTCTTCGCCCGGCGCGAGCCGGTGCTCCACCGTGATCTGGATGTTCTTCCCCTCGGCCGCGGGCCGCATCGCCTCGAGCGCGGCCTCGACGATCGGGCCTAGCGCGGCGGGGCGCACAATCAAGCGGAGCTTGCCTGTGATGATGCGGGAGACGTCCAGGAGGTCGTCGATCAGCTTCGTCTGCGCGCATACGTTGCGTTCGATGACCTCGAGCCCGTGGGCGATCTTTTCGGGCGCGGCCCCGCCGGTCCGAAGGGTTCGCGTCCAGCCGAGGATCGCGGAAAGCGGCGTGCGCAGCTCGTGTGAAAGGGTGGTCAGGAACTCGTCCTTGATGCGGTTCGCTTCCCGCGCCTCGGCGTTGACCGTATTCTCGATCGCGATCGAGCTCATCTGCGCGAGCTGGGTCAGGATCGCGTCGTCCTCCTCCGTGAAGTCGCCTTCGCGCTTTTCGAGAAGGTGGATGAGTCCGAGAGGCCGACCGTCGCGCCCGGACATCGGAGCGGCGAGCCAGCCGAGCCTCGACGGACGGTCGCTCGTCAGCAACGCGCGCCACGGAAGCGCCTCCTCGTCCGAACCACGGGCCACTCGAACCGTCCGCCGCACCTGGGAAAGGAACGAGAGCAGCGCGGTCCGATCGCGAAGGACGGCGCGCTCGCCGTCGGCCGCGTACCGGCGCGAAAGAGACAGCGCGATGCTCGGCTGGAGCCACTTCTGGTCGACCGCGGCGACGGCGACAGCCTGATGCGCGCCGACGATCTGGCGGGCCATGTCACTGACGACCTGGAGCATTTCGTCCGGGGAGAGCGCCGAGTTGATCGCCAGAGACGCTTCCGTCAGCCGCTGGAGCTGCCTCGCCTTGTGCTCGAGCGCTCTCGCCTGCTCCCGGATCTGAGCGGTCTTGCGGAAGAGCTCGACGAAGACCATCACCTTCGTCTTCAGGACTTCCGGCTCGACGGGGGCGAGGATGTAATCGACCACGCCGAGGGAGTACCCGCGGGAGGCGAGCGTCTCGTCGTGGGACGTGATGAAGATGATCGGCGTGTGCTCCGAGCTGCGACGCTGCCGGATGAGCGCGGCGGTCTCGAAACCGTCCATGCCGGGCATGTGGACGTCGAGCAGGACCACAGCGAATTCGCTCGTCAGCACCGCTCGGAGCGCGTCGCGGCCGGACGTCGCGGTGACGATGTTCTGGTCGAGCTCCGCGAGAACGACGGTCAACGCGAGGAGCTTGTCCGGGCTGTCGTCGACAGCGAGGATGTTGACCCGCTCGGGCCGCGGCAGGTCGGGGTCGCTCAGCGGAACAGCCAGTTGCGACGGACCGACAGCATCCGTCCCGTGTCGACCGGTTTCGAGAGGTAGTCCCAGGCCCAGGCCTGGAGCGTCTTCTCGCGGTCTCCCTTCATCGCCTTCGCGGTCACCGCGGCGATCGGCAGGTCATGGAAGCGGCCGCATGTGTCGTAGCCGTCCAGGTCGGGCATCACGATGTCCATCAGGAGGATGTCGATGCCCTCTGTGGACTGGAGCTTCGAGATCGCGTCCTTCCCGGTCTCGGCCGAGAGGACGTCCATGTTCTGGCGTTCGAGCGCGCTCGTGAGCGTGAAAAAGTTGCGAACGTCGTCGCCTGCCCAGGGTCTGAGTTCGTAGGGCGTTGCCGTTGCGGCCGTTGCCGCCGGCATGACCGGAAGGCGTCTCATCGGCGTTCCTTTCCCGAAGGAGCTCTCGGCGAATGTCGACTCTTCTCGCATTGCGGCGAGCCTCGACAGCTTCCACGGGGTGTTCGAGTTTCGTCAAGCGAATTTCGGATGTGCAGCGCGTAAGCAAAATTCGTACCGGGCGATGGGGAGTCTGCGATTTCCGTGAGAGTGGAAACCGGGACCGAATTCTGGTGCAGCTCTTGCTTTTCGGGAGCGTGGAGGTTCCCGATGAGCGAGAGGGATGAGAGCGGCTCCGGCGGCTTCGGCCAAGACGACCTGGACGACACCGCCGAGTTCGAAATCGGCAAATCCCATAGCCGCGAAGAGCTCGAGACCGACGGGCCGGTGATGGGCGGGCCGGGTATGGTCCGAACCGGCGGCGATCGCGCCGTCTCGACGGGAACCGGCGGGCTGGCAGCGGGCGAGGACCTCGACCCGGTGGCGGAGGGCGATTACTGGCGCGAGAACTTCCGGCGGCGCCCCTACTACGAGGCAGCGAAGGAGTATTCGGATTACGAGCCCTCCTACCGGTACGGATGGGAGCAGGCGGGGCAGTCGGAATACCGCAACCGCGGTTTCGAAGAAGTCGAGCTCGACTTGAAGCGCGACTGGGAAGCATCGAACACGGAGAGCCTGGCGAACTGGGACCAGGCCCGCGATCCCGCTCGAGACGCGTTTGAGCGCGCCCGGGGCGGATCCGACGCGGATCGGGACGACGAAGACTCGTAACGCTGAGCCCGCGACGAAGCGGGAGAGCGAAGCACGGGGAACACGTAACAAGAGGAGGTCTCATGGACAACGACAAGCGGATGGATCGCAACGACCGGGGTGATGCGAATCGGGATCCGTTGACCGGCGAGCCGGGCTCGCATCCGGTCGGCACGGGCGTCGGGTCGGCCGGCGGAGCGGCGGCAGGCGCGGCGGTGGGCGCTGTGGTCGGCGGGCCGATCGGAGCGGTCGTGGGCGGCGCGATCGGAGCTGTCGCGGGCGGCGCGGCGGGCCATGCGGCCGGCGAAGCCATCGATCCCACCCGGGAGACCAGCTACTGGCGCGAGAACTACAAGAATCGGCCGTACTACAAGCAGGACCGCAGCTTCGACGACTACGAGCCCGCCTACCGTTACGGGTGGGAGAGTGCGTCGCGGCCGGAGAACAAGAACCGGAAGTTCGACGAGGCCGAGTCCGAGCTCGAGCGCGGATGGGACAAGTCGAAGGGCACCACCAAGCAGGCCTGGTACGAAGTCCGGGAAGCCACGCGCGATGCGTGGGACCGCGTTCGTTCCTAAGCGAAGGTTCGCGCTCTCAAAGCCGCCGGTTCCTCTGGACCGGCGGCTTTTCTTTTTCTGAGCGGGTGGACGCGGGGAGCCAGCGGTCGCAGCGCACACGCCGTTCGCGGACTCTGAAGAGGCGAAAAGACGCTGACTTCTGACCGGATCGGCCACCGTCGCACGGCCGGCCTCCCGCGGGGCCGCGCGGTGTTCGCGCTCTCAGTCGCGAGCCGCGAGAATTCCCACTCCGAATCCGACCATAAAACCGACCGCGAGCGCGCCGAGCAGCGCCCGTCCGGGATTCCGCGACGCGAGGCGATTGAGGTCTCGAGCGGGCGATCCGTAGTCGACCAGTTCGTCGAACACGCGGTCATTCTGCTCTCTCCGGGGATTGGGCCGGGAAGGCTCCTCGACTCTGGCCGCCGCCGCGCGCGACGACTCGGGGACGCCGGGGCTCGTGGCGGTCTTCGCATTCTCGGGCTCGCGAGGGGTCTCCGCTCCCTCGCGATCCGGCGTCGCAGCCGCCGGTTTGCGCCGCGGGGCCCGGCGGCGGGGAGCCGGCCGGGTCGGGGAGTCGGGGGATGTGTCTTCGGGCATTGACGCTCCTTCCTGACGATCGGATACGACGCAAGCGGCATGCCGCGAGGCCTTCGCCGCGGCCATGGGAGCTTCCGTGGCCCGATCTTCGCACTTCGCCGGGACATGAGAGCCGGCGAAAAAAAATATGGAGCCGTGCTCCTCGATCTGGACGGATGTCTGGTCGATTCCAACGACGCGCACGCCGAGGCTTGGAGCCGCGCTCTCTCGAGATTCGGCCGCGACATCCCGGCGTCAGCGATTCGCCGGCACATCGGCAAGGGCGGAAAGGAGCTGCTCCGCGATTTCGTGACTCCGGCCGAGCATTCGATCCTTTCGAGCGCGATGGGGGCTGTTCAGACGGAGCTCTACCTGGAAAGGTTCCGGAAAGACGTCCGGCCCTTCCCGGGAGCCGCGGCGGCGATTCGCGCGATGCGGAGACAGGGCATACCCGTGGTCCTCGCCAGCTCCGCGCAGAAAGAGGTCATCCGCCGGTCGCTCGCGCTTCTGGGACTCGACGGAATCCTGACGGGGGAGACCTCGGCGCAGGACGTCGAGAAAACCAAGCCGTTCGACGACATCTTTTCGCTCGCAATCTCCCGCTACCGGCTCGCGTCTCGCCGTCCGGTCGCGATCGGCGATACGCCATACGACATCGCCGCCGCGCATCAGATCGGTGTTCCGTGCATCGGAATGCGGTCCGGCGGGTTTCCGGCTTCTACCCTTCGCTCCTCAGATCACGTCTTCGACGGCGTCGCGCAGCTCTGGGCGAACGGGAGGGAGCTCTTCGTATGAAGAAACGACCCACGCCCCTGGGGGTTCACGGACTGACGCTGCGTTCGCGCGATCCGGAGGCTCTCGCGAAAGAATGCGGCGCTCTTCTGGGCTGGGCCGTCCTCCGTCGCGGGAAGAACGAGCTCGTACTCGGCGCCGGCCCCGAGCTCTTCATCGCGATCCGGCGCGCCGCCCGGGGCGAGGCGGAGGGTGTGGGCGAAGTGCATCTCGCCGTGAAGGGCATCGCGAATTCGCGCCGGCGTTTGGCGTCCGACGATCTCGGGGGCGATTCCTGGACCCGTCCCCTCGCCGAAGGCCTGGCGCTCACGATGAGAGAGTTCCAGCGCGCGCCCGCCGCGAGGTGGCGAAAGAAGCGAAAGAAAATCTAGTGGCGGCGAGCCGGAGACGGAGACGGAGGACGGAGAGCCCACGGGGATCTTCTGAGCGTTCAACGCTGAGCTCCCGATCGACCCTCCCGGTTCTCAGGCCGCTCCGCGCTTCGAGCCCGCTTTCTTCGCCTTCGGACGCGCGCCTGCTTTCGCGACGCTCTGCCGAAGAGCCTCCATCAGGTCCACGACGTTTTCTTCGCCCTTCTTCTTTCCGCGCGCCGGCTGCGCCATGGCGAACTTCTTTTTCGACGCGAGGAGCTTCTGGAGCGCCTGGCGGTACTCGTTCGGATGGGCCGTCGGATCCCAGTCTTCGGTCGAGAGCTGGTCGATCAGGAGACGCGCCATCTTGACCTCGGCGGATTTCATCGTCGACGCCGGGATCGGAAGCGAGCCGGGGTCGCGGAGCTCGTCGAAGGATCTAAGCACCTCGAGCGACAGAGCCTTCTTGCCGGGGATGAGCGCGGCGAGCAGCGGCTTGGTCCGGAGATGGAATCGCGTGATTCCGACTCGGTTGGCGTCGATGAGAGCGTCCCGCAGGACGCCGTAGGCCTTTTCTCCCCCTTTCATCGGGGCGAGGTAGTACGGCTTTTCGAATGAGAGTGGGTTCAACGCGCCGAACTCCACGAACTGGAGAACGTCGATGCTCCGGTTCCCTTCGCCGAGTTTTCCCTGGACCTCCTCGAGCTCCTCTTTTTCGACGACCGAGTACTTGTTCTTCGATGTCTCGTAGCCTTTGACGATCTCGTCGTTCGGGACCTCGATGCCTTCCTCGCTGCAGACCTTGCGGTACTGAATGGGAGCCATGTCCTTGCGATGCAGAAGGCGGAACGAGACGCGTTCCGACGTCTCGACGGCGGAATAGACGCCGACCGGAATCGAGATCAGTCCGAAGGTGATGTGGCCGCTCCAGATGGCGCGCATGACGACTCCTTTCCCGGGTTGAGAGCAATGTGCTTGCCAGGCAGGAATCCCGAATGGGGGAACGGTTCCTGCACTTTTTTGAGCGGGGACAATGTTGTCCCCGGGTGTTCCAGGAGGTTGAGATCGCGACAACAACATCAACGACAAGAGCTCCGGCTCCGACAACAAGAAGAATCAGAATCTCGGCGGGGGCCGCGAGGGCCAGTCCTGGCAGGGCAGCCAGGGCAGCCAGGGCAATCAGGTCCCGGAAGTCGGGCGCGGCTTCGACCGGTCCTCCGGGTCGACCGACCTCGAGGACGAGGAATTCGAGTCCTGAGAGATCCGGTTTCACTTGAGCTTCAGCGGTAGTTCGGCTCTGATAAGCCTTCGGGTTCATCAGAGCGCTTTCGTATGCAAGGAGCCTCCTCGATGGAGTGCGAAGTTCCGTAGTCCCCCTCCGTCTTCGCGATCTGCTTGAGCGCTCCAAAGTGCTCCTGCATTTGCGCGATCTCGGCCTCGGAGAGATTTTCGACGTCGATCAGACGGTTGCTCGCGCCCTGCACGGCCGCGACGATTTCGTTCAATTTCAGCTGCACGGCCCGGGACTCCTTGTTCTGGGCGCGCTGAATGAGGAACACCATCAAGAACGTGACGATGGTCGTGCCGGTGTTGATGACGAGCTGCCAGGTGTCGCT
>JBBROA010000079.1:0-19845 GCA_038229875.1 Thermoanaerobaculia bacterium | reverse complement strand
CGATCGCGGTCGGTGGAGGAGACCAGCACCGCCGCCAGCTCGCAGAACGGCGGATAGAAGAATGAGCGGCGGAAGACGAGCTCATCCGCGCAGAAGCCGTCGACGTCGTGCTCGGCCGCCCGCCGGATCGCTGGGTGCTGCGGATGAAACGTCTGGACGTGAACCGTCCCGGGCGAGTCGCCGCGGCCCGCGCGGCCCGCGACCTGCGCGACGAGCTGGAAGGTCTTTTCGGCGGATCGGAAGTCCGGAAAATTCAGAAGCGTGTCGGCCGAAAGAACTCCGACCGCGGTCACGTTCGGGAAGTCGTGTCCCTTCGCGACCATCTGCGTCCCGATGAGGCAGGACACGCGGCCGGCGAGCACGTCCTCGACGACCGCGCCGGCTCCTCTCTTCCTCGAGCTGTCCCGGTCGAGGACCGCGTACGGCACGCCCGGAAAGAGCTCGGCGAAGCGGTCTCCGACGCGCTCGGTGCCAAACCCGATCGCCTCGAGAAGCGCGCCGGAGCATTCCGGGCAGCGAAGCGGCCTTGCGAGGCGCTCTCCGCAGTAGTGGCAGACGAGACGCTGCCCGCGGTCGTGGACCGTGCGCGCGACGCTGCAGTTCGTGCATCGGAAGTCGTGACCGCATTCCCGGCAGAGGAGGAACGGCGCGTAACCGCGGCGCGGCTGAAGAAGAATCGCCTGCTCGCCGCGCGCGAAGGTCTCAAGCAGCCGTTCGACGAGCGGCCGGGAAAAAAGCGGAATTCCCTTCTCGTCGGGGCGGGGAGTCTCGCGGCGCAGGTCGACGATCGACACCTTCGGAAGCGGCTTCGCCTCGACTCGCTCGGTCAGGAGAAGGCGGGCGACGCGGCCCTGCCGGGACGCATGGTAAGCCTCGAGCGACGGGGTCGCCGTGCCGAACAACAGTGCGGCTCCCGCGGTCCGCGCCCGGAGCGCGGCGACTTCGCGCGCGTCGTACCGGGGTGACTCGCGCTGCTTGTAGGAAGAGTCGTGCTCCTCATCCACCACGATCACCCCGGGGTCCGCGACGGGGGCGAAGATCGCGGACCTCGGCCCGATCACCGCGCGCGCGTCTCCGCGGCGAACGCGATCCCACGCCAGACCGCGGTCGCGCTCGGAAAGCGCGGAGTGCAGCAGGGCGGCGCGATCGCCGAACTTCCGCGTGAGCTCCCGCGCGAAGACCGGCGTGAGCGCGATCTCGGGAACCAGCCAGATTGCGCCGCGGCCGGCGCCGAGTGCCTCGCCGATCGCCCGCAGGTACACCTCCGTCTTCCCGCTGCCCGTCACGCCCTGGAGGAGCGCCGGGAAATACCGCTTCTCCCGGATGGCCGCCGTGAGAGCGGAAACCGCCACGTCCTGTTCCGCCGTGAGCCGGAAGGCCATCCGGGCCTCGAGCGCCGGCGGCGTCTCGTAGCCCAGGGGCTGCTCGAACGAGCGCACGAGCTCGGAAACCGCGAGCGTGCGCAGGACGGCCGGCCCGGCGCCCGTCGCGAGGCGCACCTCGGCCGCGGTGGCCGGCCGGCCGAGCGCCCCGAGCCACGACAGGACCTGTTCGCCGCGGGCGCTGCGCTTGACCGGCTCCGCCGGCCCCGTGGCGGGAAGGTACGCGGTCACCGTGCGTGCGCGTCGGTCGCGGAATGAGGAAACCGCCCGCACCCACCCGCGTTCTTCCAGTGAGCGCAGGGCTTCCGCGGCTCCCTTCGGAAGGTCCACCGCCCGGATGGGCTCTCCGGACATCAGCGCTTCCAGGACGGCGGTCTCGGCGGGAGACCCGCGCCCGAGCGCTCCCTTCTCCGTGATGCGGTACCGGAGCGCACCGGGGGCCGGCAGCCGGGCGGGCAGCGCGCTCTTCAGCACCTCGCCGGTCGATGCGAAGAAACGCTGCGCGGTCCGGCGGGCGAGCTCCAGGAGGTCCCCCGGGCAGACCGGTTCGAAGTCAAGCACCTCGAGAATCTCCCGCAGGCCGGCGGCGCTCTGGCCGGCGGAGGACACGACGACACCGGTGAGAGCGCGTTCGCCAAACGGAACGCGCACGCGCGTGCCGGGCGCCGGCGCATCGATGCCGGACGGGACGAGATACGAGAACTCGCGCCGGAGCGGCAGGGGGAGCGCGACCGAGACGATCGGGCGCGGCTCCGGTGTGTCGGTCAACGCGCGGAGCGCCGGGCGGGGCGCGCGTGCCGGGGAAACCCGGGCACGGGTCCCGGTTACCCCCGCTGCGCAGGCGCGAGCGACCGGACAGGCGCTGCGGTCTGGGAAACGGATGGGGATTCCGAGTCGTCGGAGAACTCCGGAACCAGCACGAACGTGTGCGCCGCCGGATCCCAGTGATACCGCCGCACGGTGTCGCTCTCCAGGTCCGGGCTGATCACGATCGAATCCCGGTCGACCGACAGATCTCCCCGCGCGAGGCTGATGTCGCGCTCGATGAACGTCCCGGAGGAAAACTCCCCGGCGCCTCCGGAAACGCCCCGGCCGGTGAAGACTACGACCGAAAACCACGACGTCCCGCGTCCGAGGTCCCGGCGCACGAATGCCACGACCAGGTCGAGCACCCCGTCATCGTTCACGTCCCCACGGACGAAATAGGGGTGATAGATCCCGTAAAGGTTCTTGAGCTCCGCATCCCCGTCGGGTCCCGGCCGCCGATCCGCGTCCCGCGCGATGCGCAGGTTCGGATTCTTTCTCAGGAAATCGTCGAGTGCGCCGGTCTCCGGAGGCGTGAAAAGGTAACCGCTCGAAATCGCGCGCGCGGCCGACTGGGACTTTTCGGGAGAGGCCGCTGAGGACGCGGTTCCCGGCCCGGAGACGGATCTCGTCGAGCGTCGGCAGGAGGAGAAGACGCACAGGGCGGCGAGGAACAGCGCGAGCGCGCCGCCGCGGCGCCCGAGAGCGCCCCGAAGTCGATTGCGGATGAGGACGAAGGCCATGCGTCGGACGGCGGTGATTGTACGGCAGGCGATTGTAGCGGCAGGCGGTTGTACCGCAACCAAAATCCGCGCGGCGCGGCGCGTCGCGAAAGGCGGCGAGCGCGCGAGCGAAGCGGCCGTCTCATCGCCGCTCTTCTGCTAATGTTGCAAGCCCCGTGCTGACCGGCCCAGGCGACGGATCGGCGCGAGACGACGGAGGAATTCTGAGACAGGAAAAAGACAGTCTCGGGATCCGGGAGGTTCCCGACGCCGCCTATTGGGGGGCTCAGACTTCCCGGGCGGTCGAGAACTATCCCATCTCCGGGGAGCGCGCCCATCCCGAAATGGTCCGGGCCTACACGCGCATCAAGAAGGCCTGCGCAGAGACGAACCTCGACTTCGGCCGCCTGACCGCCGAAAAAGCGCGGGCGATCATCGCCGCGTGCGACGAGGTCCTTGCGGGAGGCCTGGCCGACCAGTTCGTCGTAGATGTTTACCAGGCGGGAGCGGGAACGTCGTTTCACATGAACGTGAATGAAGTGCTCGCGGGACGGGCGGCGGAAATTCTGGGAAAGACGCGTGGAGATCGCGCAGCGATCAATCCGAACGACGACGTGAACCTCGGGCAGTCCACCAACGACACGTTTCCGACGGCGCTCCACATGGCGGCGGTGGCGGTCGGGCGCCCTCTCGCGGCCGAGGTTGGTCTTGCGGCCGAGTCTCTGGCGCGAAAGGGCGCGGAGTTTGACGGTATCGTCAAGTCGGGCCGGACCCATCTCATGGATGCGGTGCCGGTCACGCTCGGCCAGGAGTTCCGCGCCTACGGGGCCGCCCTCGCGCATCGCCGCGATGCTCTGGTTCACGCCCTCGACAACCTATTGGAGCTCGCCCTCGGCGGCTCCGCGGTCGGGACGGGCCTGAACACGCCGGCGGGTTTTCGCGAAAAGGCGATCGCGGGCCTCGCGCGGCTGTCGGGCGAGCGATACGTCCCGGCGGCGGATGCCCGCGAGGCGATGCAGAGCCGCGCGGCGGCGGGCGACTACTCCGCGGCGCTGCGGGCGCTCGCGGTCGAGCTCGGGCGGATCGCGAACGACCTCCGGCTCTTAGCTTCCGGGCCCGCCACCGGGCTCGACGAGATCCGCCTGCCTCCGGTCCAGCCCGGCTCCTCGATCATGCCGGGCAAGGTGAACCCGTCGCTGCTCGAGTGTCTCAACATGCTCTGCTTCCAGATCCTCGGCATGGACAGCGCGAACATCCTCGCGGTCGCCGGCGGGCAGCTCGAGCTGAACGTGATGATGCCGCTCCTCGCGCACAACCTGACGCGGGGGCCGCAGCTCCTGATCAACTTCCTTCCGGTCGTCCGCACGCGGTGCTTCGACGGGATCACCGCGAACCCGGAAAAGTGCCGGCACTACCTGGAAGAGTCGCCGTCCGTGATCACCGCGCTCACTCCGAAGATCGGCTACGCGAAGGCGGCGGAGGTCTTCAAGGAGGCCGTGGCGCGCGGCGTGCGGGTTCGCGAGGTGCTGCTCGAGAAACAAATCGTCACCGAAAAGGAGCTCGAGGAGGCGATGGCTCCCGCGACGCTCCTGGGACCGCTCGACTGATCGGATCGGATTCTTTCGGCCGCTCGACGCGGCCACTCGACAAAGGAGGGGAAACCCGATGACCTGGCCTTCAGACTGGCAGACGAACGTCACCTTTCTTCTTCGGTGGGGTCACTTGCTCGCCGGCATCACCTGGATCGGAATGCTCTATTTTTTCAACCTCGTGAACGTGCAGTTCCAAAAGGAGATCGACGCGGCGGTCAAGCCGAAGATCAATCCCCCGCTGCTGACCCGGTCTCTCTGGTGGTTCCGGTGGGGCGCCGTGGGAACGTGGCTTACAGGTTTCCTCTACTACATCATCATCGCGGGAACGGAAAAACCCGGTCACAAGATCCTGGGTGTCTTTCTCGTCGTGTGGGTGATTGCCTTCCTGCTCCTGTCGCTCGTCTACCGCATGGCGGTGAAGGGCGGAGCGCTCAAAGACGGCCGCGTGGTGGCGGTCCTGGTCGCCGTCGTGATCGCCGCCGCCGCTTACGTCGTCGGCAGCTTCGGGCGCTCCTGGGGCGGAAGCAACCGCTCGCTCTCTATCCTGATCGGTGGGGGCATCGGTACAGTGATGTTCATGAACGTCTGGATGATCATCTGGCCCCTTCAGAAAAAGATCATCGCCGCGACAATCGCCGCCGCGTCTGGAACGCCGGCCCCGGCGGATCAGGCGCTCTGGGCCCGCCGGGCCTTCCTCGCCTCCCGCTCGAACGCATGGCTCTCGGTGCCGATGCTGTTCTTCATGGGAGCGGCGAGCCACTTTCCGATCTTCAGCACGCTTTCACCGTAGATCGAGATTCGGCGGGTCCAAGATGGCGGCCGCGAGGCCGCCTTTTTTTTTACATTCGGAAACAGACTCGGATTCAAGTCGAAGTCAGGTAGTCAGGTAGCCAGATAGTCCCTGACGAGCTTCATGTCCTGCCAGACGTCCTTCTTCCTGTCGGGAGACCGCAGCAGGAAGGCGGGATGGAACGTCGGCATCACGCGGACGCCTCGCGCGGCCTGCCACTGGCCGCGCAGCCGCGAGATCGCCACGTCGGTCTCCAGAAGCGCCTGAGCGGCGAACGTTCCCAGGGTCACGATCACGCGGGGGGAGACGAGCCGGATCTGCTCATTCAAAAACGGGCGGCAGGAAGCGACCTCGTCGGGCTCGGGGTTCCGGTTGTTCGGGGGCCGGCACTTGAGCACATTGGCGATGTAGACGTCCTCGCGCGTCTTTCCCATCGCTTCGATGATCTTCGTCAGCAGCTGGCCGGCGCGTCCCACGAACGCCAGGCCCTGTTCGTCCTCGTCCCGGCCGGGCGCCTCGCCGATGAACATCAGGTCGGCGTTGGGGTTCCCCTGCCCGAACACAATCTGCGTGCGTGTGCCCGCGAGCTTGCATCGAGGGCAGCCGGCGAGGAACTTCTGGAGTGCCGGGATGTCCGTCATCGATCCCGGAAGGAGCGCCGGAACCGCGGCGCTGGCGGCCGGCGAGCCCGGGGCGCCGAGGGCGCCTGCCGGCGCGGCCGCATCCACGTAGAGATCCCGCACGCCGAGGTCCCGGAAATAGGCCAGATCGTCTCCGAGCGGCGGACGGGAGCTCATCCGCGAGGCTCCGGCATCGTAGAGGCCGCGGCTTCGCCTGCGCTCGCGCTTGCGCTTACAGGGGCCGAGCCCGCGCGCGCCTTCAGGCACGCGTCCCAGATCGCATCCGCCACCGCGCGCTTGGGGCGGCGCGAGATCGTGCGCGCCGGCTCCCCTGACCCCAGGAGGATGACCTCGTTGTCGGGCGACTCGAAACCGATGTCGCGGCGCCCGACGTCGTTGATCACGATCAGGTCGGCGCCCTTCGCTTCGCGCTTGGCGGCGCCCCGCCGCTCCAGGTCCGATGTCTCCGCGGCGAACGCGATCACCACCTGTCCCCGCTTCAGCGGGCGCAGCGAAGCGAGCACGTCCCGCCCGGCCGCGAGCTTCACGGTCATGTCTCCCTCGCCGCGATGCATCCGGCGGGCGCTGGCTTCCGGGATGAAATCGGCGACCGCGGCGGCCATCGCGAGCGCGTCGCAGTCCGGAAATTCCCGGACGAGCAGCCCATGCAGGTCCGCCGAGGTCTCGAAGGGGGCAAACCGGACTCCGGCGGGCGGCGTGAGTGCGACCGGGCCCGAGATCAGAGTCACGGAAGCGCCGCGGTCGCGCGCGGCCTCCGCGAGCGCATAGCCCATCTTGCCGCTCGACCGGTTCGACAGAAAGCGGACGGGATCGATCGGCTCGCGGGTCGGCCCCGCGGTGACGAGGACCCGGAGGCCTTCCATGTCGCGCCCGCGCGACTGTCCGAGAATCGCTTGCGCGGCTGCCAGGATCTCCGCGGGCTCCGCCATGCGTCCCACTCCTTCGTGACCGGAGGCGAGAAAGCCGATAGCCGGGCCGACGAATTTCACTCCGCGTGCGGCAAGGACGTCGCAGTTCGCCCGGACCGCGGGGTTCGCCCACATCGCGGATTCCATCGCGGGCGCGAGGAGAATCGGACCTCGATGGGAGAGGTAGTAGGTGGTCAGAAAATCGTCGGCGAGGCCGTGGGCGAAGCGAGCCAGCGCGTGGGCCGTGGCCGGAGCGACCACGAGGAGGTCCGTTCTGTCGGCCAGCTCGACGTGGAGGACAGCCGGCTCGTGTCGGCTGCCCCAGACCTCGGTCGGGACGTTGCGGCCCGACAGAACCGCGAATGTCAGCGGCGAGACGAACTCCCGCGCGCCGCGGGTGAGGACGGGCTGAACCTCGAAGCCTTCGCGGACGAAGGCACGGCACAGCTCCGCCGCCTTGTATGCCGCGATGCCGCCGGAGACGCCGAGGACGACGCGGAAAGGCTGCATGGTCGCGAAGGGCGGACGGCTTTTCAGCCGCCCCGTTTAGACGGCGGCTTCTTCCTCGACCGACTCAGTGTCCGAAGCGCTCTCATTCTCCGCATCCTCGAGGACGCCGCCCTCGGCGCCGTAATCCCAGCGGACGCGATTCTCTTCGAACTCCTCCGCCGCGAGCCGCGTTGGCTTCGTCGGGCGGTCGGATTCGATCTTCGGCCTCGCGCCGCGCATGAGCTGCTCGGCCCGCCGGGCGATTAAGAGAACCAGCCGGAACTTGCTGTCCACACCTTCGGGGATGTTCTGAATCATGGAAAGGACCTCTCTCTCAGTCGGTCAGCGGAATTCCTTGCGGATGCGCTCCAGGCGCACCGCCTGTCGGGCCGGCGTCAGCCGCCTCGCCCGAACGATGGATTGTAACTCAAGAGTGGCCCGATCGAGATCATCGTTCACGATAACGTATTGATAATCCATGGCTTCCTGGATCTCTTTGGAGGCGTTGATCAGCCGCTTCCGGATGACCTCTTCGCCGTCCAACCCCCGGAGACGCAGCCTCTTCTGGAGCTCCGGCTGCGAGGAAGGGGCGATGAAGACCATCACCGCTTCCGGGTAAACGCGGCGAACGTCGCGCGCCCCCTGGACGTCGATGTCCAGGACGACGTCCTCCCCCGCTTCCAGTCTCGGAAGCACTTCCGCTTTCGAGGTCCCGTAGATGTTGTCGTGGACCTCATTGTGCTCGAGGAAAGCGTCCTGGAGCGCCATCTCCTGGAATTGCGCGACTGAGATGAAGTGGTACTCCCGGCCGTTCGTCTCACCGGCGCGCATCGGGCGCGTCGTATGAGAGACCGCGAAATGAAGTCGCTCTCCCGGGGGGTCTTCCAGGAGGCGGCGGATCAAGGTCGTTTTTCCTCCGCCCGACGGGGAGGACACGATGAAGAGGTCTCCCCGGGCCGGCGTGCTCATTCGACGTTCTGGACCTGCTCGCGGATCTTTTCCGTTTCCGACTTCATCTCGACGACGTCGCGCACGAGCTGCAGGTCGCGGGCCTTCGATCCGAGCGTGTTCAACTCCCGGAGGATCTCCTGCGAGAGAAACTCGAGCTTCTTGCCGACCGGGCCGTTCGAGTCGAGAAGCTCGCGGAAGGCCGAGAGGTGTCCCTGCAGCCGGGAGAGCTCCTCCGCGATGTCGGTCTTGTCGACGGCGAGGGCCGCTTCCTGCTCGAGACGGGTGGAGTCGAACGGCAGGTCCGGGACTAAGGCGGCCAGCCGCTCGCGCAGGTTCTGGAGGAGTCGGGCGGAGACCTCCTGCCGCCGGGAGGAGAGCTCCCCCGATTTGCCCTGCAGGAACGCGATCCGCGCGGCGAGATCCGCGGCGACCGTACGCCCTTCCGCCTCGCGCATCGCGGCGAGGGCGTCGGCGGCTTCGGAAGCGATCGACGCGACGGCGGCGACGTCCTCGGGCGAGAGCTCGCCCGCCGCGTCCTCGACCGACAGCGCGCCCGGGATCCTCAGCAGGTCGCGGATCTCGAGGCGGCCCTCGATCGAGAGCCTCTCGGCGGCGGCCCGGATGCGCTCGACCGCCGCCGCGAGCAGCGCTTCGTCGAGCATGACCTCGCTCCGGCTCTGGGCCTCCCGGCGGACCCGGAGGGTGATCTCGACTTTTCCGCGCGAGACCCGCGCCGAGAACGCCTTGCGCAGCTCGGGCTCGAGAGCGGCTTCCGATTCCCGCAGCTTCACGGTGAGGTCCAAAAAGCGGTGGTTCACGCTGCGAGCGGAGACTTCCGCAGACGCGCCCGCCCCGACGGGACCCTGCGCGCGCCCGAAGCCCGTCATGCTGCGGATCATCGGGGCGCCGCGACGGCCTCCGCCGCGTCGGTCTCGGTGAAGTACTGCATGGCGTGGAGGCGATGGTACACGCCGGGCCTCGCGAGGAGCTCGTGGTGGGTGCCGGACTCGACGAGCCGGGCCCGGTCGAACACCAGGATCCGGTCCGCCCGCCGGACCGTGGAGAGCCGGTGGGCGATGACGAGAGTGGTCCGGCCCTTCATGAGATTCCTGAGCGCCCGCGCCACCAGGGCCTCCGATTCCGTGTCGAGCTGAGACGTGGCCTCGTCGAGGATCAGGATCGGCGCGTCCTTGTAGATCGCCCGCGCGATCGCGAGGCGCTGCTTCTGACCCCCCGAGAGCCGCCCCGCGTTCTCTCCGACGAAGCTGTCGTACCCTTCCGGGAGCCGGTCGATGAACTCGTCGGCGTACGCGGCGTGCGCGGCGGCGCGGAGCTTGTCTTCGGGCGGTGACGATTGTCCGTAGGCGATGTTGCTCCGCACGCTGGCGTCGAAGAGAACGGTGTCCTGTGTGACGAGCCCGATCTGTTCCCGCAGCGAGCGGAGGGTCGCGTCGCGGATGTCGACCCCGTCGAACGTAATCCGTCCGGCCGTCGGGTCGTACAACCTCGGGAGCAGGTTCACGAGGCTCGTCTTGCCGGCGCCCGACGGGCCGACAATCGCTACCGTCTCGCCGCGGCGGATCGTCAAGTCGATGTCGAGCAGGACGGGCTGGTCCTCGTAGCGGAAGCTGACGCCCTCGTACCGGATCGCATCGGAGAACGGCGGCACCGGCGCCGCGTCCGGCTTTTCCTGGATCTCGCTGACGCGGTCGACGAGCTCGAACACTCGCCTGGCGGAGGAGATCGCCAGCTGGATCGCCATGTTGATGCGGGTGACGTCCTTGACCGGCTTGTACATCATCATCAGCGCCGCGAGAAACGAGAACAGCTCTCCGACCTCCATCCGATGCGCTTGGATCTCGGAAGCGGCGTAGACGAACAGCGCGGAAAGGCCGAAGCCCGCGAGGATCTCCATGAAGGGCGCGTTGCGCGCCTGGATGCGAACGGTCCGCCGGTTGACACGGAAGTAGTCGTTGTTCGCCTCCTCGAACCGCTTCGCTTCGAAGTCCTCCATCGCGTAGGTCTTGATCACGCGGTGGCCGCGCAGGGTCTCCGACAGGATTGCGCCGAGGTGGCCGATCCTCTCGCGCGCCGCCGTGGCCGCTTTCCCGAGCCGGCGGGTGTTGCTGACGATCGGGAGCAGAATCACGGGCGCGAGCACGAAGATGATCAGCGCGAGCCGCGCGTTCATCGAGAACACGTAGAGGAGCAGGAGGATGAGCGTCAGCGCGCCCTGCACGAGGTCCGTGAGCTGATGGCCGAAAGCGGTCTGGATCTGCTCGACGTCCGACAGCATGCGGCTCATGAGGTCGCCGGTGGAGCTCTCGGAGTAGAAGCGCGTCGATTGGCGGAGCAGCTTGTCGTACGCCTGCCGCCTGAGATCCCGCACCATCGCGACGCCGATGCCGTTCAACTCGAACTCGGAGATGTACGAGAAGACGTTTTTCGAGATGAGCGCGAGCAGGAGAAGGAGGGGCACCGCGAAACGCACCGGGATGCCGTGGCTCTCCGCGGAATGCCGGGCCGACAGGTAGAACGCGTCCAGCCAGCGCAGAAGTGTCGCCCGCGCGGCGCCTCCCCCGCCGAACCCGGAGAGCCGCGCCGCCGCGCCCGCCCCGAGCGCGTCGTCGATCACTTTCGCCAGGAGAAACAGCATCGCGACCGTCGAGATCGATACAACCACCATGGCGAGGAGCGCGAGAAAAGCCCGGCCGCGGTAGTGGGCGAAGGCGCGCAAAAGCCGCGGGAACGGCTTCATCGCGCGTCTCCTCCGGCCAGAGCCTCGTTTTCGGCGGCCGGCGCGCCGCGGCCTTCGATCGCGTCCAGGACCGCGTCGGCGGCCCGATCGGTGGCTCCGGGAGGCCCCAGGCGCTCCGCGACGCGTGCGAGGCCCTCCCGCATGCGGCTTGCCCGTTGCGGAGACTGGAGGATAACTTTCCCCTCCTCCTGGAGGCGCTCTGCGGTGGCTTGTTCCTGGATCAGCTCCGGGACGATTTCCTCGCCCCCGACTATGTTGACGAGCGAGATCCAGGGCACGCGAATGAGGAGACGCCCGATCGCGGCGCTCGCCGCCGACGTCCGGTACATCACGACCATCGGCGTCCCGCAGAGCGCCGCTTCGAGGGTGGCCGTTCCCGATGCGACGAACGCGAGATCGGCGGAGGCGAGGAGAGGGTGCAGCCCGGCGTCGACGACGCGCACGCCGCTCGAAGCGGCGGAGTCGAACAGAGACGCCGGAAGACCCGGCGCCCGCACGGCCAGGATCTCGAGGTCGAACTTCCCGGCGAGGCGCGCGGCCCCGTCCAACATGACCGCCAGGTGTCTTTTTATTTCTCCAGGGCGGCTTCCCGGAAGAAGGACGAGCCGCCGTTTCCCCGCGGGCGGAGCGGGGGCCGCGGGCGCTTGCAGCCCCTCCCGCACATCGTCGACGAGAGGGTGCCCGGCGCAGACCGCGTCGCCGCCGAGGCGGCGGTAGATCTCGGTCTCGAAGGGGAAGAGCGTGATGATGCGGCGGGCCCTGGCCGCGATCGTCTTCGCGCGGCCAGCGCGCCATGCCCAGACCTGCGGGCTGACGTAGTAGATCAGAGGGATCCCGATGCGCGCGAGCCGCCGCGCCAGCAGCGCGTGAAAGTCGGGGAAGTCGATCAGCACCGCTGCAACCGGCCTTCGGGAACGCGACGCGGCTTCGAGCGCGGCCAGAGATTTCCGGATCGCCGGCAGCTTCTCGAAGACCTCGAAGATCCCGACGACGGAAATCGCCTCGGAGGGCACGAGCCGTTCGAGGCCCTCGTCGCCCAGTCGCGCGCCCCCCATTCCGAAGAAATCCATCGCCGGGCGGCGGCGGGAGAGGGCGCGGAGCAGCCGAGACCCGTAGATGTCTCCGGAGGCTTCCCCGGACGAGATGAGCAGATTCAAGGAAGCCAGAGTAGCAAAGCCGGGCCGGTGATGAGGCGTCCCGGTTCTGCTAAGATTCTCTTAATCTTTCGATGACTTCGCCCCCCCCTCCTCCCTGGAAAACGGCACTGATCGGCTGCGGCCGCATCGGGCAGCGCCACGCCGCGATACTGGCGGGCTCGCCGCGTTCAAAGCTCGTAGCCCTGGTCGACGTCCGCCCCGACAAGGCGGCCGGTCTGGCGGAAAAGTTTGCCGGGCGGCCCTACACGAGTCTCGAGTCGATGCTGGCGGCGGAGTCTCCGGACCTGGTCTCGATCTGCACGCCCTCCGGCGATCACTGCGAGCAGGTTCTGGCCGCCTCTCGCGCCGGCGTCCAGAACGTGGTGGTCGAGAAGCCCATGGCTCTGACGCTTCCCGACGCCGACGCCATGATCGAGCAATGCGACCGCGCCGGCACCCGGCTCTTCGTCGTGAAGCAAAACCGGTACAACCTGCCGATCCGCAGGCTCAAGGCCGCACTGGACGGCGGGCGGTTCGGGAAACTGGTGCTCGGGACCGTGCGCGTGCGCTGGTGCCGGCGTCAGGACTACTACGACCAGGCGCCGTGGCGGGGAACGTGGGCGATGGACGGCGGGGTCTTCTCGAACCAGGCCTCTCACCATGTCGACATGCTGCTCTACACGATGGGCGACGTTGTTGCCGTCACGGCGATGAGCACCACGCGGCTGGTCGCGATCGAAGCCGAGGACACGGGGATCGCGCTTCTGCGTTTCGCCGGCGGTGCGCTGGGAATCATCGAAGCGACGACGGCGGCGCGCCCCGTCGATCTCGAGGGGTCCATCTCCGTTCTCGGGGAGAAGGGAACGGTGGTCGTCGGAGGATTCGCGATGAACGAAATGTCGGTCTGGCGGTTCGAGGAGCCCACCGAAGAGGACGCCAGCGTCCTCGAGACCAGCCGGACGAACCCTCCGGACGTGTACGGGTTTGGCCATCACGCTTACTACGAGGCCGCGTTCGACGCGATCGGGGGGGGCGAAAAGCCGCCGGTCGACGGTCGCGAGGGGCGGCGCTCTCTCGAGGTAATCACCGCGCTCTACGAATCGATCGAATCGGGCCGGGAGATTTCCTTTCCCTTCGAGGCAGTCCACTCGAGGCTCGGCCGGATTCCGGTTTCCTCAAAAACCGCTTGATACCGCTCTCGCGAGTCACCGTCACTCCCGAGATGATCTCGGCCATGCTCGACGTCGTCGAGTCGGGCCGGTTCATTCTCGGCCCCGAGACGAAAGCGTTCGAGAACGAGTTCGCCGCCTACGTCGGGACGAAGCACGCCGTCGCGGTCTCGCAGGGTACGTCCGCGATCCAGCTTTCGCTCCTCGCGCTCGGAGTGCGGCCCGGCGACGAAGTGCTCGTCCCGTCGATGACGGCGTTTCCCACGATCGAGGGAATTATTCACGCGGGGGGCACAGTGGTGATGGTCGACGTGGACCGTTACGGAGCGATCGATCCCGCAGACGCATCGTCCCGGGTAACACCGAAGACGGTCGGCATCGTCCCCGTTCACCTTTATGGCGGCGCGGCGGACCTGACTTCCCTGCGCGGGCTCGCCGAGCGGCATGGCCTCTGGATCGTCGAGGACTGCTGCCAGGCCCACGGAGCGCGCTTCGGAGAGAAGACCGTCGGGTCCTTCGGCCGGACCGGCTGCTTCTCCTTTTATCCGTCCAAGAACCTGACGGTGTTCGGCGACGGCGGCATGGTGACCACGGATGACGACGAGATCGCGCGGACGGTCCGCCTTCTTCGCGACCACGGACGCACGGACAAGTACACGCACGTCGTGGTCGGGTTCAATCTGCGGTTCAACGAGATCCAGGCCGCCGTGGGACGAAAGCAGCTCGCGCTCCTCGAGGATTTCATCGAGAAGCGGCGCGCGGTCGCCCGCCACTACGACACAGCGTTGACGGGGATCGACGGGTTGCAGATCCCTGTCGAGCGGCCGGGGACCCGGATGGTCTACCACCTGTATCCGATCCGACTGAAGGACGAAGCGACCCGCGACGCCCTCCGCGACCACCTGAGGCGCTCGGGCGTCGAGACCGGGGTTCATTACCCCATCCCGAACCATCTTCAGCCAGCGATGGCGCCATACGGACCCGTCCCGTCGCTCCCGGAGTGCGAGGGTCTGGGTCGGACGAGCCTCTCGCTGCCGATCTTTCCGTCGCTGACCGAGGATGAGGTCGAGACCGTCATCGCCGGCGTCCAGGTTTTCTTCGAGCACGCGTGATCTCCGGCGCAAGCCGGTGAAGAGGGCCGCCGGGATCCTGGGGCTCATCTCCGACCCGCGCGGCCTGGTCCGGTCCGAGGGGCTGGCGACGCTGGCGGGCAGCGCGCTCCCGTTGGTCGCTCGGCTCCCGCTCACGGCGCCTCATAAGCCCGGCCGCGGACCCACCGCCGGTACCAGGCCTCCAGGTTCAGCAGGAGCCACACCTTGTTGTTGCGACGCTGCGTTCCCAAGTCGATGAAGCGGCGCACCTCGCGGGGACGGATCACGCCGTCTGCCGCGAGATCCCCCTGTTCGAGCACGCGGAAGGCGGCTTCCCGGTTTGCGCCTCCGACCCACGTCTTGAAGGGCGTCGAGAATCCCGCTTTCGACCGCGTGCGGATCGCCTCGGGAAGCCACGGGTGAATCGCCTCGCGGAACGCCACCTTGGTGGAGCCGGGGACGAGGAGCCGCTCGGGTCGGAGCGAGAACGCGTATTCCACGAGCTGCCGATCCAGGAGCGGCACGCGCGCCTCGAGTCCGACGGCCATCGTCGATCGATCGACCTGCATCAGCCCGTTGTCCGGAAGATAAGTGTGCAGATCGAGATAGAGCAGCCGGTGCGCCAGCGGGAGATCGGGCCGGTCGAACTTGCGGAACAGCCAGGCGGGGTCGCGCGTCTTCGCACCCAGGATGCGTTCCTGCTCCGGTTTCCCGAAGAACGCACGAACGGGAAAATACCGGTCGATGAAGTCGGGAGCGAGGAGCCGCGCGGATCCCGCCGCGCGCGATCCGAAGGGGCGGCGCGCGAGCGGCTCGATCAACGCGCGGTGGGCGCCTGAGAGAACCGGCCGGAGCGGGCCGAAGCCTCGCCGCATCCCCTCGTACCGCACGATGGTCTCGTCCCATCCGTAGCCGCCGAAGACCTCGTCTCCCCCGTCTCCCGTCAGCACGACCTTGACCTCTTTGCGGGCGAGAGCGGAGACTCCCCCGACCGCGAGCAGGCTCGAGTCGTAGAGCGGCTCGTCGTAGACCTCGGCAGAGTGGGCGAGAGTCGACGACAGGTCGCTGACGTCGAGAATGTCCTCGCGGTGGCGCGTTCCGAATGCCTCCGCCGCGATTCTCGCGTAGCGCATGTCGTCCATGTCGCCGCCGCGGAATCCGAGAGTGAAAGTCGGAAGACCCGGAATCTGCCGCGCCGCCCGCTCGACGACGGTGCTCGAGTCGAGCCCTCCCGAGAGAAATGCCCCGACCGGGACGTCCGACACGAGATGGGACCGAACGGCCGAGTCGAGCCTCGATCTCAACTCCCCCGGATCGTCGGACACGTCGCGCCGCTCGAGGCGCCAGAAGGGCTCGACGGCCACGGATCCCGCGGCGCGGTCGAAGAGCAGACGGTGCGCCGGCGGCAGCTTCCGGATCCCCGCGAAGATGCAGCGGTCGAACGGCACGTAGCCGTAGGAAAGAAAGTCGGAGAGGGCGTCCGGGTCGAGCCGCGCCGAAACGCCGGGCAGCGCGAGCAGCGCTTTCGGCTCGGAGGCGAAGGCGAGTCCCCCGGCGAGGCGGGTGTAATAAAGGGGCTTGATGCCGAGGCGGTCGCGCGCGAGCAGGAGGCGGCCCGCGCGATCGTCCCAGAGGGCGAGGGCAAACATCCCTTCCAGGCGGGAGAGAGCCTCCGGACCGTCGAGGCGCAGCAGCCGATGGGCGACCTCGCCGTCGCTCTCGGAGAGGAACCGCTCTCCCCGCTTCTCGAGACCGCTTCGGATCTCGCGGAAGTTGTAGATCTCGCCGTTATGGATGAACGCCGAGGATCGGTCGGGCGCCAGGGACGGTTCCTCGCCGCGTACCGAAGGGTCGAGGATCGCGAGCCGCCGGTGGCCGAGGATCGCGGTTCGGTCTCCGCTGCACCACTGTCCCGCTCCGTCAGGACCCCGCCGGTTCAGGGTTTCGAGAGCGCGATCGATGGAGCGGGAGTCGAGGACGTCCTGACCGACCCATCCGACGATGCCGCACACCTTTTAGCCGGGAGGGGTGAGGCGTGAGGGGTCAGGCGTACGGAAGCCGCCCTGACCCTTCACGCCGGAAAGGGATACATCAGCCAGGCGACCGCGAGTCCGCCGAGGATCAGCGCCCCAAAGATTTTTCCGAAGAGCGCGAGCCGTTCGCGCCGATCGTTGCGCCACACGAACGCGAAAAAGACGGACACCAGAAACGCGTACAGCGCCATGATCAGGAAGTGATCCACCGGGAAGAGCGCGGACAGGTAGATCACGCCTTGCGCCCCACAGCGATGTCGAATGCGTCGAGCATCAGGAGCAGGTTCATGAGGCCCGCCGTCAGGAGATACGCGCATCCGTATTCGTACGTCACCGACAGAACCGCGCCGCCCGGATTGTCGGAGAGCAGCCGGCCGGCGATGTTCAACAGACCGGCGCCGTAGACGGCGAACGTCGCGAGGATCGACAGCGGCTGTCCGGGCTCGATCGTGTACAAACGGCCCTGAAACGACAGTCCGAGGACGAACGTGGTGGTGACGACGGCCGCGTAGACCAGGCCGGTGCGGGGCCGCCCGAGGTAGGCATGGCCGAGGCCGGGGAACACCCAGGCGAGCACGACGGCGATCCAGCGCCGCGACGCGTTCGGCGCCTGCGACGTCATTTCGGCTCGTCCGCAAAGAGCGGGCGCAGACGCGACAGGGTCGCCGCGGGCTTCTCGGGAACGACCCGAACGTCTCCGGTCACCGTCATGAAGTTTGTGTCTCCGCTCCACCGGGGCACAAGATGCACGTGGTAGTGGTCCGCGACCCCCGCACCGGCGGCGGAGCCGAAGTTGATCCCGACGTTCAAGCCGTCCGTCTTGTATGCCGTGGTCAGGATGCGCTCGGCCTTCGCGACCATGCGGATGAGCTCCGTCAGCGTCTCGTCGGAGGATCCGGAAAGGCGGGCCTCATGGGCGTACGGCGCAACCATCACGTGTCCGTTGGTATAGGGGTAGCGGTTCAGAATGACGAACACTTTCCGGCCGCGAAAGACGACGAGGGTGTCCTCATCGGTTTCCGAAGCGGCGGCCTCGCAGAAAAAACAGGTCGTTCCCGACTTATCAGACACGAGGTATTCGTAGCGCCAGGGGGCGAAGAGGACGTCCGGCATCACCCGATCAACGGTTGATGAGCTCTTTCAGTTCCTTGCCGGGCTTGAAATACGGAATCTTTTTGGCTGGCACCGAGACCTTCACGCCGGTTTTCGGATTGCGCCCCATACGGGCACCCCGCTCGCGAAGACGGAAGGAGCCGAATCCCCGAAGCTCGATCTTCTGGCCTTCCTTGAGCGACCGGACGATGGCGTCGAAAACCGTGTCGACGATCGCTTCCGCCTGTTTCTTGGTGACGTCGGTCGCGACGGCGACCCTCTCGATCAGCTCGGCTTTCGTCATACCGTTCCCTGGAACGGACGGACGAGGCGGCGGACGGCACTCGCCGCCCGCAGAACGCCCCGAGTACCCGTCGACATGCTCGGCTGGCTCCGCTAACTCTTCGGGGCGGCGTCTTCCGCCTTCTTACGGGTGCGCTTCTTCTTGACGACGCCCTCGACCCCGGCCACGGATGTCTCGACCGGCGCCGCCGCCGCCTCTGCCGGGGCAGCCTCGGCGGTAGCCTCAACAGGGGCCTCGAGAGCGGAAGCCGGCGCAGAGGCCTCGACGAAGGCGGGAGCGGCCTCGGCCTCTCCTTCCGCGGCGGGAAGAGAGGGAGCGGCGGGCTCGACGCCCTGGCCCGACAGCCCGACCTTCATCTCCGCGTCCTCGATCCGGAGGATGCGGGCGCGGAGCGGGTCGCCTTCCTTGTAGTGATCCTGCGGCTTTTCACCGCGTCCGACCGGCGTTTCCGACACGTGCATCAGGCCCTCGACGAGCCCTTCGATCTGCACGAAGACGCCGAAATCCGCCACGCGGGTGACGATGCCCTCGACCACGTCGCCGGCCTGGTACTTGTCCTTGAAGGTCTGCCAGTCATTCGGCTGGAATTCCTTGATCGATAGAGAAATGCGCCGGTTCTCCTGGTCGATCGACGTGATGATCGCTTCGACGTCGTCGCCCTTCTTCAGGACTTCCGACGGGTGCTTGATGCGCTTGGTCCACGACATGTCGGAGACGTGCACGAGCCCGTCCACGCCCTCTTCGATTTCGACGAAAGCGCCGAAGTCAGTCAGGTTCCGGACCTTGCCGTTGACGCGGCTTCCGATCTGGTACTTCTCGACCACGCTCTCCCACGGATCGGGGAGCGTGTCTTTCAGGGACAGGGAGATGCGCCGCGCGTCGCGGTTGACGTCCGAGACGATCGCCTCGACGGTATCGCCGGGCGAAACGACCTTGGAAGGATTCTTGACCTTCTTGGACCAGGACATCTCGGAGACGTGG
Source organism: Thermoanaerobaculia bacterium (assembly GCA_038229875.1). Lineage (GTDB taxonomy): Bacteria > Acidobacteriota > Thermoanaerobaculia > UBA5066 > Gp7-AA6 > JALYUA01. Next base: position 1,002 of record JBBROA010000079.1, on the reverse strand, counting down.
ACGAGGCCCTCGACCCCTTCCTCGAGCTCGACGAACGCACCGTAGTCGGTCACGTTCGTGACGCGGCCGGTGACGCGGGATCCCGTCGGATAGCGCTCCGGCACGTGACTCCAGGGATCATCGGTGAGCTGCTTGGTGCCGAGCGAGACGCGCTCGGTCTCGCGGTCGAATTTCAGGACTACGACGTCGATCTCGTCGCCGACCTTGACCAGGTCCGACGGATGATTCACTCGGCCCCAGGACATGTCGGTGACGTGGAGCAGGCCGTCGAGACCGCCGAGGTCCACGAACGCGCCGTAGTCGGTCAGGTTCTTGACCGTTCCGCGGAGGACCCGGCCCTCTTCGAGGAGCTGGAGGGTCTCCTTCTTCTTGGCTTCCTGCTCGACCTCGACGACGGCCTTGCGGGAAAGCACGATGTTTCCGCGCTTCTTGTCGACCGAAATGACCTTGAAATCGAGGTCCTTCCCGCGCAGCGACTCGAGGTTCTTCACCGGCTTGACGTCAACCAGGGAGCCCGGCAGGAACGCCTTGACTCCGATGTCGACCGCCAGGCCGCCCTTGATCCGGTCGATCACCCGGCCGCGGACCGTGGAGCCCGAGCGGTAGGATTTCTCGACCTCGTCCCAGACCTTCATTTTCTCGGCTTTGTCCTTTGAGAGGACGACGTAGCCGTTCTGGTCTTCCGTGCGTTCCAGAAGCACGTCGACGGCGTCGCCCGGCTTGACCATCACGTTTCCGGAGAAATCCGTGAACTCCGAAACCGGGATCATGCCCTCCGACTTGTAGCCGATGTCGACGATCACTTCAGAGGGGGTCACCGTGAGAACCCGGCCCCGGATGATCTGCCCTTCCTGGAGATTCTTGAACGAGTTTTCGTACTGAGCCAGGAGGTGCTCGTATTCCTGGGGCGTCATTTCTTGATCCGTTTGCATCGACTCGGTTTCCCGTCCCCCTTTATCGTTTTCAGCCTTCATGCGAAGGAGAGTCCCCTCTCATAAGTAT
>JBBROA010000078.1:0-19924 GCA_038229875.1 Thermoanaerobaculia bacterium | reverse complement strand
CTCCAACGACCGCATCGGCCGCGGTGGCGGGCCCGCGGGTCGGGAGCGGCCCGATCGTGGGAGGAGGCGCTAGCGTGGGGGCAGCGGCGGCGATCGCGAGGGAGGGGGTCGGAGCGGGCAAGACTACGGTGCCGCCGAAGACCGGCCCCGCCCCGGACGCGGCGGTCGGCTCCCCCGCCGGACCTTCGGACAGCGCGTTCGATCTGCGCCACGTCCAGACGAAGAACCCGAGCGCGATCAAAACGGCGGCGAGGCCGAAGAGATAAAGCGCTCCGGCGGAACGACCGGATGGACCGGGCGGGCGGGCGGCGGGAGGCGCCGTTTCGCCCGAAGCGGAACCGGCGGCTGCGGCGGCATCCGCCGCGGCGAGCGGCACCGCCGCCGGCCGAGCATCCACGGGGGTCGGGGGTCCGGATGCGGCCCGCGGCCCGGATACGACTGCGGTCGCGGGCGCAGCCACCGGCGCGGTCACGGTGGCCGGAAGGGTGATGGTCTGTTCCGGTTCGGCGACGTGGTCGGCGATCCGGCGCACCTCGCGGAGGAAGTCAGCCGCGTCGGTCGGACGCCGGTCGGGGGACTTCGCGAGGAGCCGCGAAAACACGTCCCGGGTCGCGGGGGGCAGGTCCGCGCGAATCTCGAGAGGGTCACGCGGCTCGGTGTGAAGAATCTGGTACACGAGCGTCGTGATGGAGTCGCCTGGGAACGGACGCCGGCCGGTCAGGAGTTCGTAGAAGACGACGGCTAAGGAAAAGAAATCCGACCGGCCGTCGAGCTTCTCGCCGCGGATCTGCTCGGGCGACATGTAGGCGGGGCTGCCGATCATCTGGCCCGTGCGCGTCAGGTCGACCGTCGCGGTCAGAAGCTTTCCGATCCCGAAGTCGGCGACCTTGACGCGCCGGTCGCGGGTCAGCAGGATGTTCCCCGGCTTGACGTCGCGGTGGAGCACGCCGCGCTGATGCGCGTGCTGCAGAGCGAGCGCCGCCTCCCGGATCACCTCGACGCGTTCGCGAAGCGTCAGCGCGCTGGCAGCGCTGCCGCCGGCCGTTCCGAGCGATCGCGCGCCAACCGCCGGAGCGGCATCGCCCCGGGGCCCCAGGAAATGCGTCAGCGCATCTCCGTCCACGTATTCCATCGCGATGTAGAGAAGCCCTTCGGCCTGCCCCGCTTCGTAGATGGTGACGATGTTCGGGTGCTGGAGCCGGCCGGCGAGCTTCGCTTCGTTTAAGAAGCGCGTCTCAAGCTCCGCCGAAGAGCCCCCGACTCCCTGCGGCCGCACCGTCTTGATCGCGACGGGCCGCTCGATCTGCGGGTCGTGCGCGAGATAGACGACCCCCATTGCCCCCTCTCCGAGGAGGCCGGAGATCTGGAAGCGGCCGATCCGGGAGCCGGGCGGAAGCGGGTTCATTCCTCGAGCTTCTCCGATTCGCCTTCGCTCTTTTTGAAAGCGCGCTCACGGCGGGCGAGAAGCGTCCGGGCCTCTTCCGCGCGGTCGGCGGGCACCATCACCCGGCTCATTCCAAATGCGCCGAGGTTCTCCGGCCAAGGCGATCCGCCCGTCGGCCCCTCGACCTCGCACGGGATGTCCTCCGACTTCAGCAGCCCGGCGATGAGGGTGGCCTCCTCGTCCTGACCGGTCGACGCGACTTCGACCCACTCTTCGTCATCGTTTCTCGCCATGATTTCCTTTCGTGCCGATCAGGTTCGAGGTCAGTTTCCGTTTTTCCGTTTCGGGGAGACACGCAGGCGGGCCTGGCCCGCTGGCAGGACCCGGCCGACGACCCGCGCGGAGGCGGCTCCGGCTTCACGGCACCGGGCGGCATAGGTCTGCGCGTCGCCGGGCGCGATGGCGACGAGGAGCCCTCCGGACGTCTGCGCGTCGCAGAGAAGGAGCAGGTCCTCGTCGGTCACTCCGTCTTCGACTTCCGTGCGGGGGCGGAGATTTCGCAGGTTGACGCGCGATCCGTCGGGGGCAATTCCGCGCGCCGCGAGCTCTCTCACGCCGCTTAAGAGAGGAATCTCCTCGACGAAGAACTCTCCCGTGACTCCGGAGGCCTCCATCATTTCCCATCCGTGGCCGAGGAGACCGTAGCCCGTCACGTCGGTCGCGGCGTGCACCTCGAGGCCGTTCATCGCCTCCGCCGCGCCGCGATTGAGAGACGACATCACCGCGACCGCCTCGTCGAGCCCGCCGTCGGCGAGCACCGGGCGCCGGAAGAAGCGGGTCACGCTCGCGGCGCCGAGCGCATCCGCGCGTCCGGCCGAGATCGTGATGCCGACGCCAAGCGGCTTCGTGAGCACCAGGAGGTCCCCCGACCGCGCGCCCGCGTTCGTCACCACAGCGGACTCAGCCGCGAGGCCCGTCACGCAGAGGCCGTAGAGCGGGATGTCGTGGTCGATCGAGTGCCCCCCTCCGATCACCGCGCCCGCCTCCGCGACCTTCTCTGCGCCGCCCCGGAGGATCGCCTCGAGGACATCCGTCGGAAGCTCGCCCGTCGGAAATGCGGCCAGCGCCAGCGCGAGCACCGGCCGGGCACCCATCGCGTAGACGTCAGAGAGCGCGTTGGCGGCGGCGATCTGCCCGAAGATCCAGGGGTCATCGACGACCGGCGTGAAGAAGTCGACGGTCTGGACCATCACCTGTCCGCCCCCGATGCGGTACACGGCGGCATCGTCCGCATGGCGGTTCCCCACCAGCAGGTTGGGATCCGACGCGGCGGGAAGCTTCGCGAGAAGCGCGGAAAGGTCGAACTGACCGATCTTGCAGGCTCAACCGGCACTCGACGCGAACGTCGAAAGCGCGGGGTGAACCGACGAGTGATGTGTCACGGTTCGATTATATGGAGCGCCGGGGCCGGGCGCTTTCGCCCTCCCCGTCCCTGCGATCGGAGTTCGCCGGTAGCAGGTACGCCGCGTCCGCGGCGACTCTTTAGCGGAACCCGCGCTTCGCCCCTTCCATCGCCGTCGCCAGGCCGAGGCTGACGCCGGCGGAAAGGAGCTGCCGGGCGTGATGGCGCCCGAGGTAAATCCCGGCCGCGAACGCGGCGCAGATGGAGAGCAGCGGCTGGTCACGGATCACGCGCTTCCAATCGGACGGAAGCGCCTTTTCGATGGGTTCAACGCGTGTCATGTATACCCCGCAGGAATTGAAAGAGGCAGGGGCGCGAGAGGCACGACGCCCTCAGCACCCCGCCAGCGGTCTACTGGTCAGTCGTCGCCGCGGAGCAGGAAGCCGAACAGGAGCCCGACTCCGAGCGAGATCGCGACCGACGTGCCGGGATTTTCCTTGATGTACTTCCGCGCGTCCGTCCAGAGATAACCGTAGTCCTTTTCGAGGCGCTTGCTGGTCTGCTTCAGATTCTTGCGGAAGTCCTCTCCCGCATCGCCGAACTGGTCGCGAGCGCGGGAGTAAGAGTCGCCGAGGACATCCTTCGTCTGGTCGATTTTCTCCTCGACGAAGTCCCGGGCACGGTCAAACGGTGTGTCTTTCGCCATCTCTCACCTCCATAAATTGCCGAATTTCGATCATATACCCTAGGGGCGATGAGTCTCTCCTGCAAATCCCCCGCCGTTTTCGACCGGCGCGACCCCGCCGGCAGCCGCGGATCGGGACCGCTCTCACGGTTCGCCTGAGGGATCCGGTGCCGCGCAGAAGGACCTCGCTGGAGCGCGCGCGAGAACGCTTCCCGGGAGTCCCCCCGCGCCTTCTCACGACCCTGGTTCTGTTGAAAGAGACCGCGGGAGAAACCTGGCGCGGGTTCCGGGCGGACCGCGGGGCGGACCTCGCGAGCTCGCTCGCGTTCGCAACTCTGCTGACGGCGGTTCCCCTGCTCGCCACCTTTTCTCTCGTGCTCGCGGCGTTCTTCCGGGAGAACGTCAACGGGATTCTGGACGCCGTCAACGCCATCCTGCCGTACCACACCGCGCGCGTCACCGGTAGCCTGCGCGAGTTCGTCTCCGAGTCGACGACGATTTCCGGAATCGGCCTCGTCATCCTCGTCCTTGCGTCGCTGCGTCTTATTTCGACCATCGAGCGGATCGTGAACGCGGTGTGGGGAGCTCCGACCCGGCGCGACTGGCTCTCGCGCATCTCGCTGTACTTCGTCGTCCTGTTCGCTCTCACGCTCCTCTTCGGCGGGTTCGGTCTCGGGATCCAGATGCTGCGCACTTCGCCGCACACGACTTCCCTCGCCAGGAACGTCGCGGTTTCTTTCTTCCCGTTCGCGATCGAAGTGGCGGGACTGACGCTCCTCTACCGATTCCTGCCGAACGCGCGGGTCCACTGGTTCTCCGCCGGGATCGCCGGCGTCACAGGGGGCGCGCTCTTGGAGCTCCTCCGCGCGCTCTTCGGCGTCTACGTCCGCACGCTTTCGCGCGCCAACCTGATCACCGGGTCGCTGACCTTCATCCTCCTGTCTCTCATCTCGGTGTTTCTCGTGTGGGTGGTGATCCTGATCGGGGTGGAGCTCACGCACGTCCTGCAGACGTTCTCCGCGAAGAAGCGCTCGATCGGCGGGATCCGCGCCGGCCGCGCGGAGAACGCCATCCGGATGCTCCTGAAGCTATCGGGAGGCGGCGTGCAGGGGATCGACACGCTGTACCGCGAACAGGAGGCCAACTCACGGGAGGCCGAGCAGATCCTGGAATGTCTGAAGGAGAACGGCCTCGTCCGCGCCGAGGGTGCGCACGCATTCTCGCTCGCGGTGTCGCCGGAAAAGCTCACGATCGCCGAGATCGTGGACGCCGTGTCCCCGAATCTTTACGCGATCTCCCCCGAGGAACAGGACAAGGTCGTCACGATGCTCGAGCCGATTTTCGAGCGGCTCGACGCGGAAAGGCGGACCCTCCTGTCCGCCACGCTGGCGGACTTGACGCCCGGCTAGAGCGTTTCCGGATTTGGCGTGGCGGCGCCGTCGGCGGCGACCGTGAGCGCCCGGCGCGACTTCGCGATCTCACGGAGGTATTCCTGCCGCGATTGCGCCTCCGCCGCCGCGGTCCATGCAAGCTCCCGCGAGAGGAGCTCCTGGACTCGGTCGAGCGCGGCGGCCGCCTGGTCCGCCGCCTGCCAGAACAGGTGCGTCCTGCGGATGAGCACATCGGACGCGCTGCGGGCGTCCTCAGACCGGGCGGCGAAGACGACCTCCGCCTCGAGATCCGGCAGGCCTCTGACGAGCGGCCCGGAGAGTCCGCCACCGGAGAGGATCGCGAGGACGCCCGCCGCGCGGGTCCCATAGCGCCGGGCGAGATGGCGCGAGGCTCCTTCCGGAACGGAGCGCGACGCATCGCGGACGAAGCCCTCGACGAAGGCGTCCAGGGGCCCGTCCGGTGCTCCCGGAAACCTTCGCTCCGACGTGGCGCTCTTCCCGCAGCGGACCCCGCGCGCGCGCAGCTGCGCCGCGACGGCGTTTCCCGCCCGGCAACCGATGCGGCGGTGTGTGGTGAGCTTGCCTCCGGTGACGATCACGCGGCCCGGCGAAGCGTCGACGGATTCCTCGCGGCTCATGGCGGTGACGTCCCGGCCCGGCTCGAATCGCAGCGGCCGCAGCCCGGCGAAGGCGGCGATCACGTCCCGCCGCTCGGGCGCGCGGGAGGGAAACGCTTCGCGGGCGCGGGCTAAGAGGTACTCGACTTCCGAAGGCTCCGGTCCCACCCCGTCCACCGATCCGCGGTAGTCGGCGTCCGTGGTGCCGATCAGAGTGACGGGCCCGGTCGGGATGACGAACACGAGCCTCCCCCGCTCGGCCGGGATCGCGACGGCCCGGCGGACCGGAAGCGCCGCGAACGGGACCGTGATGTGCGTTCCCTTCGAAAGCCGCACGGTGGGCGCCGCGGCGGGATCTTCCCCGAGGCGCAGCGCGTCGGTCCAGGGTCCCGCGGCTTCGACGGTCACCCGGGCGCGGACGCGGAGATCCCGGCCCGTTTCGATGTCCCGCGCAGCGACTCCTCCGACGGGGGCGCCGGGCGAGGCCCGCAGAAACGAGGTGACGGAAAGACGGCTGACGGCGACCGCCCCGAGGGACACGGCATCGAGCACGTTCTCGAGCGTCAGCCGCGCGTCATCCGTGGAGGCGTCCGAGTAGAGGGCGCCCCCCGCCAGGTCGGCGCCCGCGAGGAGGGGCTCCGCGTCCACGGCGGCGCGAGCGGAGAGGCCCCGGTGCCGTTTCCCGCGTCCGAGCGCCAGCACGTCATAGAGAGTCAGCCCGGCGGCGAGCGTCGGAGGCGACACCCAACGGCCGCGGAGGATGGCGAAGACAAACTCGAGCGGCGAGACGAGATGCGGCGCCAGGCGGAGAAGCCGCGCCCGTTCGGCGAGCGATTGAAAAACGAGGAACAGGTCGCCGCGGGCCAGGTACCGCAAGCCGCCGTGCACGAGCTTCGAGGAGCGCCACGAAGTCCCCGACGCCCAGTCTTCCCGCTCGACCAGAGCGACGGAAAGCCCGCGAGAGGCGAGGTCCCGCGCCGTGGCGGCGCCCGTGATGCCCCCGCCGACGACCAGCGCGTCGAACGTCCGTGCTTCGAGCTCCGACACCCGCTGTTCCCGCGGCGGGAGCGGGCCGCCCCGGCGAAGATCGAGCGCGATCACGCGGCGGGCCGCGAAGGGGCCGCCAACCCCGGGGAAACGACCGGAACCTCGGCGGCGTGCGTCACGCGGGCGATCCTACGGCGGAAGAGAGGAGCCGGGCCGCCTTGCCGGGTTTCCGTCCCCGAGACTCCCTTCCGGCGACCCATGCGCTCGTGCTATCCTGCCCGCCCTCTCGCAACAGTGTGGGGCTGTAGCTCAGTTTGGGAGAGCGCCTGAATCGCACTCAGGAGGTCGTCAGTTCGATCCTGATCAGCTCCACCAACTTTCTTACTGGTTGAATCGCGCCCAGTCAGCTCCGCCCATCGAAGCCTCATCGAACTGACGACCTCCGGGGGGCTTGGGGGGGCGGCCGAGCCGACCCCCCGCTCATGGAGCGCGTCAGGACCCGCAAAGCGGGTCAGTTCGATCCTGATCAGCTCCACCAACTTTCTTACTGGTTGAATCGCGCGCGGCTTTTTCCTTGGCCGCAAGTTGCTCGGCCAACCCGAGGTCCGACCCGTTCGCGAGCGGAATCCCTAGGACTTCGCTTTCTTCTTTGAAGGTTTCGACTTGCCAGAACTGTTGAGGGCGACTGCCTGGCGAACGAGCGCCTTGAAGGCGGACTCGTCAACTTTTTCCCCTTCGTGGATGTCAATCGCGCGGCGTACGTTTCCGTCGAGACTCGAGTTGAAGAGATGGGCCGGATCCTTCAGAGACGCGCCCCTGGCGAAGGTGAGCTTTACGACGTTCTTGTAGGACTCGCCGGTGCAGAGGATGCCGTCGTGCGACCAGATCGGAGTGCCCATCCACTTCCATTCCTCGATGACGTCCCGGTCTGCTTCCCTGATGAGCGTGCGCATTCTGCTGAGGGTTTTCCCGCGCCAGTCCCCGAGTTCGGCGATTCTCTTCGAGATGAGCTCCGACGCCGACTCGCCCTGGCTTGAGCCCGACTTTTTCATGTTCTCGCTACCTCACCCCCTGAAGCCGTTCTTGCAGCGCACCCGCCTCTGCTTCCGTGAGGTTGCGTCGTTCCGTGATGCTGCGGGGAGGAGCCATCCCGTCAATCACCTCCTCCAGCATGTTCAACGCGGGAAAGGCGTACGTGAAGTCATCTCCGAGTTGATGCAGCGCCGACAGCGAATCGAGAAAGCCTCTGGGGAGTTTGGCCGTGGCGTTCCTCACCAACACCGTCTGCGCGTCGTACGCGGGATCAAGGAGCGTTCGGTATCGCTCGCCGTCGATTTCCACCACAAGAGGCGTCGGCATCTTACTTTCTCGAAAGCCGGCGTCCCATGAGGCGTAAACGGTCCTGCCGCCCGACGCCAGTTTCACCATGAAGGATTTGGACTTGTAATTCCCGATAAATGTCGCGGCGATGGTGCCGTCGTTCGCATGAAGAATCACGGAATCCTGAAACGAATCCGGTGTCAACGAACGCGAGAGCATGACCTGAACGATCTCTCCCGTGTCGAGCACCAGTCTCTCCGCGGACTTCTGGCCGACGCGTGACGCGGGCTTAGTGGCGGCAGTCGAGGGCGAGTCGGAGAAAGCGAGGATGAGCATGAGCAGAAACATCTCTTCTCCTTTACGAAAGGCAGTTCGCCCAGGTGGCGCAGTCAACATATTGCCGGTCCGCCACCCTCGCGCATTCTCCCTTGCAGGCTTCGAGCGCTTCGCCCCTCAGCGGGCGGCAGCCATTTTTGACGCAGTCGTTGTACCTGGCGGCTTGTTTATTTTTGCACACCTGGCACGGCGTCGGAGTCGGAGAGGGGTTGATGGAAAAGTAGTCCGGCAGGCAACTGCTCCCGAAAATAGCCTCGAATCCATCGGGGGCGAATGGGTTGTCGAACCCTCCGGAGCAACCGGTCTGGTTTGTCGTCGCTGAAGCCGATCCCGGGGTAAGCAAAAACAAGAGCCCGAGTAACGAAAACCCGAGAAAGACCCTTCTCATGGCGTTCCTTTCTTCTTGAGCAGGCCTTCCTGGCTTCCGGCGGTGCTCAGTTGGCAGTTTCAGCGGGTAGCGATTCTCCTTCGTTGCGAGCGCATCGCTGCCAGGATGAATGTTGCTTTCACTGTCTCTATTGTCGCGACCAACGTTTCGTCCCGGGTTCGAGGTCGTACCTGGGTTCAGCCTCTTCTAACCGCGCGCGCTGCCATCCGCACAACGAAGCTGCCGCGTCTCCGTGATGTTCTAAGAATCGGCGCTTCAGTCCAGAGAGCCATCAAAGGGCGCTCGATGTGAACTGGTCCTCCCAAAACTCTCGGAGATCGACAGATAGCCGCTTGAGATCGCGTTGATGTCCGCCGTCTCGAGGACGCGCTTGCCCGCTCCGTGCTTTGCCACTTCGAGCATCGCGCGGCCGACCTGCTCCGTGGTCGTCAGGAAGAGAGGAAAGCGGCGACGGAGGAGTGGCAGCACCGGCGCGAGCGCCGTGTAGAAGATCCGATAAACCTTCGTCTTCGACCGGATGCCGTGCAGGGGCTGGATGATCCCGGGGCGAAACATGTAGGCGGCGCGGAACGGCAAGGCGAGGAGCGCATTCTCCGTCTTTTCCTTTACGCGGGCCCACATCGTGCGGCCTCGCTCGGAGCTGTCTGTTCCCGCTCCGGAAACGTAGACAAACGTCATCTGAGGATTGAACCGCGCCAGAGCAACGGCGGCCGCCATGGTCTGGTCGTAGGTGACGCGGCGGTACTCGTCTTCGGACATCCCGGCCGACGACATGCCGGCGCAGAAGAAGCACGCGTCGAGACCCTGAAGCTCCGGGGCGATCGGCGAGAAGTCGAGGAAGTCGGTGTGAACGAGCTCCCGCAGTTTCGGGTCACGCCGGCCGGTCGGGTTCCGGACGATCGAGACGACGGCCTCGACGTCGGGGGCGAGCAGGCACTTCCGCAGAACGCCCTGGCCGACCATCCCGCTCGCGCCGAAGAGAAGGACCCGCATCGCGGAGACGATAATTCCGCGATGGCGACCCGCCATGGACTTCCAGGCGCCGCATCTCCGCGGCGTCCCGAACCGGGACGGCGCCCCTCTCCCGCGGCCCCGCCGCGTTGTACGCTTCCCGCATGGCCGACGAAACCATCGATCCTCCTCCCGCGGGATTCGCGTCGCTCGGGTTGTCCGACGAGCTCGTCGCCGCGGTGACGGCTCTGGGATACGAGGAGCCTACGCCGATCCAGCGGGAAGCCATTCCGGTGCTTCTCTCGGGCCGCGACGTGCTCGGGCAGGCGGAGACCGGGACGGGAAAGACGGCCGCCTTCGCGCTGCCAATGCTGCAACAGGTCTCGCGGGCACCGGCGGCGCGCGGCCAGACCCTGGGGCTCGTCCTGGTGCCCACGCGCGAGCTCGCGATGCAGGTCTCGGAAGCGGTGCACAAATACGCGAAGAAGCTCGGAAGCCGCGTCGTTCCGGTCTACGGCGGGGCGTCGATGGAGCAGCAGATCCGCGCGTTGAAGCATGGCGCTGAAGTCGTCGTCGCTACGCCCGGGCGCGCGCTCGATCACATCCGCCGGAAGACGCTGGCGCTCGAAAGCCTCCGGTTCCTCGTCCTCGATGAAGCCGACGAGATGCTCGACATGGGATTCGCGGAGGAGCTCGAAGCGATCCTCGAGGCGACTCCGTCGGAGCGGCAGACGGCTCTGTTCTCCGCGACGCTTCCATCGCGGATCGTCTCGATCGCGGAGCGGCACCTGCGAAACCCGGTCCGGGTCACGCTCGGCCGTGCTAAAACCGCGGCGGGCAAGCTTCCGCGCGTGCGGCAGGTCGCCTACGTCGTCTCACGCGCGCACAAGGCGGCCGCGCTGGCGCGGGTTCTCGACATGGAGAGTCCCGCGTCCGCGATCGTGTTCTGCCGCACCCGCCTCGAAGTCGAGACACTCGTCGAGTCGCTGAACGCGCACGGCTTCCGCGCGGAGGCGCTGCACGGCGGATTGATCCAGCGGCAGCGCGACCGGGTGATGACGGCCCTCCGGGCGGCGAAGGTCGATCTGATCGTGGCGACGGACGTCGCCGCCCGGGGGCTCGACATCGAGCACCTCTCGCACGTCTTCAACTACGACGTCCCCCCCACCCCGGAGGCCTATGTCCACCGGATCGGGCGCACGGGCCGCGTCGGCCGCGCCGGCGTCGCGATCACGCTCGCGGAGCCGCGCGAGCACCGGCTTCTCCGCATCATCGAGGGCTTCACGAAGCAGAAGATCGAAGTGGCGACAGTCCCGACCGTGGCGGATCTGCGCGCCCGGCGCCTGGATCTCACGAAAGCCTCCCTGCGGGAGCAGCTGCTGGGCGGGGGACTGGATGACGTGCGCGTCGTCGTCGAGGCGCTCGCGGAGGAATTCGACATTCTCGACATTGCTGCCGCCGGGGTGAAGCTCGCGCATGCCGCGACCCTGGATGGCGGAGGCGACGGAGACTCGGAGCGCGAGATCCCTTCACCGCCGGTGTTCGACAGGCCCCGGCCGACGGGGAGAAGCGACCGGTTTCCCGTCAAGGGAGGCGGCGGCGCACGACCGCCGTTTCGTCCCGGCGGCCGCCGTCCCGCGGGAGAACCCCTGACGCGGATCCACGTCGGGGCAGGGCGTTCCGCGGGAGTTCGTCCGGGCGATCTGGTCGGCGCGATCACCGGAGAGGCCGGAATCGGCTCTCGGGAGATCGGTGCGATCGAGATCGCGGACCGCTTTTCGCTCGTCGAAGTCCCGGAGCGTCTCGCAAACTCCATCGTCTCGGCGCTCCGCGCCAGCACGATCAAGGGCAAGAAGGTCCCGGTGCGGCGCGAGCGGGACAGTCCCGCCGAAAAGTAGAGGCTCGGCGGGCGAGCCGCCTTATTCGCGCATCCCGCCGGACCGGGAGACTACCGCTCCCGACCGGGCGGCGTCGGCACTCCGGGGCCGAACCGCTCCGGTCGGAACTTCAGCATCCGCAGCAGCGGCTCGTACCGGTCGAGCCGCGAGGCGTCCCGCCGCCAAGGCAGGAGCGATGTGTAGAAACGGGTTCCCGTCTCCTCCGGATCGCCGAGCTCCTTGTCCATCCCGAGCATCGGGTCGAGCAGAAGAAGCCCCGCCGTCACGCCTTCGATCGGACTCCACGCGCCCCGCACGTGGCCCCGCTTCCACCCCCGCGTGTAGAAAAACGAACCGACCTCGGCCGTGGTCCCTTCGACGGGCAGCCGGTGGAGTTCCTCCATCTCGCGCAGCGGAAGCGGTGTCCTTGCGGTGCTTTCCCCCGCCCCGGACGACACGGGAGAGGTCTCGACGCCCGCCAGGCGATGGGCCTTCGATGTCAGCCGCACCACGTACCGCGACTCCCCCGCCCGCGGAGCCGTCAGCCGCGCCGGGAGGTCGTGACCCGCGGACCTCTTTCCTTCGCGCCACCCGGGCGGAAGGGCGGCGTCGTCCAGGAGCTCGGTCGCGAGGACGATGCGGTAGCAGCCGCAGGTGTACACGATCGTCAGAAGAAGCGGCGCCGAGTCCTCCTCACGCAGCGTGACGATCGCGAGCACGCCGACGTTGCGGTGCCGCTCGAAAAAAACGGAGGGCTTGAAAGCCAGTTTCTCGAAGTGGACCCGGTAAACGAGATGCAACACTTTCGTCCCGCCGATGACGTCCCGGCGCGCCTCGGCGAAGACCGCCGGCGTCTGCGTATCGATGCGCGCCTTGTCGCCGCCTCCCGTCCGGTAGAGAGCCGGCGTTCCGATGCGATTGAAAGAGCGATCCCCCTCTTCGACGACGAACACCGGCGCGAAGCAGCGCAGGAGCGCGGCGTCGTCCCTGAACCCCGCGTCCGCCAGCGCGCACGCCGCGGGCGCCCAGGTGTGGTCCGCGGCGCCGGCCGCGGCAGCCGTCAGGACGCCGACGAGAAGAAACGCCCACGCCGCAGGGAGGAAACGCCGGCGCCCGGCCGCCGGGACCGTCACAGCGAGGTGACGCCCTGCGTATTGCGCTGGAGCAGAACGCCCGCGCCGAGTGCGAACAAGACGACGCCGTTGGCGACGACGATCATGGGCACCGAGAGGAAGGAGGCCAGAAAGACCCCGAGAAGATTTGACAGCGGCATGGCCCCTCGGAAAGCGAGCGAGTAGATGCTGACGACCCGCCCTCGCAGATGGTCCTCGACGTGCGTCTGGACGAGAGTCATGAACATCGCGAAGATGATCATGAGCGCGGCGCCGGCGGCGAGCAGGATGGCGTAGGAGAGGGCGACGCTCCGCGACAGCGCGAAGCTCACCATCAGCGCCCCGAAGAGCATCTGCGTCACGACGGCAACGAACCCTTTTCGGCGGACGTTCCCGAACGCGGCGACGCCGATCGCGCCGATCACGGCACCGATCCCGAACGCGGCGAGAAGGCCGCTGAACCCCTTGGCGTCCCGGTGGAAGATCTCCTTCGCGAAGACGGGGAGGTAGGTGACCAGCGCGACCGAACAGAAGCTGCCCGCAAATGCCATCACCACGAGCCCCAGGAGCGGGCCGCCGTCCCGCACCGCCTTGACCCCCGTCTTCAGGCTCCGCCAGACAGGCTCCGCGGCCGGGGCGACGGGAGCTCCGCGCTTCAAGAGAAGGATCGCCGCGATCACCGCGATGAAGGAGACGCCGTTCAAGGCGAAGCACGCGGCCGCGCCCAGTTTGTAGAAGGCGATCCCGGCCAGCACCGGCCCGATCACGCGCGCGAGATTGAACTGGATCGAATTCAACGCGACCGCATTCGGGAGGTCCTCGCGATCCACCAGGGTCGGGACGAGCGCCTGGTACGCAGGTCCGCCGAAGGATTGCGCAAATCCGACGACGAACGAGAGGGTCATGATCATCCAGACTGCCACGTAATTCGTCGCGATCAGCCCCGCGAGGAGGAACGCGGAGGTCAGCTGAACGAGCTGCGACGACAGGAGGATCTTCCGCCGGTCGAAGCGGTCGGCAAAGACACCTCCGAAGAGGGAAAAGACGAGAAACGGGGCCGCGCCGAGAAACGCGTCGAGCGCGAGGAGCGACGCCGACCCCGTCATCGTGAAGATCAGCCAGGCCTGAGCGACCTGCTGCATCCACGTGCCGATGCTCGACGTGAACGCCCCGGCCCACAGGAGCCGGTAGTCGCGGTACGTGAAGGCCTTGAACGTCCGGTTCAGCGCCGGAAACGGCGCCGCCGCGGGAAGCCGCGCCTCGTTGCTCAATTCTGAGGCGGAGCGGGCGGAGTCTTCTCGATCTCGCCGGTCATGGGAACGAAGCGCACAGGGATGATGTCCTTCTCGGTCACCCGGCCGTTCGCGTCTTTCTTGAAGACCTTCAGCTCCTGGAAGAACCCGCCGACCGGGATGACCATGCGCCCGTCTGGAGCGAGCTGGTCTAAGAGCGGCTGCGGGATTCTCTCCGGGGCGGCCGTGACGATGATGCCGTCGAAGGGCGCGTGTTCGGGCCAGCCCCGGTACCCGTCCCCCTCTCGCACTGTCACGTTGCGATAGCCGAGCCGCGTGAGCCGCTCCTCGGACGCCCGCGCGAGCTCGGGAATGATCTCGATCGAGTAGACGTGTCCGGCCACCCTCGCGAGGACCGCGCTCTGGTACCCCGAGCCCGTCCCGATCTCGAGGACCTTTTCGTTCGGGCCGAGCTCGAGCAACTCCGTCATCAGCGCGACGATGTAGGGCTGGGAGACGGTCTGCCGGCTTCCGCCGATCGCGACCGGTCCGTCGTCGTGCGCGTGCGCCCGCTGAGAGGCGTCGACGAACTCGTGCCGGGGCACTTCCCGCATCGCGGACAGGACGCGGGGATCGCGGACGCCGCGGGCGACGATCTGCGTCTCGACCATCTGCGCGCGCTGGCGCGCGGCGTCGTCGACCGGGCCGGGCGTCACGGCGCGCTTTGCCTCGGGGGCGGGACGGCACGACCCTGCAAGCAGGACGAAGAGGCCGAGCGCCGGGAGCGGGGATCGGGCCGCACCACGCCGCCTCAATGCCCCGCTCCGGCGGGAACCGAGAGCGCGGCGTCGGGGCCGTGCGCGACGCGCCCGCCCACGACCGTCATCAGAGTGCGGATCGAAGGGACCTCGGAAGCCGCGGCGCGCATCGGGTCGGAAGCGAACACGGTCAGGTCCGCTTCGAACCCCGGGGCGATCCGCCCACGGCGGTCCTCCTCGAATGCGGCGAACGCGGCGTCCGACGTGAAAAGCGCGAGCGCTTCCGCTCTCGACAGCCGCTCTTCGGGACGCCAGCCACCCGCCGGCCGGCCCGCGGCGTCCTGCCGGGTGATCGCCGCGTAAAAGCCCAGCAGCGGGTTTTCCGATTCGACCGGGAAATCGCTGCCGCCGGCCAGGCGCGCGCCCGCCGCGAGCAACCGCCGCCAGGCGTACGCGCCGGCGATACGGTCCGGTCCGACGCGCTTTTCCGCCCACTCCATGTCGGACGTCGCATGGGTCGGCTGCACCGAAGCGATCACCCCTTCCCGCGCGCACCGCGGGATGTCCTCGCGAGCGATCACCTGCGCGTGCTCGATGCGCGGCCTCCCCGCGCCCGGCGGGGCCTTCGGTTCCCCCTCCCGAGCGGAGGTGAAGGCGTCGAGCGCGACGCGGTTGCCACGGTCGCCGATCGCGTGGATCCAGAGCTGCCATCCGGCGCGGCGGGCCTCGAGCGCGACCGCCGCGAGCCGCTCCGGGGGCGTCACCAGGAGGCCGCGGTTCCCCGGCTCGTCCGAGTAGTCGGCGAGGAGGGCCGCGCCGCGGCTGCCGAGCGCCCCGTCCGCGTACGCCTTGATCGCGCGGACCGTCAGAAAATCGTTTCCGCCACCCGTTCGCGCGCCGCCGGCGAGCGCGGCCGGAAGCGTCGCGGCTGCGGGCGACACGGTCGCGTAGATCCGCAACGGAAGCTCCCCGCGGTCGGCGAGCTTTCGCAACGTCTCGATGTCCGAAGGACCGTAACCCGACGCGTCCTGCACGGACGTGAGCCCGAGACGCGCACAGGCCCGGGACGCGGCGACGATCTGCCGCTCGAAGTCGCCGGGAGACGGAGAGGGCATCGCGCGGTCGACGAGCGCCATCGCGTTGTCCACCAGAACCCCGGAAGGGGACCCGTCGGGCCTGCGAAGGATGCGGCCACCCGGAGGATCTGGCGTCGAAGCCTCGATGCCGGCGACCTTGAGGGCCGCTCCGTTGACCCAGATGGCATGGCCGTCGACCCGGCGAGCCACGGCCGGCCGGTCGGGCACCTCGGCGTCGAGATCTCGCGCGTCCGGATAGCCGCCCCCCGGCCACCGGTTCTGGTCCCACCCGCGGGCCTCGGCCCAGGCGGCCAGGGGAAGCCTCGAGGCGACCGCTGCGACGCGTTTCGCCGCCTCGGACGGATTCGTCGCGCCCTTCAGGTCCGCGGTCTCCAGCGACTTTCCTAAGCCCGCGAGATGTCCGTGCGCATCCGTCCACCCCGGGAAAACGAAGCCGCCCGCGACGGACACCGTTCTGGCCGACGGAGCCCGCTTTCGCGCTTGCGCCGGCGATCCCACGAAGAGGATGCGCCCTCCGCGGATGAGCACGGACGCGGCCTGCCCCGACGATCGCGCGGAATCGTAGACGGTCCCGCCTTCAAGAAGCAGGTCCGCTGTGTGGGGGGCCGCCGATCGAACGGGCACCGCCGCGATCAATAGCGAAAAGAGTCCGGACAGGAGCGGCATTCGCGCGATCTTAGCCCGGATGGAGCGGTCCGACTCACGTCCGGCGGACGAGCAGGATCGTCTGGTCGTCGTACTGCGGCATGCCCCGCGCGAAGGCGGCGACCTCGCCGAGGACTTCGTCGCAGATCTGCCGGAGCGGAAGCTCGCGGCGGGAAGAAAGATCCGCTCCAAGGCGTTCCAGTCCGAACTCCGCGTCCGCGGTATCGACCGCCTCGGTGAGCCCGTCGGAGTAGACGCAGAGCAGGTCGCCCGGCCGCAGGTCGCGGACTTCTTCGCGCCACGAGGAATTCGGCAACATCCCGACCGGGACGCCGGTCGAGTCGAGCTGCTCCCGCTCGCCGTTCACGCGCATGAGGAGCGCCGGGTTGTGACCCGCGGAGACGTACCGCAGAACGCCGGTGTCCGGCTCGAGAAGGCCGAAGAAGAGCGTCAGAAACTTCCGCGTCGCGGCGAAGCGGCGAAGATGCCGGTCGAGGCGCGAGACGAGATCGGCGATGGTCTTCGCTTCGTCGATCTGCAGGTGGACGGCGGCGTGCACCGTCGATACCAGCAGGGCCGCGGGAACTCCCTTCCCCGAGACGTCCGCGACGAGAAACGCAACCCGTCCGTTCGAGAGCGGAAAGACGTCGTAGTAATCGCCTCCGATGTGGCGCGCGGGGATGTTCGCCGCCGCGAGATCGACTCCCGCGATGGCCGGGAGGAACCGAGGCAGGATTTCCCGCTGGATCGCGGCAGCAAGCTCGAGCTCGCGCTCGATGCGCTCCTTCTCGATCGCGTCCTGGTGGAGGCGCGCCGTCTCGATCGCGGCCGCGGCCTGGTTCGCGAAGAGGGAAAGCAGCCGGGCGTCGGTGGGCGTGAAATCGAGAACGCTGCCGTCGCGCGACTCTTTGTCGGCCACCGCCAGGAATCCGAGACGCCGGCCGGGCACGGCGATCGAAACCGCCAGGCACTTTTCGCACCCGGAGAGCCGCTCCCCCGCGGTCGGAAGAGAAGCGGCCGAGTTGTTGATGACCGCTTCTCCGTCCGGGATGCGCCAGGAGGCGAACCGGTCGCGCGGGACGAAGCCGCCTCCGAGGTTGTTTTCGTAGAGGATCCGCCCGCCGTCGTCGAACAGTACGAGGGTGCCCTTCCCGGCGTCCGTCAGCGAGACGGAACGAAAAAGGACTTCGTCCGCCAGCGCGCCGAGGTCGAGCTGGCCGCCGAGCGAGAGGCCGAGATCGTAGAGCGACTCGAGCTCCAGGAGCCGCGTGCGAATCTCGAACTCGGCGCCCTTGACCTGCCGCGACAGCCGGTGAGCCGCCACCTGCGCGCCCAGGACGAATCCCAGGAACGCGGCGACCTCTTCCGCCTCTCGCGCCGGAACACCCAGGAGGCCGAGCTGCCCGTGCACTTCTCCTTCCGCAGAGAGCGGGATCCACAGCGCGTCGCCGACGAACCCGGCCGCTTCGGGAAAGGGGTCGGGGGCAACGAGCCCCGCGGCCCCGTCGCCGGACTGACCGCCCCCGCTCCACCCGTCCTTATCGCGGAGGTGGATCGTGGCCGCGCGCGCCCCGCTCCACTGCAGCGCCGCTTCCGCCAGGCGCGCGGGAAGCGGACGGTCCTCTCCCCCTCTCGATGCCGCGTGAAGCTCCTTCCAGAAGGACGCCAGCGGTCGGGACGAGGTCGAAGAAGCGGACGACATCTGAAATCAACCTCGGGAACGGGAGATCGCTTCGGGGACCGGCACCTCGTCGTGAGTGGAGAGAGAGCCGGGCGGAACCATCGTCGGAATCAGCCGCCGGAGGCGACGGCCTGGAGCGCTTCGTCCTGAGTCGGGTAAATCGCGGCGTACTGGGCGAGACCCATGATGCGGAACGTCTTGTCGATCGTCGGGGTTAACGCGCAGAACGCGAGCACTCCCTTGCGATCCATGACCTTTTCGAGCACTTCGATCAGGATCGAGATCCCGATCGAATTCACGATCCGCGTCTTCTCGAGGTTCAGGATGAGCGCCCGGGCGCCGCCGTCCAGTTGAGCGTACGCCTGGCGGGCGATCTCTTCGCCCCCCTGGTTGTTGATATATCCGTCCGTCTGAAAAATCGCGACGTCGCCCCGACGCTCCACCTGAATTTTGCAGGATTCACTCACTTGTATTTCCTCATGAGGATTCGGGTTCCCCATTCTCCCGACGTGATCGCGACGGAGTCCATCAGGCTGCGGATGATCTGCAAGCCCCACCCCCGCTTCTTCTTGCCCGCAAAAGTCTTTTCCGGCGTCGGGACCTCGACGATCTCGTGGTCGAAGCCCGTGCCCTGGTCGAAGACCTCCACCTCCAGAAAATCCGGCCCTTCGTCGTCGTCCCGGCCCACGCGGAAGGTCAGGTGCACCCGATCGTCCCGGGTGTGCGCGTGCTCGAACGCGTTGATGCACGCTTCGACCAGCGCGAGCTTGACCTCGTCGATCTTATCGTGGGGCATGTCGATGTACTCGCCCATGGCGGCCACCTGGGCGGTGGCGACGATCTCCATGTCCGAGGCGACAGGGATCGTCAGCGACACCTCACGAGGGCCGGCTCTTTCGAGACCCGGGCGGACTGACTCCCGCTGTCCCATCAGTTTCTTTCGAGGCCTCCGAGCAGGGAATCCGCCGGGTCGGCAGAGCCCGTCTCAGAGAATAACGCCAAAGCTTCGGCGAGTCCGGCGACCGGGCGGCGGAGCGCGCGCCCGCCGCCCGGACCAGGCGGCGTGAACCGGCGAATGCCAGGGAAAAGAGAGAAGACTTGGCCGCGGACGCCGCGGGCGGGAGCGGTCATGGCCGCGGTCCTAGAAGCGCAGGAAGAGCTGCAGCGCACGCAGCGCGACCGGCGCGATCCGCCCGTCGGCGAGCAGAAGCAGGCTCATCCCCACCTCTCCGCAAAGAACCGCCCACAGGAGTCCGGAGGGCTCCGAGAGGGTTCGCGCAATGGAGAGGGTTTTTCTCATCGAAGTTCAATCGATACAAGAGCAAGGCCGCGGCCATGTCGGGCCCGAAGCGGATTAGCGACGTAAGCGTCTGAAAGGAAGCGTCTTGCAAGTGCTTCGACCACTGTTCCCGGTTGCACCATGGGAGGACATTATGGCACACATCGGTAGAGACAGGCGCCATACAGTGCCGGAAATCACTTACAGTAATGGAGTTGCTTGAAATATGGGACTTAAGGATACAGTGTCTTAATGTCCCAGTGATTTCTTCCGGTAGAGGGTCCGTCGACTGATCCCGAGCATTCGCGCCGCCCGGCTCTTGTTTCCGCCCGCCATCTTGAGCACGCGGCGGATGTGTTTGTCCTCGAGCGCCTTGAGGTTCGGGATCTCGCCGTCGGGCGCGGCCTCGACGTCCGAAAGCGATCCGGGCGCGCGGCTCGGGAGCCACTGCAGGTCTTCCAGCCGGATCACCCCCGCGCGGGAAAGCGCGGCGGCGCCCTCGAGCAGGTTCTCGAGCTCCCGTATGTTTCCGGCGAAATCGTGCGCGAGAAGCGCGGCGAAGGCCTCCCGGTCGAGCGTCAGGATCTCGCGCCCCTCGCGGGCGGCGAAGCGCTCGAGGAAGTGGCGCGCCAGCTTCGGGATGTCCTCGCGGCGCTCGCGCAGGGGCGGCAGGTTGATCTCCACGACGCGCAAGCGGTAGTAGAGGTCTTCGCGGAACTCGCCGCGGGCGATCCTCTCGGAAAGACGCGCGTTGGTCGCGGCGAGCACCCGCACGTCGATCG
>JBBROA010000077.1:0-19951 GCA_038229875.1 Thermoanaerobaculia bacterium | reverse complement strand
GTCGGCGCCATACGAAAACTCCCGGCGATTGAATACGATGGCGGCGAGAAGGAGATACGCCGCGAGAGCGAGCGCGTAACGGCCCAGGTCCGGCCGTAGCAAAGCGCCGTGGAAAATCTCGTTCCATTCGGGCGCCGGGGAGAGATTGGCGTCCAGCGCGCGGAACGCCCGGACGATCCCCGCGTTGTGGAGAAACATTCCGAGCTGCGGGCCGAAGCTCAGCATCACGGCCCCGATCACGAACGCCAGGACGTCTCCGGCGCCCCGCAGAAACGTCGAGAAGAACAGGATGACCGCGGCGTAGAGCGCGCCTTTCGGCAGCTCTTCCGCGCACCGGGCGAGCGCCTTCTCGACGGTGAAGCCCGAGCTCGCGCTCCAGCCCAGGACCTGGCCCACCCGATCGATCAGGACGGCGAGCACGAACGTGGACGCCAGGAATCCCGCCAGCGCGAGAACCACGCCGAAGTAGCGTCCCATCAGGTACTCCACCCGCAGGATCGGGCGGGAGAGGATCATCTGGAGGGCGCCGCTCGAAGCGTCGCGCGACACCACCCCGGTGGCGAGAACGAACACCGCGAAAACGGTCAGTCCCCCGGGAGATCCCGCCTGCAGCATCACGGCGGAGAGAATCGCGAGAAGGAGGAGCGAGAGGCACACCCCGACCGATCCGAGCTTCTGACCCATGTACCGCCGGATCATCTCCTTCATCGCCCGCCCCGGAAGAAGCTCTCGAGGTCGGCGGACGAGCGCGCCTCGTACACGGGAATGTTGGCGACGGCGAGCGAGCGGACCGCACGCGCCACGTCTTCGTCGCGGGCGGAGGCGACGTGGATCGTGCCGCCGGGCTCCGCGCGGACTTCGAATCCGCCCGCAGCCAGGACCGCGGCGGCCTCTGCCACCCGGACCGGGTCCGTGCGCAGCATCGCCGCTCGCGGGGCCGCGTTCTCGCCTCGGAGCGTTTCCGTGCCCGCGAGACGGCCGCGTTCCAGAAAGGCGACGCGGTCGCACACGCGCTCGACTTCCGCGAGCTGGTGGGAGTTCAAGATGATCGTCGCGCCGCGCGCTTTCGCCTCCAGGATGCGGTCGCGCACGATCGCGACGCCGACCGGATCGGTCCCCGACGCGGGCTCGTCTAAAAAGAGAATCTCCGGATCTCCAAAGAGCGCCTGCGCGACTCCGACTCTCTGCAGCATCCCGCGCGAGTACGTGCGCAGCCGTCTCTTCAACGCGACGGGCTCGAGGCCGGCCTTTTCGGCGGCGGCCGCGACCTCGTGCGCGGTGCGCCGCGGATCTCCGCCGGAGAGCCTCCAGTGATGCGCGAGGAAGGCCTGACCGGAAAGCTCCCGGTCGAAGCCCAGCCGTTCGGGCATGTATCCGCTTCGGGCGCGGATCGCGAGATCGTCCGGCTCGAGACCGTCGATCCGGATCGTGCCCTGGTCCGGGCGGAGGAGACCGAGGAGGCACGACAGGAGGGTCGTCTTGCCCGCGCCGTTCGGGCCGATGAGACCGAGAGTTTCGCCGCGAGCGACCTCGAGGCTCACCGAATCGAGAGCCTTCGCCCTCCGGCCGGCGTGGCCGTAGCTCTTGGAAACGTTCCGAACGGCGATCACGCGGGGACAGTGTAGCGTCCCCTCACCGGCCCTGGGGAGAGCCCCGTGACCTCTCCCGGGGAGAGGGTCGGGGGAGGCGCAGTCTCTCTCCGCGTGGAGTGTCGTTGCCCCCCCCTGACTCCCTCTCCCCCGTCGGAACATGCGGGTTCTGTTAGACTCCGCCGTTTTCATGGCGACTGAATGATCGAAGTCCAGAGCCTCACGAAGCGCTACCCGACGGCGGTGGCGGTCTCCGACGTCACCTTTTCGGTGCGGCAAGGGGAGATCCTCGGATTCCTCGGCCCGAACGGCGCCGGGAAGACGACGACGATGCGCGTGCTGACCGGCTTTCTCCCTCCCACCTCGGGAACGGCGCGCGTCGCCGGCTTCGACATCGTCCGCCAGTCGCGGGAAGCGCGGGCGTCGCTCGGATACCTTCCCGAATCCGCGGCCCTCTACCCGGAAATGCGTGTCCGCGAGTACCTGGTATTCCGCGCGCGGCTCGAGGGCGTCTCGGGACCCGAGGTGCGCCGCCGCGTCGACGACTCCATCGGCCGCTGTCTGCTCGAAGACGTGGCGGATCGGAAGATTGACAACCTCTCGAAGGGCTATCGGCAGCGCACGGCGCTTGCGGGGGCTCTCGTGCACCAGCCCCCCGTGTTGATCTTAGATGAGCCGACCGTCGGCCTCGACCCCACGCAGATCATCCGGATTCGCGAGACGATCCGGTCGCTCGGCAGGGAGCGCGCGGTGCTCCTCTCGACGCACATCCTCCCGGAAGTCGACGCGGTCTGCGACCGGGTGCTCATCATCGACCGCGGCCGCATCGTCGCCGAAGGCACCCCGGAGGAGCTCCGGCGGCGCCTGGCGGGCACCCCCACGGTGCGCGCCGTGATACGCGGCATCGTGGCCGCGCGCGACGATCTGGCGGCCCTGCCGGGCGTGCTGGAGGTCGAGGAGTCGGCGTCCGACGGAGAGACCCGGGTGACGGTGCACGGGGCGCCCGATTCGAACCTCTCCGAAGAGATCTTCCAGCTCGCGGTCGCGCGCGGATGGGTCCTGCGCGAGCTTGCCCGCGACGCGGTCACGCTCGAGGACGTTTTCGTCCGCCTGACCCACCATGACGACGCGGTCCCGGCCGAGGCGGCGACAGAGCCCGCAGAGCCGGCTGCGCCCGTCGCGAGCCCGTCATGAGGAAGTGGCTCGCGATCGTCGGCCGCGAATGGCGCTCGTACTTCTTCTCGCCGCTCGCCTACGTGATCCTGTCCGCCTTTCTTCTGGTCAACGGGATCATCTTCTACGCGATCCTGTCTTACCTGGCCGCCCCCGGCGCCGGCAAAGGACAGGCGCTGATCCTGCTCTTCACCAACACGTACTTCTGGATCTTCAACCTGTTCGTCGTGCCGATCATCGCCATGCGCCTCTTCCCCGAGGAGCGGCGAAGCGGGACGATCGAGAGCCTGTTGACCGCGCCGGTCTCCGAGACCGAGGTGGTGCTCGGGAAATGGTTCGGCGCGGTCGGGTTTTTCTTAACGCTCTGGGCGCCCACGCTCCTGTACGTGGTGTTCCTGCGCTCCCGGACCCGGATCGACATCGGGCCGGTGGCGTCGGGATACCTCGGGGTGGCGCTCCTCGGCGCGTACTTCCTGGCCGTCGGGACATTCGCCTCCACGTTGACGAAGAATCAGATCGTCGCGGCGATTCTCTGCTTCGGGATGCTCATCCCCATCTTCTCGGTCGGCCTGCTCGAATCGATCCTTGGAGGGGCCGGCCGGGACGTGATCGGGTATCTGAACCTGTGGGACCACATGGATGAGCTCGCGCGCGGGGTCGTCGACAGCCGACGCATCATCTACTACCTCTCCGGCACGGCGTTCTTCCTCTTCCTCGCGACGGTGTCTCTCGCCGCGCGGAAGGAGAACCCGTGAAGCCCGCCTCGGCCCGCCGGAGCGCCTCCACCGCGGCGATCGTCCTCGGCATCGCGCTCTTCGCCGGAATCAACTGGCTCGGCTCGCGCCACTGGTGGCGGGGGGACTGGACGTCGAGCGGGATCTACTCCGTGTCCGACACCACGCGCAAGACCGTAGCGAGCCTCACGAAACCCGTGCGGGTCACCGTGTTCATGACGAGGCAGTCGCGTCTGTACCAGCCGGTGACCGAGCTCTTGAACCGGTATCGGAGCCTTTCCCCGAAGATCGAGATCGAGTATCTGGACCCCGAGCGAAACCCCCTGCGGGCTAAGGCGCTGCTCCAGGAGTTCGAGGTCCGCCAGAACACGGTCGTGTTCCGATCCGGCGACCGGAAGAAGTACGTCGAAGAGAGCGCGCTCGCCGACTTCGATTTCGGAGGGGCGATGGGCGGCAGTTCGCCCGAGATGAAGGCCTTCAAGGGCGAGGAGGCGTTTACGTCCGCCCTCCTCGACGTCACCGAGAGCCGGGTCACGAAGATCTATTTCACATCCGGCCACGGCGAGCCGGCGATCGACGGCGCGGAGCGGGGCCGCGGATACGCCGACATCAAACAGGCGCTCGAGCGGCAGAACCGCGCGGTCGCCACGTGGAGCTCGCTCGGCAGGAGCGACCTTCCCGCGGACGCCAGCGTCGTCGTCGTCGCCGGGCCGCGCACCGCCTTTCTCGAGCCGGAGAGCGGCGCGCTCACGAAGTACCTCGCCGGGGGAGGGCGCGTGCTCTTCCTGGCCGATCCCGTGCTGCCGGGCCCCGGCTCGCCTCCGCCCGACCTCGGACTCGGCCCGCTTCTCGCCGCGTACGGCGTGCGGCTGAACGCCGACATCGTGATCGACCCGGAAAAGGCGGTCCCGCAGGTCGGGCCGGAGACCCTGATTGCCGACAAGTACGGCTCGCACCCGATCGTCCGCTCTCTCGCCGCCGAGGCGCTCCCCGTCGTGTTTCCGCTCGCCCGGTCCGTGGCGAAGATCGAAAAGCCGCCCGCCGGATTCGTCCAGACCCCCCTCGTCGAGACGACCGCCTCGGGCTGGGGAGAGACGTCTCTGACGAAGCTCGAAGAGGTGAAGAAGGACCCCGCGGACAACGCCGGACCGGTCGCGATCGGGATGGCGGTGGCGCCGGCGGACGAGAAAAAGCCGGGCGCCCGGCTCGTCGTGTTCGGCAATTCGCGCTTCATCGCCAACGGCGCGCTCGCCCAGGCGGGCAACGCGAACCTCTTTTTGAGCTCGATGGCGTGGCTCGCGGGTCAAGACCGCCTGGTCGGAATCGCGCCGAAGACCCCCGAGCAGGCCTCGCTGTCGATGTCGCGGTCCCAGGTGAATCGGATCGGCCTCGCCGCGATCCTCGGGATGCCGCTCTTCGCCGTCATCCTCGGCGTCTGGGTCTGGTATCGCCGCAGGGACTGAGCGGCGCGTCCCATGTCTTCGCGCAAGATCCTCGTCCTGACGGGCCTCGTCCTCCTTCTCTTCGGATTCATCGTCTTCTTCGAGCGGAAGATGCCGACGACCGCCGAGGCAGAGCAGAAGAAGGAGCTCGTCTGGGACGTTCCCGTCGAGCAGGTCGAATCGGTCCGGCTCGAGCGCGCGGGGACCCCGCCGGTCGAGCTGAAGAGGACCGGCCCGTCCGCATGGAGGCTCGTCCGTCCCGAAGCCTACCCGGCCGACGCGACCGCCGCGGGGGATCTCGTCTCCCAGCTTGCGCGCCCGCGCCGCGCCGGAAGCGAATCCGCCGAGGCGCGCCCGGAGGACTACGGCCTGGTGACGCCCGCGACGAAAGCCACGATCGCCTGGAAGGACCCGAAGAGCCCGGGCAAGCCGCAGTCACGCACGATCGAGTTTGGAGTGGACATCCCGGGCACCGACGCCGTCGCGGCGCGCGCTTCGGGCAGCGCGCACGTCTTCTTCGTGGCTTCGTCCGTGGCCGCCGCGGCCCGGAAATCTGCGGCCGATCTGAGGAGCAAAGAGGTCTTCGGCGGCTCCGCGTCCGAGGTGACGAAGGTGGACATCGAGCGCGGCCGCGGGCGCATCGCGCTCGCCCGGAAGAACGGCGTCTGGTGGCTGAGCCAGCCGGCCGCGGACCTCGCGGACGGAGATTTCTCGCAGCGCTTCGTCGACGAGCTCACCGGGTTAAAAGTGCTCGAATTCGTCGGCTCGGGCGAGAAACAGAATCTCGCGGCGCTCGGGCTCGCGCCCTCCCTCTACCGCGTCACGCTCGCGGACCCGAAGACGTCCACCTCCGTCGACTTCGGCGCGACGCGGTCGGATGGCAACACCGTGTACGCCCACCGGGACGGGCAGGTGTTCACGGTTCCGAGTTCCATCGTCGAAGACCTGTCCCGCGAGGCCGTGGTCTTCCGCGAGCCGCGCCTCGTCCGATTCGACCGCGCCGCGCTTTCGTCGGTCGAGGGTGTCTTCGGGTCGGGGCGCTTCGCGTTCTTCCGCAAAGATTCGGGTTGGATGAACGGAACAAAGGCCGTCCCGGCCGCCAGCGCGGACGACCTCATGACGGCGCTTCTGGACTTAAAGAGTCGCAGCTTCCTGGATGACGCCGCCGCATCGGCGCTGTCCCCGAGGACGCCCGAGGCGACACTGACGCTGAAACTGACCGGCACCGAGACCTGGACCGTGAAGCTCTTCTCAGTCCGCACCGATACCGAGGCCGTCGTCAGCGGAAGACCCGGCGCGTTTGCGCTCGCCGGAGACGCCGCGAGCCGCGTCCATGAGGCGTTCAAAAAGGCGGCCGTTGGGAAGTAGCCGCCGGGGAAGGTGAGGGGTGAGGGTTGAGCGGTGAGGCGGACCGGAGCTCCCCGAGGCTGTTTTTCTTCTTCTTCCCTCCCGCCTGGACCCCTAACGCCTAACGCGCTAACGCTTGCCCGTGGCATGCGGCGGCCGCTTGTCCGCCTCCGCCTCGAGCTGCGCGATCCGCTTCGCGCGCGCCTTTTCCTTTTCGTCGAGCGTCTTCGTCTTTTTTTCTTTGGCCTTCGAGAACGTCGTGGAGAGGGCCAGGAGGAGACCCTTTCCGGACGGGGCCTTGATGCGCCGCGCGGTCGCGCCCCAGTACTTCGTCTTTTTGAAGACCGCCTCGGAGAGGTCCGCATTCGCAAGATCGGCCCCGGAGAGCGTCGCCTCGGTGAAGTCGGCGCCGATCGCCCGGGCGAACCTCAGGTCCGCCTCCTGGAGATTCGCGCCCCGAAGGTTCGCGCGGACCATCATGGTTCCCGAGAGATCGGTGTCGAACCCCCGCACCCCGGACAGGTTCGCCCCTTTCAGATTGGCGAGGCGGAAGTTTCCGAGGGAAAGGTCGGCGCGCGAAAAGTTGACGCCTTCCGCGGAGACCTCGGAGCAGTCGGTCCCCGCGAACCGCGCGGCCACGAACGAGTACGGCTTCAGGTTGGCGCGCGAGAGGATCGCCTTCGAGAGGTCCGCGTTCTGAAAATTTGCGCTCTCGAATTTCGCGGTGCGAAGGTCGACCTCGATCAGCCGGGACTCCGCGAAGGAAACGTCCTTCCCCTTCGCGTCGAGAAACGCCGCGCCGCGCAGCTCCATCTTGCGCATCCGGGCGCGGTCGAACGTGGCGCTGGAGAAGTTCGCCTCGATCGCGGAGACGAGCTCGAGGTCGGCGTCCGTAAAATCGGCGCCTTCGCAGTCGGCGGCGTTTAACTGGGCCTGCCGGAGGTTCGTCTTGAGAAACCGGGCCCGGCGCAGGTCCGCCCCGGACAGGTCCGCGCCTTTCAGGTTCGCGCCCTCGAAGAGCGCGTTCGGGAAGGACCCGCGGACGGCGCTCACCCCTTCGAAGAAGGAGCGGGAAAAGTCGGCTCCGTCGAAGTGCGCGCCCGCGGTCTTGACCCCGCGGAAGTTCACGTCCGAAAGGTTCGATCCTGCGAGGTTCGCTCCCGTGAGGTCCGAGCCTTCGAGCTTCGTGAAGCTCAGGTCGGCGCC
Organism: Thermoanaerobaculia bacterium; assembly: GCA_038229875.1. GTDB lineage: Bacteria > Acidobacteriota > Thermoanaerobaculia > UBA5066 > Gp7-AA6 > JALYUA01. Next base: position 12,460 of record JBBROA010000077.1, on the reverse strand, counting down.
CGCGAGGTCCGCCCCGGTGAAGTTGCAACCCTGGAGAGAGCCGGAACGGAACCGCGCGCCGGCGAGAAAAACCTTCGAAAGATCCGCCCCGTCGAGGCGGCAGTGCTCGAACGTGGCGCCCGCGGCGGACGCGCCCTTCCACCGGCATCCTTCGAGAGTCGCTCGCGTGAAGTCGGCGCCGTCGATTTTCGCTCCGGAGAGGTCCGCCCGGGTCAGGTCCGCGCGGCGAAGGTCCTTTTCGGCGAGGTCACTTCCGTCCAGGCTCGCCTCCGTCAGGTCGGGGGTAACGTTTGCGTTGCGAGTCCTCCATCCATTCCACTCGGGTGAGAGGAGGAGTGCCACGTGCTCTGGATTGGGCATTCGTCTTTTGATTGTAGACGACGACGACGGCGCGCCCGGCTCCCGAGCCTGCGAAACAGGGCCGGTTAGAATGGAAGAACATGAGCACAGCCGTCGCCGCGGTCTCCGCCCCTCCCAAGGGGATGGAGAAGATCCGCCGCGCTTTGACCGGCGGGCATCCGCTCCTCTACATCCAGAGCTGGGAGGAGCCCCGCATCGAAAGACTGGTCCAGCATCTCGCGAAGACGTTCTTCGGCCAGGCCGTCCCGTTCGGCGTGTGGTCCGTGGTCGACGGTCTTCTGGTGGACGGAATGCCGATTCCCGACACGCGCGACCCCATGAAGGCGCTGGACGCGATCCTGCAGGCGTCGGGCAAGGGTTTCTACATGCTGAAGGATTTTCCCGCGTCCTCGGACGCGCGCCCCGAGATTGTCCGGAGGCTTCGCGACCTCTACCGCGGGCTGAAGGACCGCGGCCGGCACGTGCTGCTGCTCTCACCTCGGCTTGCGATTCCCGAGGATCTGAAGAAGGAAATCTACGTCGTCGAGTACGAGCTCCCGGACGAAGCGGAGATCTCGCGGATCATCGACGCGAGCGTGCGGCGGCGCCTGGGCCCGGAAGCGATCGACGACTCAGCGGTCCGCCGCCTCGCACTCGCGATGCGCGGCCTGACGGCCGACGAGATCGGCCACCTGCTCGGAAAGGTCTTCGCGTCGCGGAAGGTGTTCGACGAGGCCGCGTTTCTCGAGGTGCTCGGCGAGAAGGAGCAGATGTCGAAGAAGGAGGGCGTTCTCGAGTTCGTGCCGCCCCGCTTCTCGATCGAGGACATCGGAGGGTACGAGACGCTGAAGACCTGGCTGCGCAAGCGCCAGTCGCTCTTCTCGCGCGAAGCGCTGGACGCGGGGATCCCGATTCCGCGCGGCATTCTGCTCATGGGGATCTCCGGATGCGGAAAGAGCCTCTGCGTCAAGACGATCTCGACTCTCTGGAACCTCCCGCTGTTCCGGCTCGACATGAACGCGGTGTTCGGGACCGAAAACCCCGAGAGCACGTTTCTAAAAGCGCTCCGCTCCGTCGAAGCGGTTTCGCCCGCGGTTCTCTGGATCGACGAGATCGAGATGGGCGTGGGCGGCTACCGCGAGGGCGGCGACGCGGCCATGTCCCGGATTTTCTCCGGATTCCTCACCTGGATGCAGGAGAAGAGCGCCCTCGTTTTCGTCGCTGCCACGGCGAACCGCATCCAGCTTCTTCCCGCGGAGATCATCCGAAAGGGCCGTTTCGACCAGGTCTTCTTCGTCGATCTCCCGACGGAGGAAGAACGCAAGCAGATCTTCACGATCCATCTCCGCAAGAACCGCTGCGATCCGGCGCGATTCGACCTCGTGTTCCTCTCCAAGGCCACGAAGGGATGGAACGGCGCCGAGATCGAGCAGGCCGTCATCTCTGCCGTCGTCGAGTCGTATTCGGAAGCTCGCGCCGTCACGGAGGACGACCTCCACCGGGTGATCTCGGCGACAGTCCCGCTCGCGATCACCATGGAAGAGCAGATCAAGGCCATCAAGAGCTGGGCGCACGACCGCGCCTTAAACGCGAGCACCGCCCAGAAGATGTAGCGTGTCGCCCCGGCGCGCGGCAGGAGACGACGAGGTCAGACTCCTAGTTCCGGATGCCGTCGATCTCGGCGGGCCGGAAGGGTTCCAGAAACTCCACCCGCTTCTGCCATTCCATCATCCGGGCGATCAGCGCGGCGTAGCGCGCCGGGAGCGAACTGACCTCCAGCAGCGCCTGAAGCTCCTCGGGCCGGTACCGCAGACGCAGCGCGATCTCGGCGGCCAGCCCCTCGGAGGACAGACGGGGGGTCTCTTCCGGCAGGGGAGGGAGCTCGATGCGCGGCCGCACCGCTTCGAAGATCTTTGCCGTGAGGTCGGCGACGCGGGCCTCCTCCTCGGCGGAGGCAAACGGCACCGTCTCTAGCTCCACCACACGGGCCACCCGATAGGGGCCCCGGGGTTTCTCGTCGAGCACCTGGTACCGGAACCGGCCCTCGAGCAGAATGTTGTAGCGGCCGTCCTCGAGCTGTTCGGACTCGATGATCTCGCCCGCGCCGCCGATCGGGAAGATGGGCGAGCTGCCGAGGTCTGCGTCGACTCCGGGCTTCAGCATCGCGAGCCCGATCAGCCGGTCGCCGGCAAGCGCGTCGGCGACCATTTCGATGTAACGGGGCTCGAAGATGTGAAACGGGACCATCGTCCCGGGAAACAGGATGCCTCCCGGCAATGGAAAGAGCGGGATCGTGCGCGTCATCGTTTCTTTCGCCGCGAGAGCTCCAGCACGTAGGCCGTCGTGTCGCGAATCTCCTGGTCGGTCAACTTCCCCTCGAACTTCGGCATCGGATCGTGCCCTTTCCGGATCTGCTGTTCGATCGCCCGTGCACTGCCGTCGGACCTCCACTTCTGATCGATCAGGTTTGCGTACGGAAATCGGCTCGCCGTCACCGTCTTCCCGTCTCCCGTCATGCCGTGGCACGAGGCGCACTTCTTTTCGTAGATCCTCCGGCCCGCCGCGAGCGACCGCATCCGTCCGTCCCCTTCCGGGAGGCGCTCGTCCCGGCAGGAAGCGAGAAGGGAAAGCGCCACGCCGGACAGGAGGAGCGCACGGATGCGGCGCGACACGGGGCGGAGTCTAGCGTGCTTTGGGTGGCTTCGGACCCGGGAGGCGCGCGCGAGGCCGGGGGGCGCGAGTCTGTTAGCGTTGCCGCGTGGCCGATCCCAGAGACAAAGTTGCCGAAACGGTGCCTGGAAAGTACTACGTCGACACTCAGTGCATCGACTGCGACGTCTGCCGGGTGACCGCCCCCTCGAATTTTCAGCGGGAGGAAGACAAGGGGTATTCCTACGTCTTCCGGCAGCCCGCCGGTCCCGACGAGGAAGCCCAGTGCCAGGAGGCGATGGACTCCTGCCCGGTCGAGGCGATCGGAGAGGACGGCGCCGCGATCCCGTAACACCCGACCCGGGCAGTGGACGGTTCGATTCTCGCGTTTCCGCCTCTGACGCGTAAAACCCCGCCCCGATAAAATCCCTGATCGGGTGCCTGGACAGGGGGACCATCCCAAACGGACGGTGCCTCTGAAGTCAGACAAGGACAAGCACGACGAGTGATCGGAGGAGGCCGTCCCTCCGGGTTCCGGGGAGAGGGGACGGGAGGGGAAGAGTGTGGAGCCCCTTTCGGAGTGCGCGACGCGAGGAGGCTTGGAGCTCAGTCTCTCAGGCCTCGAAAGTACTCGATCGTCCTTCCGAGCCCTTCCTCGAGCTTCACCTTCGGCTCCCATCCGAGCTTCGTACGAGCCTTCGTGATGTCCGGCTGCCGCACCTTCGGATCGTCGACCGGAAGAGGTCCGTAGACGATCTCGCTCTTCGTGGCGGTCAGCTTCTGGATCGTCTTCGCGAAATCGAGGACCGTCAGCTCCGCGGGGTTCCCGACGTTGACCGGCTCCTTCTCCTCGGACAGGAGCAGGCGGTAGATCCCTTCGATCAGGTCGGAGACGTAGCAGAACGAGCGGGTCTGCGAACCGTCGCCGAACACGGTCATCGGCTCTCCGACGAGCGCCTGCGAGATCAGGGCGGGCACGACCCGTCCGTCGCGCGGACGCATCCTCTCGCCGTACGTATTGAAGATCCGGACGATGCGGGTCTCGACCCCGTGGTGCCGCTGGTAGGCCATCGTCATCGCTTCGGCGAACCGCTTGGCCTCGTCATACACGCCGCGGGGCCCGATCGGGTTGACGTTGCCCCAGTAGGTTTCGGGCTGCGGATGCACCAGCGGGTCGCCGTAGCACTCCGACGTCGAAGCGAGCAGGAACCTCGCGCCCTTGGCCATCGCGAGGCCGAGTGCGTTGTGGGTGCCGAGTGAGCCGACCTTCAGCGTCTGGATCGGAAGCTCGAGATAGTCGATCGGAGAGGCAGGGGAGGCAAAGTGCAGGACCGCGTCCACCGGGCCGTCTACGAAGATGAAATGCGTGATGTCGTGGCGGAGAAACCGGAAACGCTTCTCCGGCTGGAGGTGCGCGATGTTTCTCGGATTCCCGGTCAGAAGGTTGTCGATCGCGATGACCTCGTGGCCTTCGGCGAGAAGCCGGTCGCAAAGGTGGCTTCCGAGGAAGCCGGCGCCGCCCGTGACGACGACGCGCATCAGAGACCGACCCGCGAAAGCGCCTGAACTTTTCTCACGGCTTCCGTCAACCTCGTCCCACTCCGGTGTAACTCCATCCCGCCTCCTTCATCGTGCTGGGGTCGTAGACATTTCGCAGATCGATTATCGTCTTAGACTTCATGACGCCCGCGAGCCGCGGCAGGTCGAGAGCCCGGAACTCGTTCCATTCGGTGGCGAGGACGAGGAAGTCGGCTCCCTTCGCGCAGTCGTAGGCGTCGCTCGCATAGTGGACTTCGGGGAAGAGGGCGCGGGCGTTCTCCATGGCCGCGGGATCGAACGCCCGGATGCGGGCTCCGGATTTGAGAAGCCCCGCCACGACCGACGTCGCCGGAGACTCCCGGATGTCGTCGGTCTCCGGCTTGAAGGAAAGTCCGAGTACCGCGCCCGTCCGGCCCGACAGGGGTCCGGCCGCTTTTTCGATCTTCTCGATCATGCGGGCCTTGGTCTCGCGGTTGACCTGCATCGTGGCCTCGATGATGCGGAACTCATACCCATGCTGGCGCGCGAGATCGGCGGCGGCGGACGTGTCCTTCGGAAAACAGGAGCCGCCGAACCCGGGGCCGGGATGCAGGAACTTGCCCCCGATGCGCTTGTCGAGCCCCATCCCCCGCGCCACGTCGTGCACGTCGGCGTTCATCAGCTCGCACAGGCGCGCAATCTCGTTGATGAACGAGATCTTCACGGCTAGAAATCCGTTCGAAGCGTACTTGATCAGCTCCGCGGAGGCGACGTCGGTGATCACGAAGGGCGTCTCGATCAGGTACAGCGGCGAGTAGATCTCCTGCATCACCTCGACCGCCTTCTGATCGGACGCCCCGATGACGATCCGGTCGGGCCGCAGGAAATCGGCGATCGCTGAGCCTTCGCGCAGGAATTCGGGGTTCGACACGATCGAGAACGCGTGCTTCCCGTCATTCTCCCGCATGATCTGCTCGATCATCTTTCCGGTTCCGGTCGGCACGGTCGATTTCGTGACGACGACCTTGTAGCCGTTCATGTGGACGGCGACCGCCTCCGCGACCTGGCGGACGAACGTCAGGTCCGGCGAGCCGTCGGCCTTCGGGGGCGTTCCGACCGCGATGAAGATCGCGAGCGAGGTCTCGATCGCGCTCTTCAAGTCGGTGGTGAACTTGAGGCGCCCGGCGCGCTCGTTCTTCGCGACGATCTCTTCCAGCCCCGGCTCGTAGATGGGGATCTCGCCGCGCTGGAGGGCGGCGATCTTCGGCTCATCCTTGTCCACACAGAGGACGTTCATACCGAAGTCCGCGAGGCAGGCTCCCGTCACCAGGCCGACGTAGCCGGTCCCGACCATGCAGATGTTCATGCGCTCAAGCCCCGTGCGTTCGATACCATGCGACGCTCCTCCGGATCCCCTCCTCGAGGGGAACGCGCGCTCGAAAATCGAGCAGTCTTTCGGCTTTCGTGACGTCGGCGTACGTGACCGGCACGTCGCCCGGCTGGTTCGCAAGCCGCTCGAGCCGCGCTTTTTTTCCGAGCGCCCGCTCGATCTCCTCGACGAGCCGCTTCAGCGTGACCGGACGCGAGCCGCCCAGGTTCACGATCTCGAAGCCGGGGGGGCCCACGATCGCCGACTCGACGCCGTCCGCGATGTCGTCGACGTACGTGTAGTCGCGCAGCGACTCGCCGTCGCCGAAGAACGGAATCGACTCGCCGCTATCGATAGAGCGGATGAACCGCGCGATCGCCATCTCGGGCCGCTGCCGCGGGCCGTAGACGGTGAAGAACCGCAGGCAGATCGCGTCGAGGCCGTGGATGTGGTGAGCCGTGAAGACGTGCAGCTCTCCCGCGCGCTTGGTCGTCGCGTAAGGGGAGATCGGCCGGTCGATCGGGTCGTCCTCCGAAGACGGCGTCTTTGCGTTGATTCCGTAGACCGAGGATGACGAGGCGAAGACGAAGCGGGGCTTTCCGTGTTCGACGGCGGCGTCGAGGAGGTGGAGAGTGCCGATGCAATTCACCTCCTCGTAGAGCACCGGCGCGGCGAGCGACGGCCGAACCCCCGCGCGCGCGGCGAGGTGCACGATCGTGTCGAAGGGTTCTTCCCGAAACACGCGGAACACCGCGTCCCGGTCGCGTATGTCGGCCTCGACGACGCGGTACCGGGGATTTCCGGCGTGTCTGGCGACGTTCTGCCGCTTCAGAGCCGGGTCGTAGAAGTCGTTGAAGTCGTCCAGCACGACGACCCGATCGCCTTTTTCGAGGCGCCGGTCGGCGATGTGCGAGCCGATGAACCCGGCTCCTCCCGTGATGAGGACGTTCACTTCGAAGCGCCCGGCCGGGACGCCGCCTTGGGGGTCGGAGTCGGGAGGGGAGCCGGTGTCGCGTCCGCCTCGGGACCCTCGTCGTCGCGGGCCGCGGACTTGCCGTGGGTATCGGTGTAGCGCTTTTTGATGCCGGACTTCTGCCGGTCTCGGACGAGCCAGCGCAGCAGCTTCGATTCGTGGACCCCGACCACGAGGTCGTTGGCCGCGTCGAAGATGGAGGGATCGTTGATGAGCTTGCCGGCCGTCCCGTCTCCCTCGTCGAGCTTTCGGCCGATCGAGTCGAGCCGCTTCGAGAAGTTCCTCAGGTTGTTCGTGAACTCGCGGCCGAACCGCTCGTCGTGGAGAAGGAGCGGGAGGGCGCCGTTGCCCTTCTCGAGCTGCGACGTCACCTTCGCCAGGGAGACCGCGGCGGCGGAGAGGTTGTCGACGAGCGCGTAAACCTTCTTCTTGCCCTCCGGGTCGTTTAAGAGCGCGGGCAAAGCGCCGGTGTTCGACTTCAAATTCTCGTCGACTTTCGCGAAGACGCTCTGCATCGACCGGACGGCGCCTCGCAGCGAGTCGCCGGTCTCACGGCCGTACTTCTCGTCGACGAGCAGCTTCCCGACCAGTCCGTGCCCCGAATCGACCTTCTTCAGGATTCCGTTCAACGTGTTGAGCGTCGTCTGAAGCCCGTTTTCGAGCCGCGCGCTTTCGGGACTGTCCGTCGTCAGCGCGCCGAGAAAGCCTTTGCCCTGTTCGGTCCGGCCGAGGATGTTCTTGAGCGAACGCGCGATTCCGGACAGGTCGGTCAAGAGGTCGCCGCTCCCCTCGAGCAGCCGCTCGATTCCGGCGCCCGGCGCGGGAGGGATCGTTCCGTTCATCGGCACGACAGGTTCCTCGGCCGTGCCGCCCGCGAGGTCGATGTATTTGTCGCCCAGAAGGCCGATCGTTTTGATCGAGGCGCGCGTGCCCTTCCTCAGGCGCGGCGCCGCGCGGCGGTCCACGTCGTACACCACCCGCACGGTGCGGTCAGCAGGGTCGGGCGAGAGGATGACCTCGATCACATTTCCGACCGTCACTCCGTTCAATCGGACCGGGTTCCCGGCCACGAGCCCCGCCGCGGAGTCGAACCGGGTCTCGTACGGGAATTTCTTCCGAAACAGGTTCGCCCGGCGGCCGACCATCAGGATGCCGGCCATGAGCGCGACCAGCGCGACCAAGACGACGAGCCCGACGCGGAATCTGCGGCCGACCTGAGGCTCATTGACCAACGGTTCTCCCTTCGACGGCAGGAAACGCCCCGGTGCCGCAGGGGAATCCCATGGATCGGAAATATTCGGAAAGCACCGGGTGGGCTCCCCGGGCCGCTTCGTCGAACGTGCCGACGAACTGGAAACGGCCCTGGTGGAGGAACGCCAGGCGGTCCGCGACCGTTCGGGCGGCGACGATGTCGTGCGTGACGACCACGGATGTCGTTCGGATGCGCAGGTTGATGTCGACGATCATCTGCGCGATCTTCTCGGAGGTGAGAGGGTCGAGTCCCGTAGTCGGTTCGTCATACAGGATGATCTCGGGCTCGAGCGCGATCGAGCGGGCAAGCGCAATCCGCTTCTTCATTCCGCCCGAGAGCTCGGACGGCATCTTCTTCTGAGTCCCCGGGAGGCCGACCATCTGGAGCTTTTCCGCGACGAGCTCGGCGATCTCCTTCGATGTCTTGTCCGTATGCTCTTTCAACGGAAATGCGATGTTCTGCTCGACGTTCATCGAGTCGAAGAGCGCCCCGCCCTGGAAGAGCATCGCCAGGCGCCTTCGGACGGGCGAGAGCTGGTCCTCGCTCAGGGGAACGATCGATTCCCCGAAGACCCGCACGTCACCGGCGTCAGGCTTGGTCAACCCGTTGATGTGGCGGAGCGCCACGCTCTTGCCCGTTCCGGAAGGCCCGAGGATGCAGAGCACCTCTCCGCGGTAGACGCTCAGGTTGACCCCGGCCAGGATTTCGCGGGCGCCATAGCGTTTCCACACGTCGACGAACTCGACAACTGTTTCTCCGCGCGGGCGCGGCGCTCCCCTCTCGCGCGTTGGGCTGGCCACGGTGCTCATCGACGGATCACAGTGAAAGGAAGAGCTTCGTTAGAAAGAAGTCCGAGATCAGGACGCAGATCGAGGCGAACACGACCGTGCGCGTCGTCGCGATGCCGACCGCTGCGGCTCCGCCCTCGGTGCGCAGGCCGTTCCAGCAGCCGATCAGCGCGATCTCGAACCCGAAGAAAAAGGTCTTGGCGAGTCCGCTCATGATGTCGGAGATCTGGAGCTGATTCCATATGCTGGTCAGGTAATCCTGCGTCGTCATCTGCAGCTCGACGATCGCGATCCCGAGCCCGCCCAGGATGCCGAGGACGTCCGCCAGCGCGGCTAAGACGGGCATCATGATGAGAGTCGCCAGGACCCGGGGGACGACCAGACGGCGCACCGGAGAGATCGCCATGGCGCGGAGCGCGTCGACCTGTTCCGTGACCTGCATGGATCCGAGCTCCGCGGTGATGCCCGATCCGACACGGCCTCCGACCATCAGCGCGGTCAACACCGGGCCGAGCTCGCGGACGAGGGAGAGCGAGACGACGCGACCCACGAATTGCTTCCCGCCGAACGCGGCTAAGGAATAGGCCGTCTGGAGGGCGAGCACCATCCCCGTGAAGAGCGCCGTGATCCCGGTGATCGAGACCGATTTGACGCCGATCTCGTCCATCTGACGAAGGGCTTCGGCGCCGTAAAAAGGGCGACTGACCGCTCCGACGAGCGTCTGACCGGCGAGCTGGGTGAGCCCCCCGACGTACTCCACGACCGCCTGACCCTTGTGCCCGAAGCGGTCCACAAAGCGGAGCCATCGGAAGTTCCGGTAGAAAAGGGCGGTGGCGGACTGTTGAGGCGCGGGCATCCGCTCGCGATTGTATGCCGCTCGCGTCTGGACGTAAACATCGGGAGCGGGAAGACTTGCTCACGGAGCGGCGCGCGCTCAAAACCTTCCGCGCGGGATCGCGGGACGTCCTTGAATCCGGGCTGCTACGATCCGCCCTTCCGATGCGGATGTTGCGCGCGGGGCTCGTCTGGCTCGGGATCTCCCTGGCGACCCTCCTCTTTGGGATCCCGGCCATCTTCGCCGCGTTCGTCCCGCCCCGCGGCGACTGGTTCCTGCGCTTTGCCCGCGGATGGGCCCGGACGATCCTCGCCTTCTCGGGGGTGTCGCTCCGGGTGCTCCGTCCCGAGCGGCTTTCCGGCCTTCCTCCTGTCGTCCTCGTCGCGAACCACGAGAGCCTCGCCGACATCCTGGTCCTGCTCGCGAGCGTGCCGCTCCAGGTGCGCTTCCTCGCCAAGCGGAGCGTCTTCCGGGTGCCGGTCCTCGGCTGGTCGATCCGCGCGGCGGGGTTCGTGCCCGTCGACCGCGGAGATCGCGCCCGGAGCGCGTCCACGTTCGAGGCCGCGCTCTCTCGCCTCGAAAGCGGCCGCTCCGTGGTGATCTTCCCCGAGGAGACGCGCACGCGCACCGGGGACCTCCTCCCTTTCAAGAAAGGCGCGGCGCTCCTGGCCCTGCGCTCGGGCTGCCCTCTCATGCCCGTGGCGATCTCCGGGACGCGCCAGGTGTTGTCGCGCGAGTCTCTCGTTCCGAGCGCAGGCCGCGTCGTGCTGGCGATCGGAGAGCCGATTTCGACGGCGGGGCTCGAGACGAAAGATCGCGCCGCGCTGACGGCTTCGGCGCGCGCCGCCGTCTCCGCGCTGCGCGATGAGGCCGCCGCGGCGCGCGGCGCCGGCGGCGCGTGATAATTTCGCCGCGGGAGACCGAATGCCGCCGACCACCGACCTGACGGAAGAAAAAGTTCTCGAAACTCTGCGGACCGTCAAGTTCCCGGGACTGTCGCGCGACATCGTCTCCTTCGGGTTCGTGAAGGACCTGACGGTCGGAGGCGGGAACGTCTCGTTTCGACTGGAGATCACCACCGAATCGCCGCGCGCCGCGGAAGAGATCGAACGCGATGCGAAGGAGAAGCTCCGGTCGCTGCCGGGCGTGAACGCCGTGACGGTGCGGATGTCCGTCCAGCCTCCCTCAATGGCCGCTCCCCGCGGCGCCGCGGGCGTTCCGCCGACGGACCCCGGGCTTCTCCGCGACGTCCGCTTCAAGGTGGCGGTCGCCTCCGGAAAGGGGGGCGTCGGCAAGTCGACCGTTGCCGCGAACCTCGCCCTTGCGCTGGCAAAGCTCGGACACCGCGTCGGCCTCATGGACTCGGATATCTACGGACCCTCGCAGCAGATGATGATGGGGATCGACGAGAAGCCCTTCATCAATCCCGAAAACCAGATCGTCCCCATCGAGCGTTACGGCGTGAAGGTCATGTCGCTCGGATTCCTGATGGACGTCGATCAGCCGGTCATCTGGCGAGGCCCGATGGTGATGAAGGCGGTCGAGCAGTTCCTGCAGGACGTCGCGTGGGGACACCTCGACTTCCTTCTGATCGACCTTCCGCCCGGGACGGGCGACGCGCAGTTGACGCTGACCCAGAAGATCCATCTCTCGGGAGCGGTGATCGTCACGACCCCGCAGGACGTCTCCCTGATCGACGCCCGGAAGGGCCTCGCGATGTTCCAGAAGGTGAACGTTCCCGTCCTCGGGATCATCGAGAACATGTCGTACTTCCTCTGCCCCCAGTGCGGGCACCGCGAGGAGATCTTCAAGCACGGCGGCGGCGAGAAGACCGCGAAGCAGCTCCGCGTGCCGTTCTTAGGCGAGATCCCGCTCGATCCGAAGGTCGCGATCGGCGGAGACTCGGGCCGGCCCATCGTAGCGGGAGAGCCCACGTCTTCCGTCACGGCGTCGTACATGGGAATCGCGGAGGCGATCTACCGCACGCTCGACGGGCCGGTCTCTTGACCCCGCGTTTTCCCGGCCTTCGTTTCCGGAACTGATTCGAAGAGTACCCGGGACCGCGTCGATGCCGCTGGCCGGGCTTCTCGTTTCCGCTGCTCTTCTCTTCGCCGCCGCCGGCGCGCCTCGCGACCCCGAGCCCGGCCGTCTCGAGGCTGACAAGAACGTCGGCCTCGCGAGCCTCGAGGAGGGAGACCTCGCCACGGCGAAGGCCCGCTTCGCCTCCGTCCGGAGACTCGCTCCGTCGGAACCCCTCGGCTGGGCGGACGGCGCCGTCGCGGCGCTCCGCGGGAAGGACGCTGCCGCGGCGAAGTCGTTTCTCGCCGAGGCGCTGCGGCTTGCTCCGAATGACTCGCGCGTTCTGGCGCTCGAGGGAGCGCGGGCCGAGGCGGCCGGAGAAAATGCCGTCGCCGCCGGTGCCTACGGCCGGGCCGCCGCGGCGAATCCCCGAGACCTCTCCTCACGCTGGAACGCCGCGCGCCTGCTCTCCTCCGCCGCGGCCCCGGATCGGGCGGGCGCGCGGCGGCAGATCGAGGAGGCGCTGGCGCAGGCGCCCGGAAATCTCTTCCTCCTGGTGCGGGCGGTGGAGCTCGACCGTGAGGGCGGGGACCGCCCGCGCGCCCTCGCCGCTTTCGACCGCCTCGCGAAGCTGCTCGAAAACCGGGAGGCGAGGCTCGACCGCGCCCTGACGGAAGCGCGCGCCGCGATCGAGTCGGGCGACGGCGCGGCGGCGTCG
>JBBROA010000076.1:0-20106 GCA_038229875.1 Thermoanaerobaculia bacterium | reverse complement strand
CGCACCACTGCGCCAGGCCCTCGTGAAGCCATCCCGGAGCGTGATCGCGCGACAGAAAACGGATCCAGGCGTGCGCCAGCTCGTGCGAGAGAACGGATGCGACCTCCCTCTCGAAGCGGCTCGAGGACTCGACCGAGATTCGGATCTTTCCGTCGAACACTCCGGAGACCCAGTCGGGCACCGACACCAGCGAGAAAAACCGGCGGCCCCCGTAGAGAACCACCGTCTGCGGCCCCGGAAGCTCTCCCGCGCCGAAGAACTTCCGCTGGCGCTCGTACTCGCGCTCGAGATGTTCCTCGATCGCCGTGACCAGCGTCTCGGAAACGCCGGAGTCGGAGTAGATCGCGAAACGCTCTCCCTGAAGGAGCCGCTGCCCGGGAGTGACCGCGAGCTCCCGCTTCGCCCACTCGATCCGCGACGACACCCAGGGTCCCGCGTCCCCGCTTCGCTCGAGCAACTCCCACGCCGCGATCGCGTCCTGCAGGTGGTTTCCGGCGGCGAAAAGCGCGGCCACCTCGCTCCACAGCTCTCCGGGCCCAGGCTCGAGATCGGCGCGCCCGGAGGCGGCGTCAACCGCGGCCCGGGCGAACTCGAAGTCGCCGGTGTCCAGGTACGCGAGAGCCAGTCGCGCGAGGATGCGTCCGCTTTGCGGCTGGATCTGCGCTGCCTCTTTCAGGACCTCGATCGCACGCCCGATCTCCTTCTGTTCCAGAAAGTCGGCGGCAATCGCCTCCCGCCGGGCAGCGGCCGAGGCGGCGGAGGGCGGACGCGGCCCGCGCTCCTCGCTCCGGAGCTTTTCGAGCCGGGCCGCGGGTGCGTTCGCCGGAGCCCCCGCCGTGGGGTCGGAAAGCCCGGGGACAGGCAGGGCGACGACGAAGCCGGCGAGGAGCGCCACGATCCGGAGATTCACGAAATGCGAAACCGCGCCTCGCTCTCGCTCCGCACGCTCTCGTCGCCGCTGTCGCGGACCTTCACCCGCAGCGAGTACTCGCCCGCCGGGAGGTCCGAAGCGGAAAAGTCGAGGAGGAGCTTGACGAGACCTTCCGCATCCGGCTCGGAGCGCCCGATCAGGGAGAGCCGCGCCGGCGATGACTTTCCGCCCGGAGCGCCGACCACTTCGGCGGAGATCTGGAACGGAGAAAGCGTGGACTCGCCGGCCTTCCGGTAAACCATGAGGCAGACTCGCGAGCTGCCGCCGGATGAAATGATCGGAACGACGTCCGGAACGAAGCTCGTCTGCCCGACGCGAAACGGCTCGGACTCGCCGGCAGAGGATGTCCCCGCGCGGTCCTTCAGACGCATGCCGCCGGTGCCGCTCACGAAGAGGGGCGGGAGCGCCCGCATCGCCGCCGAGCCTGGATCCGGCACCTCGAGGCTCGCGACCCGGAACCCGAAGCGGCCGTCGCGGCCGTCGCGTGCATACGCGCGTACCCGGTACCGGCCCGCGAGCAGGCGGCAGGTCCCGTAAAACATGAGACCGGAGCGTCTCAACTGCTCTCCATCTCTCGTCGGATCGATCGTGAGAACGCGGGTGAAGAAGTCGGCAATCTGACCCGACTCGTCGGTTATGTAGACGTAGAGCTCGAGCGGGTATCGGTCCTTCGAACCGCCCGCAAACGCGGCGCCAGGAATCTGCAGGAGCACCGGGACCCTGCTGATCTTTTCACCGGCGAACGGAAGCGCGAGCAGGTCGAGAGGAAAGTTGCCTTCCACCTTCTCGTGCGAAATCACGTCAGCCGCGGACAGCATGCGTTGGAGGGGCGTCATCGACTGGAAGGCCCGCGTCTCGTAGTAGCCCGATCGCGCGGACACCTTCGCTCCCTTCCGCAGGACACGAACTTTCAGGGAGTGGAAGTGACCCTCCTGACCGGAGTGGGGCGCCTGGTAGGCCAACACGTAGGTCAGGCTGGTCCTCTCCGCGATGCGCTTCAACTGCGCCGAAAGGTCGTTCGCGTTCTTGATGACCTCGCCACCCGTGCCGTGGGCGAGGGCGAAGAGCGATTCTTCGCCCCGTCCGGCGCCGCCCAGGGTCGTGTCGGCGTCGGAGGTGAGGCCCGCGATGTCGATGGCGTACACGACGCAGTCCGAGCGGCGAAGAATGCCGATCGTTTCGGCGAGGTCCCGGTGGAGCGGGCCGTCGGCAAAACGCCGATCGACATCGAACGTCCAGAATTGGCCGGAATACATGGCGTCGTTGTCAGCTCGTGTATCGGCGGCGGACTTCGGCCGCGCGAGCGTGCCGAAAAGCAGCCGCCCGTCGAACCCTTCGGAGAAATACACGATGGTCTTTCGCCCCTCGACGGCATCGAGGGCCGCGCCGAGCGATCCGAGCGCTCCCAGATGGCGGCCGACGCGCGTTACGGCATAGTCGTCCGCCCCCTTCTGCGCCATCGCCGCGTAAAGACGAATGGACGACGTCGGGTCGATGATGGAACTCGTGCCTTTCGTCTGCTCCTGTGTGGAGGACGTGGACGTCGGATCTCCCGGCAACGAAAAGACGAAGGAAAGCGGATCGTAAGAGTGTTCTTCGCTCTCGCTCGGTAGCCCGACGGCGGCGATCGCGCTGACGAGCTGCCGCCGGTCCGCCGTGAAGCTCATCTGAAGGCGGGCACCCTTCTCGACGGACGTCGTCGCGACCGCGGCGAGGTCGTCGGGAGAGAGCCCGCTGACGATGAACCGGGTCGCCGCTTCGCGCGCGCGGACGATCTCCGCCGACTTCGCATAGGTGAGGTCGAAAAGGAAGAGCAGATGCCTCCGCGCGGACGGCGGCAGGTCCGACGCAATGCCGGTGACCTCACGTTTCTGCGCCAGGTCAACGATGTCGACCGCGGTGATCGCCTGCTTCTTCCCGTCGTCTTCAATTTCGAAGTCCGCCGCGGTGAGGCCGCGGACCGGTTTTCCGTCGCGCCCCGTCACATGCACGGGGACCTCGACGAGCGATACCGAAGCCGTGTCGTGCACGACGTTTCTCGCCGGCTTCCCGGCCGGTTTGGGCGCGCCCTGAGCGGCTTCGGACACGAGGGCGCCGAAGAGGAAAATCGTCGGGAGGATGTGTAGCTTTTGAGCCGTATACGCCCCCGGAAGGTCTTTCAGACTACACCCAATGAGCGCACCGGCGGCGCCGTTTAGCCGACCTGCCGATTGAAAAATCCACGCCGGGAAGCGCCCTCTCACGAGGGCAGTCGCGCGAGGATCTGCCGGGCTCGCGCGGTGTCGGCCGGCGCCCGCGTCGGAGGAACGCGCTCCAGGAATGCCTGGAGCGCCACACGCGCCGTGGCGGCGTCGCCCTGCTCGGCGGAAACGATGCCGAGATTGAAGAGTGCGTCGAATTGTCCCGCGTCCAGCGCGACCGCGCGCTTCCACGCCTGGATCGCTTCGGGGTGCCGTCCGAGCTCCTCGAGCGCCACGGCCCGCCCGTTCCAGGCGCGCGGAAGGCGCTCGTTCAACGCAAACGCGCGGTCGAACGCTCGAAGCGCGCCCTGCGTGTCCCGGGAGTGCACCAGCGTGATCCCGATGTTCTGCCACGCCACCGCGTTGCGCGGGTCGATCCGGAGCGCGCGCTCGAATGCCTGGATTGCCGCCGCCGTCTGCCCCGCGCTCGCGCGCGCGATGCCGAGGGCGTTTGAGATGTCCGGGTCTTCGCTCCCGGACAGCGGCTCGAGAACCGCGAGGGCCTCCTTGCCGCGGTTGAGCTCCGACAGAAGCAGCCCGAGCCGGCTCTTCAGGCGTTCGTCGAGCAGCCCGCGCTTCTGGGCCCGGCGCAGTGTCGCGACCGCGGCCGGGTCGTCGCCCGCCTGCCCCTGGAGAAAAGAGAGGTACTCGTACCCCGTCGCCATGTCCGGCCGCTCACGCACGATCCGCTCGGCAAGCGCGATGGCCTCGGGGCCGCGGCCCCGCTGGTAGAGGTCCACCATGTCATGGGTCTGCTGGTCGACCGCGACGAGATACTTCGGGTCGTCCTCCGGCCCGAACCGCTCCTTTGCGGCGGCGCGGCCCGACAGATAGCCGAGGCTCCGAAGCTTGCCCGCCGTTTCCGCGGACGACGACCCCGCCGCCGCCGCGGAGAAAGCCGGAAGCCGCGCCTTCAGCTGGCGGACGACATCGAGGCGGGAAGTTGCCAGGTTCTTCGACTCGCCGGGATCGTTCTTCAAATCGTAGAGCTCGGGGATCGGGAGGTCCACGTACTTGAATCCTTCCGAAATGATCCCGCGAAGCGGCGCCCACCCGCGGGTGTAGAAAGAGGACAGCGACTCGAAGTACGCCGCCTCGGCGGGAAGGGCCCGGTCCTTCGCATGCACGGCAGCGGAGCTTCCGAGAAGCGATCGCCCCGCGGCACCCGGCGGAAGCGGTCCCCCTCCCGCGGCGTCGATGGCGGTGGGGAGGATGTCGATGTGCCGGGCCGGCCGCGGATCCGATCCCGCAGCGACGTTCCCCGGGGACCAGATGAGGAGAGGGACACGCAGAGTCGCTTCGTAGGCGAAGAGGCCGTGCGTCCGCTCGCCATGATCCCCGAGCGCTTCGCCGTGATCCGACGTCGCAATCACGAGAGCGGGCTTGCCCCGCGAGGCGAGGTCCTCCACGAGCGGCGCCAGCGCCGCATCGACCGCCGCGACTTCGCCGAGATACGGCTCGCCGGGGAAACGGGCGTCGAAGGGCGGAGGCGGGCGGTAGGGCGCGTGGCAGTCGTACAGGTGCACCCACAGGAAGCGGGGCGATGCGCCCGCGGAGGAAAGCCACGCGCGGGCGGCCGCCACCACTTCGGTCGCCGGCCGTTCGGCCATGACGAACTGATACTCGTTCGCTCCCTGCGGGTACGACTGGTCGTACACGTCAAATCCGCGGGACAGGCCGAACCGGGAATCGAGCGGAAAAGCCCCGACGAACGCGCCGGTCGAATACCCGCGGTCATGCAGCAGTGTCGCGAGCGTCGGAATGTTTCCGGGCAGGACGAAGCCTTCGTTGTCACGCACCCCGTGCTGATTCGGGTAGAGGCCGGTCAGGATGTTCGCGTGCGAGGGGAGCGTGACGACGTTCTGCGCATGGGCGTCCGGAAAGACGACACCCTCGCGGGCGAGCCGGTCGAGGGTGGGGGTCTCGGCTTTCCTGTTCCCGAGAAACCCGACGGAATCCGCGCGGAGCGTGTCGATCGTGATCAGGACGATGTCGGGGCGCCCGGCGGCAAACGGCCGCGATGGCTCCGCCGCGCGGCGGCAAGCCGGCGCGCCACACAGGAGGAGAAAAAGCGCGGCGTGAAAGGACCGGGAGGGGGTGCGGCGAGAGGTTTTCTGTTCAGCGCTCGGCGGCCGCGATTCCGAAAACCCGCTCGCTCCGGTCTTTCGACGTCGCCTTTCGCCCTGCGCCCTGCGCCCTGCGCCTCCTCCTCGGATCACTTGATCGTCTTCAGGATGTCCTTGACGGTGTCGGCGTCTTTGCCCCTGGGATCGAGCTGCATGTATTTCTGGAAGTCCGCCTTCGCCCCCGCGCTGTTCTTCGCCTGAAGGCGCGCGAGCCCGCGGTAGTAATACGCCTCGGACATGTCATTGCGCCGCGCGATCGCCTTCGTAAAGGCTTCATCGGCCTCGGCGGGATGCTTCTTGTTGTAGTAAAGGATGCCCATGTTGAGGAAGGGCATCGGGTCGGTGAGCTTCTCCTCCGGGATGTGTGAAAGGGCTTCCTTGCCCGCGTCGAAGTTGCCCCGTTCGAGCTCGAGCTTCGCGATCATCATCCAGCTGGGCGCGTCGGTCGATTCCTGCGCCACGATCTGGCGGGCGTACTTGACCGCTTCGTCGAGTTTCCCGTCCAGGTAATACGCGAGCTCGAGGTTCGTCAAGATCGGCCGGTTGTCCGGGAGGTCCTTCAGCGCCGTTCCGAACGCCTGCTGCGCCTCCTTGAGCTTCGCCGAGCGCGAAGCCTCCGCGGTTTTCGCGCAGGCCTCCTGCGCCGCCGGCGACTCCTGGCCCGCGACGGGAGCGCTGTGGCAGCCGTCATAGGCCTTACCGAGCTCGTCCGCCGCTTTCATCGCGACGTTCCCCTTCTCGATCGAGGCGGCGGTTTCGGGTGAGATCTTCTTGCCGCCGACGGAAATCGTGGCCTCCGTCGCCTCCTGCTTCACGGCCGGAAGCATCTGGATCTTCATGGTGGGGACTCGCAGCACTTCGGAAACCTGAACGGTCGTCTTGAACGTCTGGAACCCCGGCGCCGAGACGTCGATCGACCAGGCGCCTCCGCTGATCCCGAGGATCGCCCACTTGCCCTTCTTGTCGCTTTTTAAATCCGGCCCCTGTCCATTCAGCCGAAGCTGGACGACGGCGTCCGCGACGGGATTGCCGCTCGCGTCAACCAGCGTGCCGTCCAGCCGGCCGCCGCCCCCACGCCAGGCCTGAGCCGGAAGGGAGGCCGCGATCGCGATCGCAGCGACGAAGGTCAGGGCGACCCGGAAAATCCAACGGTTCGATCTCATTGGCTCCAATCCTCCTCTGCGCTCTAAATAAGAAAGCCCGCCGGGATTTTAGTCCCGGCGGGCGAAAGAAACCTCGCGAAAACTTAGAAGCTGATCCGGGCTCCGAGACGCACCGCCCGCGGGTTCTGGATCTCGTCGATCGAGCCCGCCGCTGAGACGTTGCCCGCGCCGGGGGTCGCATCCGTCTCACGCTGAAGGATCGTGTTCGCGTTCAGGGCATTGAAGAGCTCGACGGAGAGCGTCAGCGAAGCCTTCGCGGCGATCGCAACGACCTTTTCGAGCCGGAGGTCGAGGTTGTACACGTTCTTCAGACGGTGGTCTTCCGGGTTCCCGACGAGTGCCAGGCGCGTTCCCTCGCCATTGTCGGTGTCGACGTTGACGAAGTAGGGATTGACGTATCCCTGGCGTCCGTACAGGTTCGCGGCAATGTTGAAGCTTAACGGAAGCTGGTACAGGCCGGTGACATTGAAATTCCACTTGGATCCGATGAAAACCTGGCCGAAGCTGCCGCTTCCGACAGACTCCTGGTAGACCTGAGAGCCGTTGGAGCAGGTCGGCCCGAGCGGGTTACCCGGGAAGGCCCCTCCCTGGGGGTAAACCTGGTTCGTCGGGTCAATACATCCCGTGGCCGTGTTCTTGACCTTGTTTTTCCAGTCGTTGTACGAGACCTGTCCGTGCGCCATCCACTTGTTGGACAGGCGCTTGGTGAGCTGGAGCTCGACTCCGTTGTAGTCGGTCGCATAGTCCGGCCGGTTCGAAACGAACTGACCGCCGTTGAAATTGGCACCCAACGGTGTGGTCCCGTAGATGCGGCCGGTGAAACCGAGCGAATTGCCGTTAACGTCGAAACCCTCGACACCAGGAATCGACGAGGCGTAGTCGGCCGCGGTGACTCCGATGTAGGGCGACCAGATCAAGTCTTTCCGGTGGCGATAGGTGTAATTAGCACCGACGACGAACTCCGGCAGGAGCGCGTGATCGACGCCCACCGAGAACTCATCCGTCTTGGGGGACTTGAGGTTGTGGTCGACCACGTTGGTCGAGGAAACGCAGCTCGGACACGTCGGATCAAAGCCGCCAAGCTGGCGGACGACAGCGCCGAGCTCTCCCGGATCCACGTTGTGGTTTTTGTTCTTGTCGTTCCACCGGAAGCGCGTTCCCTGGATCGCTCCGAGCGGGTTGTCGTACGTGAGGATGCTGCCGCCGAGCTGGTCGGCGTAACGCGCATACGAAGCGCGGAGCACAGTCCTCTTCTCGGCGCCGAGAGCGTAGGTCGCTCCAACACGAGGCTGGAAGTCCTTCCAGGTGAATTCGCTCGCGATACCGGGATAGTTGAGCGCGGGCACGAGATTCGGAAAGGTGCCGTTCGCCGAGACGCTGCTCGCCCGGTTTACGCCGTTCTGGCGGTCGTAGCGGACGCCCAGGTTGATGGTCAGCGCGCTAGCGGTGATCGTGTCGCTGATGAAGCCGTTGTAGTACGTGTAGGCATACGAAGGAATGCCGGCCCGGGTGATGTCCGCCGTCGCGACGAACCCGCCCGGATCGCTCGGGAAGAGCACCTGCTCGCGACCGACGTTGCCCGTCCCCGGCCACGCCGCCGTCGACTTTACGCCGGAGTTGCGCCAGCCGAATCCGAGCTTCAGCTCATGGCCGAGCGTGCCCGTGTTGAAGAAGTACGACGAATTCGCGCCGGCCTGATGGACGGGCCGCTCCGTCTGAAAGAGCTGGTAGGTGCGATGCCAGATGAGTCCCGCGTCCTGGTACGCGTCGACCGCGGTCCCACCTTCGGGGATCAGGCCGAAACCGCCCCGGATGTAGGAGTAGTAGCCGTTCGCCACGAAGCTCGGTCCGAAGACCTGCGCGTCGTCGACTTTCCAGATCGAGGTGGGACCCGTCTGGTCGACGGAAGTCTCCGCCGGCCGCGTCCGTCCGGCGCTGCGGCCGAATTTCGACTTACCGCCGCGGAGATAAAACCCGGTGGCGGAGTTCGACTCGACCGGCTGGATGTTCAGCTTGGCGCTGTAGTCATCGAGATAGGTGATGTCGTTCGCGCCGCCCAGCTTGACTAACGGAATCTCCTTGCGGCCGTAGCTACCCCAAAGCCATGCGTGGTCCTGCCACAGCGGGCCGCCGGCCTCGACACCGTAGTCCTGAATCCCGGCGCCGGTGCCGGCCCGAGAGACCCGGTCGACTGTTTTGTTCGTCAGACCCTGATCCTTGGCTTCCTGCGGGGCGTTATTCGCCTGCAGCTCGGCGGGTGTCGCGAAGTAACGGCCGGAGCCATGCACCTCGTTGGTTCCGCGTTTCGTCACCATGTTGAGCGTGACGCCAGGCGTCGACACGGAAGGGTCCGTGCCGCCCGTCGAGACCTGCATTTCCTGGAACGCGTCGAAGTCGTAGTACGTGGGAGAGGAGCCGACCGCCGCCATGTCGGTGATCGTGACACCGTCGACGTTGAACACGTTCTGGCTGCCGTCGGCGCCCTTCCCGATGTACGAGGACTGCTGGCCCGACTGATTGCCGCCGATGTTCAGGCGGTCGATCTGGACTCCCGGGGCCTGCTGGATGACGACCCACGGGTCGCGCCCCGTCGGGATGCTCTCGAGCTGCTTCTGGTTGAATGTCGCGCCCTCCGTCTGCCGGCGCGTGTCGAGCAGCGGCGACTCGGATGTGACTGTGATGGTCGCCGAGACACTGGCGAGCTTCATCGGGAGGACGACCTCCGTGTTGGTGCCCAGTGTGACCGCCACGTTCGTGCGGTCCACCGTGCCGAAGCCCGACAGTTCGGATTTCACCGAATACGAGCCGGGAGACAGGTTGATGAACCGAAAATCCCCCTGCGGTCCCGTGGTCGTGGTGCGGGGTGCACCGATACCTGAAAGGGTGACCGTGACACCCGGAAGAACTCCCCCGGTTTCATCGGTCACCCGCCCGTAGATACTCCCGGTCGTCGTGGCTCCCTGGGCGAGAAGCGACGCGGAGAGGCCTGCGGCCACGAGTGCGATGCTCAAGAATCGTAAAAACTTCATGCGACTCCTTTCCGACCCTTTTTCATGGGCCCTTTGCAATTTCCTGCGGATTCCACCCACGCCGCTAATAGCCATTCTCGTGCCATGGACAGAACGGCACATACCGAAGTTATCTCATTTATTTGTAGTCAGTTAAGTTGTGTGTCAAGAAATCCCGGCGAGGTAGAAGATACCTCTCCTTGGATCGAGATTCAAAACTTTGGATCGAACGTCCCACTTCCGGGCACCGTCGGCTCCGTTCGTTTCTGACACCTCGGGCACCAGTAGGTCGAGCGGCCCGCGTCTCCCTGCCGACGCATCCGGATTGGCTCGTGGCAGGTGACGCAGGGCTCTCCGGCGCGGCGGTAGACGCGGGCGCCCCGTCGTGAACCGGGTCGGGGCGGCGAGCCAGGCGGCGGCGCACCGAGGTTGGCCTGCATGAGGCGCCGCGCCTCGAGAAGCACCTTCTCGATCTCTGCGGCCGACACCGCGGACACGGACAGAAAAGGATCCACCCCCGCGGCGAAGAGCGACTCGGATTTGTAGATGTTTCCGATCCCGGCGATGGCGCCCTGGTGGAGGAGCGCCTCGCCGATTGGAATCGCTCCGAGCGCCCGCATCGCCGCCGCTCCGGCCGCCGCGTCGAATTCCTCCGCGAGGATGTCGGCTCCCAGTCGCCCGAGCGGCGATCGTTGCGCCGCGCGCGAAGTGAGTACCTCGACGACGGGGGCGTTGAAACAGACGGCCACGAACGCATCGGTCTCGAGCACGATCCTCGCGAGGCGCTCCGGTTTCCGCCAGGTCTCCCCCGGCCGGTACAGGTGCCACGAGCCCGTCATCCGCATGTGCGTGTGCAGGATTCTTCCGTCGTCGAAATGAAAGAGCAGGTTTTTCCCGCGCGCCTCCACCCGTTCAATCGTGCGGCCGGAGAGGCGTGCGCCGGCGATGGCGGGCAGAGGTGAACGGGCGGTGAGGACGGTCCGGCCTTCCAGGGCTCGCGCGAGGGTCCGCGCCGCGCGGAGGATCGTGTCGCCTTCAGGCATCCGGCGCGGAGGTCCGCGTGGCGTCGCTGCCAGCCGGAGTGCGGGGACCCGGCGCGCGCTTCAAGAAACCGCGGCTGCCGGCAGTAAATCCGGCTTCGCGGAGGAATGGAGCGAGCGGGGATGCCGCCGGCTCCTCGCCGTCGATCCGACCGATCAGCACCGCGCGGCGCTGCCCGCTCTCGACCAGGCGGGCGAACGCGGACGCGATCGCGCGGGCGGCCTCGGACCTCTCCGGCTCTTCCGGCGGCAGGAACGTGACCAGGCTGCGCTGGCCGCGCCCGGTCGCGGCCAGCAGCTCCCCCTCCCGCAGGAGAACGCGGGCGCCCGATACGCGCGTAGGACGCGGTGCGGCGCCCGAAGGCTCCGGCCACGGAACCGCCGCGCCGTATGGATTCGCGGGATCCGCCGCGGCGAGGAACCATGTGCGCCCCTCGCCGTCCGGCGCCGGATCGCGCGAGGATCTCAACCGGTCGTCGGCGCCCGGCAGCGCGAATTGGGTCGCTCCGAGGCCGGCGACGAAGTACCCGCGCCGGATGCGCCCGGCCTGCTCCATCGCCTGGAAGATCGGGTACACGGCGGAGAACCCGCCCGCGATTCCCTCCGCGTGCACCGCCTCGCGGGTCACGACTCCGTAACGCTCCAGCAGCGACGCCGCGAGCGCGGTGCGGCGCTCCGTCTCGCTCGGAGGCGCCAGTGCCGCGCCCGGCAGCAGCGACCACCGTCCTTCGCTCCCGGGAGGGCCCGAACGACGGCTGCGAAAAGCTCGATTTCGGACGCTTCGCCGCTCGTCGTTCGCCGCGCCTCTCAAGAATGACCGCAGCGGCGCCAGAGTGTCGTTGGTGACCTCCCCCGCCCAGACGAGGTCCCATAACGACCGGACGAGGTCTCCCGCGAACGCGCCGGTTTCACGCGCGAGGTCGGAGAAGAAGAGCGCGCCACGGGCGGAAAGGATCGCGCGCAGCCGCTCCGCCAGCTCTCCCTCGACCGGCGAAGCGGGGCGCGCCAGCAGCGCATATCGGTCGGGGAGGTGGAGCGCAATGCGGCCGTCGGATGGGCCGACCGACTCGATCCCCCGCCACAGGACCTCTCCGGCCGCACACAGGAGGTCGAGGTCCGCGGGCTTGTATCCGGAAACCCGCGCCGGAAGGATCTCGCTTTCGAGCACGGAAGCCGGAAGCGGGCATCCCTGCAGCTGCTCGACCGCCGAGAGCAGGGCGTCCAGCCCGGGACGCGGTCCCCGCACGCCCTGCCAGTCCGCGAGGAAACGTCCCAGAGCCGGCGGATCGACGGGCTCGACCTCGCGGCGGAGGCGCGCGAGCGACCTCCGCTTCAGAGACCTCAGCACCTCGGCGTCGGACCACTCTCGCGTTCTCCCCGCGGGGAGAAACTCTCCCTCGACGACGCGTCCCGCCGACGCAAGCCGCTCGAGAGCGAGCCGGACCGGAGAGATGGGCAGGTCGAAGCGCGCCGCGGCCGTCTCGGCGAGGAAAGGCGGATGCGTCCTCGCGTACCTGGAGACGAGATCGCCGAGAGGATCGCGGGGCGACTCGAGGAACGCCTCCGGGAGCCCGGGAGGGATGACGATGCCGAGCGCGTCGCGCAGGCGCCCCGCGTCCTCGGCCGCGATCCATCTCCTGTCCCCCGCGATCCCGACCTCGAGGATGCGCCTGTCCCGGCGCAGCGCTTCGAGCCACTCGTCCACGGCTTCGGGCGGCTGCGACCGCGCGCGGATCTCTTCCGTCGTCAGGTCTCCGAGCCCGAGCAGGAGATCGTGCAATCCATCGGCGTGGCGCGCGGCCCGCGTGCCGTCGAGCCGCTGCAGAGACCTCCCGAGCTCCTCGATCGCGTCGGGATCCAGCAGATCGCGCAGCTCCGCTTGACCGAGGAGCTCCTTCAGCTGCGCCTGGTCCACCGACAGCGCCTGCGCGCGCCGCTCGGCGAGAGGCGCGTCGCCGTCGTAAACGAAGTTCGCCACGTAGGAAAAGAGGATCGACGCGGCGAACGGGGAGGCGACCCTCGACTCCGCCGCGACCACGCGGATGCGCCGCGACGCGATGCGCCGCAGGATGTCGACGAGTCCGGGAAGATCGAACACGTCGCGCAGGCACTCGCGATACGTCTCGAGGATCATGGGAAACGAGCCGTAGCGCGACGCGACCGCGAGCAGATCCGCCGAGCGCTTGCGCTGCGCCCAGAGCGGAGAGCGGCGGCCGGGGTGGCGGCGCGGGAGCAGCAGCGCGCGGGCCGCGTTCTCGCGAAAGCGCGCCGCAAAGAGCGACGTCTGGCCGAGGGCGCCGACCAGAAGATCCTCGACCTCGTCGGCGACGGGCAGAAAGAGAGAGACGTCAGGCGCCGCGTCCGACTCCGGAAGGCGAAAGACCATTCCGTCGTCCGACCACATCATCTCGATCTCTGAGCCGCGCTCCTCGCGCAATCTCGCGACGACGGCCATCGCCCACGGCGCGTGCACGCGCGCGCCGAACGGCGACAGAACGCACACCCGCCAGTCGCCGATCTCGTCTAAGTACCGCTCGATCACGATCGCACGGTCGCTCGGCACTTCGCCCGTCGCTGCGGTCTGTTCGGCCAGATAGGCGAGCAGGTTCGTCGCCGCGCGCGAGTCGAGGCCATGCTCCCGCGTCAAGCGGAGGAGCGCGTCCGCGGGGGGAGACGTCGACAGCTCCCGGGCGAGCTGGCCGACGGCGCGCCCGAATTCCGGCGGCCGCCCCGGCCGGTCTCCGTGCCAGAACGGCATCTTCCCGGGCTGCCCCGGAGCGGGACTCACGATGACCTGGTCGTGGGTGATCTCTTCGATCCGCCATGAAGAGGCGCCGAGGAGGAACACGTCTCCCGGCCGCGACTCGAAGACCATCTCCTCGTCGAGCTCCCCGACGCGCCGGCTCCGGGCCTTGTCTCCCGACCCGGAGTCTCCCGCGAGGAAGACGCCGAAGAGCCCGCGGTCCGGGATCGTCCCTCCGTTTACGATCGCGACGCGCCCCGCCCCCTCGCGAGCGCGGACGGTCCCGCCGACCCGGTCCCACGTGATGCGCGGACGCAGCTCGGCGAACTCGTCGGACGGGTAACGGCCCGACAGCATGTCGAGCACGCCTTCGAAGGATCCTCGCGGCAGCTCGGCAAACGGGGCCGCGCGGCGGACGAGGTCGTACAGGGCGTCCGTGCCGATCGGCCCGGCGGCCGTGATCGCGACGACCTGCTGCGCGAGGACATCGAGAGGGTTGCGGGGGTAAAAGGTCTCCTCGACCTTTCCCTCGATCATCCGCACCGTGGCGGCGGCACAGGCGAGAAGGTCGCCGCGATACTTCGGAAAGATGATGCCGCGGGAGACGGCGCCCACGGAATGGCCTCCCCGGCCGATCCGCTGAATCCCGGACGCGACGGAGGGGGGCGCCTCGATCTGCACGACGAGGTCGACCGCTCCCATGTCGATGCCGAGCTCGAGCGAGGACGTCGCCACGATCGCGGGCAGCTCCCCGCGCTTCAAACGGTCCTCGATCTCGAGTCTCTTCTCGCGCGCGATCGACCCGTGGTGCGCCAGCGCGATCTCCTCGCCGGCTATCTCGTTCAACGCGGACGCCATCCTCTCGGCGAGGCGGCGGCTGTTGACGAAGATCATCGTCGAGCGGTGGGCCAGGACGAGCTCGACTAACCGGGGATGGATCGACGGCCAGATGGACCGGCGCGCGGGACCCGCCGCCGCGGGACCCGACGGGATGTCGTCGGCGGGCTCTCCCATACGCGACATGTCTTCGACCGGGACCTCCACGGTGAGCTCGAACGCCTTCTTGTGCCCCGCGTCGACGATCGTCACAGGCCTCGGCTTCCAGTCGCCACCGGAGGGCTCTCCACCGCCGAGGAGCCGTGCAATCTCCTCGAGCGGCCGCTGCGTGGCCGACAACCCGATGCGCTGCAGCGGAGCGGCGCCCGGATGGCGGAGCGCCTCGAGCCTCTCGAGCGAAAGAAAGAGGTGTGCTCCCCGCTTGCTGGACACGAGCGAGTGGATCTCGTCGACGATGACGGTCTCGATCCAGGGCAGCATCGACCGCGCTCCCGACGTCAGCAGGAGGTAGAGAGACTCGGGCGTCGTGATCAGGATGTCGGGAGGCGTGCGCAGCATGCGGGCGCGATCCGCCGAAGGAGTGTCCCCGGTGCGAATCGCGAGAGTCGGCGTCGAAAACGGAACCCCGGCCCGGCCCGCGACCGCGGAGATTCCGGCGATCGGCGCCCGGAGGTTGCGCTCGACGTCCACCGCGAGCGCCTTCAGCGGCGAGACGTAGAGGACCCGGCAGCGCTCGAGCTTCGGCGGCACCGCAGAGAAGAGAAGCCGGTCGATCGCCGCGAGAAACGCGGCGAGGGTCTTTCCGGAACCCGTCGGCGCCAGGAGCAGCGTCGATTGCCCTCCGACGATCGAGGGCCAGCCCTTCGCCTGAGCGCGGGTGGGCTCCGGAAACGAGCCCTCGAACCATTGACGGACGGGCAGGTGAAACGCGTCGAGCGAATGCGAAGCCACGGCCGGATTCTATGGAGGAGAAGGAGTTCCGCGCCGTCTGTAGAGGGACCTTTTGGCGTGTCGCGCCGGTCGACCAGGCTTCCGCCCGCCCCGCTTTAGCGCTCCAGGGCTTCGCGGGACTTCGCGAGGGCCTCGTCGAGGCCGGCCGCGAAGTTCTCGCGCCCATACCGATCGAGCGCGCCGGACCGTTCGAGCGCCAGCAGCGGCTGCGTGTGGATCCCCGCGATGATGAAACGGACCCCCTGGCCGGCAAACGAGCGATGGAGATCGTCGAGCACGCGGAGGCCGGACGCGTCGATCGCCGGCACGTTGCGCATCCGGAGGATGAAGACCTTCGGCTTCTTCGCGACACGTTCGAGAACGCCCTTGATCTTGTCCGCCGCGCCGAAGAAGAAAGGGCCGTTCACCTCGTAGACCTCGACGCCTTCGGGAATAGTCCGGCGTACGACGCCCTCCGCGTCCGCCGCCATCGTCCCGTCCGGCGCGTCGTCGAGCTCGGCGGTGATCACCTGGACGTTGGTCACGTCCGCCATGCGGCGGATGAAGAGGAAGGCGGCGAGGACCACGCCGACCTGAACGGCGACGGTCAGATCGATCAGGACCGTCAGGAGAAACGTCGTGACGAGAACGGCGACGTCGCCTCGGGGGGCGCGAGTCAAGGCGGCGAACGAGCGCCATTCGCTCATGTGGTACGAGACGACGACCAGAACGGCCGCGAGCGCCGCGAGAGGAATGTATCGGGCCCATTTCCCGAGAAAGACGAGCACGAGAAGGACGGTCGCCGCGTGCACGATCCCCGCGACGGGGGTCCTCCCTCCGT
The DNA here is from genome assembly GCA_038229875.1 of Thermoanaerobaculia bacterium. GTDB lineage: Bacteria > Acidobacteriota > Thermoanaerobaculia > UBA5066 > Gp7-AA6 > JALYUA01. Next base: position 4,247 of record JBBROA010000076.1, on the reverse strand, counting down.
TCTTGACGTTCGTCGCGGTGCGCGCAATCGCGCCCGTCACGGGGATCCCGCCGAACAGGCCCGACGAGATGTTCGCAATCCCCTGGGCGACCAGCTCGACGTTCGACTTGTGGCGGGTCCCGATCATCCCGTCCGCGACCACGGCGGAAAGAAGCGATTCGATCGCCGCCAGGAGAGCCACCGTGACCGCCGGGGAAAAGAGCTCCCTCACGCGCTCGAAGGTGAACGAAGGGAAGCGCGGTGCCGGAAGAGACGCATGGATCTCGCCGAAGCGAGAGCCGATCGTCTCGACCGGCAGGTGGAGGAGGGTCACGGCCGCCGTCGCCGCGAGGATCGCGACGATCGGGGAGGGAATGCGCCGCGAGACCTTCGGCCAGAGCAGCAGAACCGCCAGGGACCCGGCCGCGACCCCGATCGCGGACACCGACGGGTTGCCCAGGTGCCGGCCATAGGCGGCCCACTTCGCGAGAAAAGAGGCCGGGACGGCGCCCATGCGCAGCCCGAGAAGGTCCTTGATCTGCGAGGAAAAGATGATGACAGCGATTCCGCTCGTGAAGCCGGTCACGACGGGATAGGGAATGAACTTGATCGCTCCGCCGAAACGGGCGAGGCCCAGGCCGATCAGCAGAAAGCCCGCGATGACGGTGCAGAGGATGAGGCCGTCGATCCCGTACTTCTCGACGATGCCGTAAACGATCACCACGAACGCGCCAGTCGGCCCCGCGATCTGGACCCGGCTTCCGCCGAGGAGCGAGACGGCAAACCCCCCGACGATGGCGGTGATCAGCCCCTTCTCTGGCGCGACACCGGAGGCGATCGCAAACGCAAGAGCGAGCGGGATCGCGACGATCCCGACGATGACACCGGCCTGCAGGTCCGCGACGAACTGGCGGGGCGTGTAGCCCTTGAGCGCGGTGATCGACTTGGGCAGGAACGTGGCGGGCACGGCGAGTCAGGAGTTTACCGTCGCTGCACACCGATCCTGACTCTGCGACCTGAACTTCCGGCGCGCGCTCTCGTCCCGTTTCAGGAGTCGATCAGGGCTGCCCGGCCCGAGAGGTTCAGCGCAGCGGCCGGATGTCCCGCAGCTGATTGTCGCCGATCACTATCTGGACGTGGCTACCTTCAGTGTAGCGGTTGTATTGCAACATCGTGACTTGGAAGCGGTACCGCGCGGTCGCCTCGCCGTCCCTGGCCTCGAAGATCAGGTAATAGTTTCCATTTCCGGCGAAGCTCGCGCCGCCGCTGCCGGGCTTCTCGTGCTCGCGATCGACGACGGTCGCTTCGAGCGATTTGAAGGCCGCGTCGTGCCGCTTCGACGCCGAGCCGGAGCTCGCGCACGCGGAACCCGCGAGTGCGAGCGAGACGAGAAGAAGAGCGACGACGCCCGGACGGCGCGAGCCGGCACCCGCCGTCACTTCTTTTCCCGCGCCATCTTCTCGATTTCCGTCCGGGCCCGGTCGACTGCCTCGCGGGCGGATTTCAAGAGCTCCGCGGAGAGCACGCGTCCCTCTTCGAAGACGGTCCGGCCGAGCGCCGAAAAGGAACGTCCGAGCTCGCGAAGCTCATCGACCACCGCGCGATCCCGCTCGCCCGCTCCCCGGTCGCCCTGATTCATGTCTTCCATAGCTCGCCTCCCGCAGGAAAGCTCCTGCAAACGCAGGCGGCCCCTGCAAAACCTCTACCGCACACGAACCCCGTTCTTGATGACGATGTCGACTCGCTGCAGGAGCGCGATGTGGGTCAGGACGTCCCCTTTGACTGCAATGACGTCTGCAAACCGGCCCGGGGCGAGCGTGCCGAGGTCCTTGTCCCGCTTCAGCCAGACGGCCGGCCACCGGGTCGCGCCCGCGATCGCCTGCATCGGAGTCATGCCCAGGTCCACCCAGGTCGCCAGCTCGCGCCATGTCGAGTCCGTGTGGAAGTTGCCGGGGATCCCCGAGTCTGTGCCCACGAGAAGCGTGACGCCGGTGTCGCGGATCTGGCGGAACTTCGCCGCGAGAGTGGGAAGCCGCCGGCGGACGAGCTGGAAGTACGGGAGCCCGGTGATGTTCCGGAGCGACTCCCGGATGTCTTTGACGAGGTCGGGCGCGAGACCCGCCTGCCACCGCGGGTCGTCGAGGCGTCCGGGGAAAACGTCGGCCGTGTAAGCGGAGAGGAAGAGTCCTTCGACAGTCGGACACCAGGCGAGGCCCTGGTTTCGCTTTCGGAGCGCGGACAGGATGTCCTCGGGGTACGCGGGCTCGGTCGCAAGGCCGGTGTGCTCAAAGCAGTCCACGCCGTGCTTCAGACCGACCCGAATCTCGTCCTCGCGGTGAGCATGCGCCACGACGGGCCGGCCCGCCGCGTGCGCGGTCTCGACGATCGCGCGGACCTCTTCGTCCGTCATCTGGTCCTGGTCGATCAGCTTGATCAGGTCGACGCCCGCGTCGATGACTTTCCTGACCTTCGCGCGCGCATCCGCGGCGCCCGTCACTCCCCAGCGGAATTCCTTCTCGTAATCGTTGTACGGCGCGTGCTGAAGGAAGGGACCGGAGACGAACAGCCGCGGGCCCGGGATTTCGCCCTTCTCGATCCTGCGCTTCACGAGGAGGATGTCGTCCAAGGGAGCGCCCAGGTCCCGGGCGAACGTCACGCCGCTCTCGAGAAGCTGCTTCGCGGCGGCCGGCATGATCTCCGCGGCGAACCGGGGCCGGTAGGTCTTATCCCAGTGCTCGTAGTCGCCGTGACCCAGGATCATGAGGTGGACGTGCATGTCCGCCAGTCCGGGAAGCACGCTCATGCCGCGGGTGTCGATCGTCGGAGTGCCGGGCGGGACCGAGATGTCCGCGCGCGAACCGACCGCGACGATCCGCTCTCCCGCGATCAGGACGACGCCATCCTCGATGGGTTTCCCTTCGTAGCCGTCGATCACCCGGCCGCCCACGAGCGCGAGAGTCGGCTTCGCCGCGGGCTCGGCGGCGCGAGCCGCGAAAGCGAGGAACAGAGCGGCGATCAAAAGGAGGAAGCGGCGCATGCGGGTCGTATCGTAGCGCGAGAGCCGAGCGACCAACGGGAGCAAGACGGCCACGGTACTCCGCGGTCCTGGACCGGTCCCAAGGCGCCGGCACCTGACAGCGCACGGCAACCTCATATAAGGTTCCGCGCGTCGAGAGACAGAGGAGGCGTCGTGAACAAACCTTTCCGCGCCCGAGTCGCGCTGGTGGGACTGGGACCGATCGGAATCGAGGTGGGCAAGGCCCTCGTCGGGCGGCCCAACGTGGAGATCCTGGGGGCCGCGGACCCGGCGCCGGACAAGGCGGGACGCTCGGTCGCGCAGGTTCTCGGCTCCGCGGGCGAAGGCCCTTACGTCGACTCGACCGCGGCGGAGCTCTATTCGCGCTCCGCCCGCGAGCGCGGAAAATCCGACGTCGTCATCCTCTGCACCGGGTCGCGGCTCGACAGCGTCGCTCCGCAGATCGAGCAGGCCATCGAGGCCGGCTGGCACGTCGTCTCCACCTGCGAGGAGCTCTCGTTTCCGGAACTGCGCCATTCGGCTCTCGGACGCCGCATCGACGAACGCGCAAAGGCGCGCGGCGTCGCCGTCCTCGGCACGGGAGTCAATCCGGGACTCGTCATGGACCGGCTCGCGCTCTCGGCCGCGGCCGCCTGCGTCCGGGTCGAACGGGTCAAGGTCACACGGATCGTGGACGCCGCGAAGCGCCGCGGCCCGCTGCGCGCGAAAGTCGGAGCGGGGTTGACCCGCGAGCAGTTTGCGGCTGGGGTCTCGGCGAAGAAGCTCGGCCACGTCGGGCTCTCCGAGTCCGCGGCCATGCTCGCCCTCGGGCTCGGCCTCGCGATCGACGAGATCACCGAGACGATCGAGCCGGTCATCGCCGAGCGGGAGACAGACGGGGTTCCCGCCGGAAACGTGCTGGGACTTCATCAGATCGCCCTCGTCCAGGGTGGAGACGAGCCGCGGGTCATCCTCGACCTCACGATGGCGGTCGGCGTCGAGGATGCGTCGGACACGATCGAGATCGAGGGGGATCCCCCGGTGCACCTGCGGGTCTCCGGAGGATTTCACGGCGACCGCGCGACGGTCGGATGCGTCGTCAACGCGATCCCCTTCATCGTGGACGCGCCGGCAGGGCTCCACACGGTGGTCACGCTCCCCCTTTTCGGGCTACTCCCACAAGAAGCTTAAATTCGCCGGCGCCGTTTTCCGCTCCCTCTCCCCGCGCTCGGGGAGAGGGTGGGGGTGAGGG
>JBBROA010000075.1:0-20881 GCA_038229875.1 Thermoanaerobaculia bacterium | reverse complement strand
CTGGCCGGGGAGAAGCTTGTGGATCTCGGACTCCGGCACGCGCCCCTCGACCAGCATCCGCGAAAGGTCCGGCAGCGTCACGACGGTGGTGCCTCCCCACGCGGCGTCGCCGACCCGGAGCTTCCGGCGGGATCCGTCCTTCTCGTACACCTCGCTGTGGACCACGAGGCCCGGCCCCTTCGCGACGGCCGTGCACGCGGCGATCTTCGCCTCCGCCTCCGCCATCTGGCGACGCGCCTCTTCCAGCCGGGCCGACGCGACCCGCGCCGCCGCATCGGTCTGGCCGAGCTCCACCCGGGAGCGCTGCTGCTCGAGCTCGAGCTGCAGCTTCCCGGTTTGCGCTTCCTCGGACTTTCGCCGGATCAGATCCGGGTTCGTCTGGTGCACGAGCGCGGAGTGCCGCGACCGGGAAAGCTGCAGGTCGGCGGCCGCCTGGTCGCGCCGCGTCTTCGCCGCGCGGTACTCCTCCTGGGAAATGTACCCCTGCGCGACGAACTTCTCGAGCCCCGCCAGGCGCGTCTCCGCTTCCTCGAGCGCCCGTTCGCGCTGCCCGACCTCGTGGAGGGATTCCTGCGCGGTCAGCGGCGCGGTCGTGTTCACGACCGCATCAAAGTCGCGCGCCGAGTCCTGGGCCGAGCTCGTCTTCTCGTGCAGCCCCGCGGTGTTCTTGAGTTTGACCGCGTCGCGCGCGAGCCGCGCCTGGTCCGCTTCGCCCGACAGCTCCCGGGCGCGCGCCCGCGCCGTGTCGAGGTCCTTCTGAAAAGGAGCGGGATCGAACTCGATCAGACAGTCGCCCGCCTTCACGAGCACGCCCTCGTGCGCGAGCCACAGGATTTTGAGCTCCACCCCGGGGACGAGCGCCCCGTAGGAATCGGAGCGCTCGGGCGTGAGTGACCCGACGAGCGCGACGGATGGCTCGAGTGTGCCGCGCCGCACCACGGCGTCGCCGGGTCCCCCGCGGGCAGCGAGCCGCGCCGCGCCCCACACCAGGAGCAGGACGGCGGCAACCGCCGCGGCGGACAGCACCGGTCGCCGCAGCACGCGCTGCAGGCGCTGACGCGCCCCCCGGACGGAGGTCGAGAGGAAGACGGCAAGGGCGCGGGGGCGGGAGGCGCTGGCGCTCATGGCTGCTGCAGAAACGGAAGAACGTCCAGCCGCCCCGCTGAAAACAGGCAGTCGAGCCGGGCGAGCAGAATATTGAACCTCGAGTCGAGCTCGTACAGCCGGGCGGAGTTGTAGAGGGTTTCGGCGTCGACCACGTTGAAATTGTCCGACAACCCCTTCTCGAACCGCAACTGCGCGACCTCGACCTGGAGCTGTGCGGCGCGCATGTTCTGCACCGCGATCTCCCAGTTGCGGCGGAGGGCGTCGAGCCGCCGGTAGGCGCGGCGGACTTCGCGGACGAGGTCGTCGACGTAAAGCTGATAATTGCGCTTGCGCGTCGCGAGCGCGATCTCCGCCTCGCGCCTCTGCGCGTGCAGCAGCGTCGAGTTCAATCCGTACCGCGACCTGAGGCCGAAGAGAAGCGCGGCATTGCGCGGTCGCAGGGCGTCCCCGGCCGAAGCGCTCGTCGAGATGCCCTCGTACGTCATGACGCCGTCGAGAGAGGGGAGCTCCAGGCTCTTCGCGATACGCACGGCGAATTCGGCGTCCACGACGGCATCGCGCGCTTCGCGGGCCTCGGGGCGCCGGTCGGCGATCTCGGCCGCCGCGGTTGCGGGATCGATCTCGACCGCGGCTTCGGGAAGCTCCGAGGGCGCGACGATCGAGAACTTCAGTTCCGGCGCCAGGCCCGCGGCCCGCCGCAGCGCGTCGCGGAAATCTTCGACGAGATTCTCGGCGTCGTTCCTCGTGACGATCGCCAGCGCCTCCTGCTGTTCCGCGCGGAGAACGTCCAGGCGCGACAGGCTTCCGGAGGAGAATCGCGCCCGCGAGAACTCGGTCAGGCGGCGGGCGCGCTCGACGCGCTCGCTCTCGAACCGCAGCGCATCCTCCTGCCGCGCCAGGCCGAAATACGCCGAGTAGATCGCGATCACCGAGCGTCGCTTCAGCACCTCGACGGCGCGCTCCTGTCCGGAAGTCGATCGTCGCGCCTGACGAAGCGGCTCGCGGGTCACCGCGGGATCTGCGCCGCCCAGAAGCGGCTGCGTGAGCGTCAGGCGGTAGTCGGACACATACGGATTGTCCGGAAAGTCGCCCGGATTCCTATTCACGCTTGCCGCCGCTTCCAGCCGGGTTCCGAAAGGGAACTGCTCTGACGCGGTCACGCCGTACGTCTCCGTCCGAACCCCCGTGTCTCGGCTGCGATCGAGCTGAAAGAAAGGCACCGCCTGCGGAAGGTAGCCGGCGAGGACGCCCCGCTCGGCGACCCGCGTCGAGAGGAGCGCGTCCTGGCCGTTTAAGAGGTCCGGGTTGCGCTGCAGCGCGGCGCGCAGGGCCTCGCCGATCGTGAGGACGGGAATCGCCGCGGGCGGCGGCAGCTCCTGCGCGCCGGCGCCGTGCAGCCCCGAAAGCGCGCCGAGTGCGGCGAGGGCGGCCGCGCGAAGCCCGCGGCGGGCGTGAGAGCCGGTCACCGCGGCGCCTCAGCCTTCCCGGAGCGCCGCGGCGGGATCGATGCGGGATGCGCGGCGGGAGGGCCGGATCCCCGTGATCGCTCCGGCCGCGACGCACGAGATCGCCAGAATGGAAAACGTGAGGAGCGAAAGCGACGAGCCTCCCGCCGAGCGGTCGACGCTCGCGAGGCCGATGAGCCACCCGGCGAAAAGCCCCGCTCCTCCGCCCAGTATCCCGAGGAGCGTCGCCTCGAGCCGGAACTGGAGAATGATGTCGCGGCTTCTCGCGCCGACGGCCCGCCGGAGTCCGATTTCCTTGCGCCGCGCGAGCACCGAGGCAGAAAGCAGGTTCGAGATGCCGAGGATCGCGGAGGCCGCGGTCAGCAGGCCGACAACGAACACGATGCGGTCGAACGTGCTCCGCGCCTGGCGGTACTGTCGCAGGGTCTGGATCGGAGAGGCGACGCGAATCGCGCCCTGCGGGCCGCAGCGAGTGGGGTCGATCCGCGGTGCGGCGTCTGCGGCCGCGCTCGCCTCCGCGGCGGAGGAGAACGCGAGGACCGCGACGTCCAGGGGGTAGCGGCCGTTCGGCTCCGCCGCGGGCTCCGGCTCCGCCCCGAGCGGCACGACCACCGCGCGGTTCCAGTCGAAGGAAGGGAGCTCTCCCGCGGATGCGCCCTCGACCTCGGCCGGCGCGAGCTCGCCGACGACCTCGTAGCTTCGCGTCCCGATCGCGAGCGCGCTCCCGACGAAGGGTGAGAGCCGGGCCGCGCGGGCCACGGAGCTGCCGATGACGCAGTACGGAGACTTACGGGCGAGATCGAGCTCGCCGAGGGGACGTCCCGCGCGGATTCGCGCCGGGAAAAACGCGGAGAGCGGCCCGGAGACCGCGTACAGCGGAGCGTCGAACGGCGCGCCGGCCGCCAGGACCGTGCGCTTCGACGTCCGGATCCCGAGCGCGGATCGGACCGGCAGCACCGCGCGCAGGCGATCGACGTCGTCGAAGCCCAGCCCGCGCTCGTCGGAGCCCGGGCGCGCGACCAGGTAGAGGTTCTTCAGGCCCGCGCGCTCGAGGGACTGGATCGTCGCGGCGCGTCCGCGCTCGACGAGCGTCGTCAGGCAGACGACGATGGCCATCGCCAGCGCGAGAGCCACGAGAGCGGCGCGCGTCCGGACGCGGTCCGCCCGGAGGGATTCGACGGCGGCTTCGAGCGCGCGTCCGACATCGCCGGGCCGCGGGGACGCGGTGTGCGCTCCGGGCAATGGGGCCTCCGTTCGCGGGGTTGGATTTCCGGGTTCTCGCGGCGATTCTCATTCAAAGGCCCGGTGATGACAAGCGCGCGCGGCGTGGTCGCGTATATTTGTCGGAACATTTGACGAATTCAGGGCGGGGTGCCTGCGGATGAGCTCGACTCCCGGATCGTTCGACGGCAAGTACGAAGTTCTGGGCAAGATCCGCGAAGGCGGCATGGGCGCGATCTACATGGTCCGCCACCGCCTGCTCGACGAGATTCGCATCATCAAGGTAATGCGTCCCGAGGTGGCCGAGAGCGCCGACCAGCGCAAACGCTTCCTCCGCGAGGCGCAGATGGCAACGCGCCTGAAACACGGCAACATCGTCGGCTTTTACGACTTCTTCGTGGACGACGAAGGCACGGCGTTCATGGTGATGGAGTTCATCGACGGCATCAACCTGCGCGACATGATCCGCAATTGCGGGCCGCTGCCGATCCCGCTCGCGCTCCACCTGGCCGGCCAGTCTCTGTCCGCGCTCGACTACCTGCACCGGAAGGGGATCGTCCATCGCGACATCTCGCCGGACAACGTCATGATGATGCAGGAGGAGGACGGGACCCTCCAGGCGAAACTGATCGACCTCGGCATCGCAAAGCTCGCGCGCGCCGAGGAGCAGGAGCAGCTCACCGCCGCGGACGAGTTCATCGGCAAGCTGCGCTATTCCTCGCCGGAGCAGCTCACCAAGAAGGCGAGCTCCTCCGGGATCGACGGCCGCAGCGACCTCTTCTCGTTCGCGGTGGTCCTCTACGAGGCGCTCACCGGGGTCTGTCCCTACGGCGGCGGAAGCCTCCAGGACATCCTCATGGCGCGACTTCAGAAGCCGCCGATGCCGTTCTCGAAGAGCGATCCGGCCGGGAAAATCGCTCCCGCGCTCCGGGAGATTCTTCTCCGTGCGCTCCAGAAAAATCCCGATGACCGGTGGCAGAGCGCCCAGGAGTTTGCGAAGGCGCTCGAAACGCTCCCCGCCGCGGACGTCGGCGCCCGGCACGCGGAAGAGGTCAGCGAGTACGTCAAGACCGCGATCGAGTTCGTGCGCGCCGCCGCCGCCGCGCAGAACCCGGCAGGAGCTAGCCTCCAGAAGTCGCTCCAGTCGAAGTTCCGCGTCTCCGAGGTCTCGATCCGCCCGCTCGAAGCCACCGACATCAAGGTGCAGAAGACGCTGTCGGGCTGGAGCGACGCGACGCCTTCGGGCTCCGGCGACGCTTCGGGGCTCGCGAAGACCATCGTCACTGACGCCAGGAATTTCGAACGCGAGCCGCGCCAGCGCTCCTCGATCGCGGGCTATGCGGCCGTCGCCGTGGGCGCCGCGGTCCTCGTCGTCCTGGGGATCGTCGTCTCGGGGTGGATGAACCGGGACCGCCGGGCGTCCCAAAGCCAAAGCCAAAGCCAAAGCGGAAGCGGGAGCGAGGCCGCGGCTCGCGTTCCCGCTCCCGCGCCGACCGCCGTCGTGATCGCCGCCGTCCCTGCCCCCGTGCTGCCGACGGCGGTTCCGGCGGGCGCCTCCGCAGGCGCGCCCGCTCCCGCCGCCGCGCCTCCGCTGGCCGAGGACGCTCCCGCGCCGGTTCCCGCACCCGCAGGCCGGCCCGCCGAGCGCCGGGCCGAAGCGCCGCGGGACCGGCGTTCAGCGCCCGACCCGCCGCGGGTCTCCCGTCCTGCCGGAGCGTCGGTTGCGGCCGACGCGAATCCCAACCGTCCGAAGATCCACTTCTGCGCCGAAATCGGGCGCACCGCGTTCGCGCAGGGCGCCACCCAGGAAGTTCCCGCCGGTTTTTCCGGCACCGCGTTGAAACCGGCGCGGCCCGACAGCGGGCGGATCTCGATCCAGATCCGCATGAATCCGGATGAGGCTGTCGAGGGGCAGGATTTCACGGTCACGGCGCGCTTCATCAACGGCGGCGACGAGACGTTCCGCCTGTCGCGGGCGGAGGAGTCCTCCCCGGCGACGCGGGGTGGGTTCGAGGCGATTCCCGGCCTTTCCGTCCCATCCGCGGTCGACATTGGAAGCTCGATCGAGATCTACCGCACCACGAAATCTCTCGCGGCGGGCTCGACGTTCCGGAAGGCGTTCCGCGTCCAGGAGCAGCGCCGGGGCGACAACTGGGAGAACTCGATTACGGTGAAGCCGTGCGTCGAGCAGTGACGCTGTCAGCTCTCGGCTGTCAGCCGTCAGCCTTCCCGCCGGTGGCCTGCGCGGGAGCTCCCAAAAAATTCTTGACAACCCCGCCCGGTTGCCCCAACGTAACGGCCCGATGAACGCGAACCTCGCCGCTCCGCTCTCCTTCCCCCGCCTCGCGAGGTTGGCTTCGCCGCGTCCGCGCGCCAGGAGGATTTCCTCCATGGCGGCGGCGCTCTAGTCCCGTAGAATCCCCCACAGCCCGTCGCCGATGAAACGCCGCATGCCGGTCGTGTGCCTTGCCTTTTCCGGTGGTCTCGACACCACCTACTGCGCGGTCGTGCTGCGCCAGGAAGGCGCCCGCGTGCACGCCGTCACGGTGGACACAGGAGGATTTTCGGCTTCCGAGCGGCGGACGATCGCTTCCCGCGCGAAGGCCGCGAGAGTCGAGAAGCACGTCTTCGTGGACGGCCGCCGCGACGTGTTCGAGCGCTATGCGCTGCCGCTCCTGTTCGGAAACGTGCTCCGCGGCGGCGTCTACCCGCTGTCGGTCGCGGCGGAGCGCGCGGTGCAGGCGGAAGCGGTCGCCGCATACGCCCGGAAGGTGCGGGCCCGCGTGATCGTCCACGGCTCGACAGCGGCCGGCAACGACCAGTTCCGCTTCGACGCGGCCCTTCGCGTGCTGGCGCCGGAGGTCGAAGTCCGCGCGCCCATCCGCGATACCGGCCTCTCGCGCGAAGACGAAGCCGCGGTGCTCGCGTCGGCCGGAGTCACGATTCCGCCGAAGACCACGCGGTACTCGGTCAACGAGGGGCTGTGGGGCACGACCATCGGCGGGGGAGAGACTCACGACTCGTGGGCGATGCCGCCCGAGGACCTGTTCCCCGGGAACCCGCTCGCCCGGTCGCCGCGGAGGGCCTCCGAAGTGGTCGTCTCGTTCGAGCAGGGCCGGCCCGTCTCGCTCGACGGCGCCCGGATCGACGCGCTCGCGCTGATCGAGAAGCTGAATGCGATCGGGCGGCGCTACGCCGCGGGACGCGGGATTCACCTCGGAGACACGATCCTCGGCGCGAAGGGGCGCATCGCGTTCGAAGCTCCCGCCGCGCTCGCCTTGATCGCGGCGCACTCCGAGCTCGAGAAGCTCGTTCTCACGAAGGAGCAGCGGCAGCTGAAGGCGCTCGTCGCCGAGACCTACGGCCGGCTGCTCCACGAGGGGCTCGCCTTCGAGCCGGCCGCCGCCGACGCCGCGGCGTTTCTCGCCGGCAGCCAGTCGCGGGTGACCGGCGACGCGCGCGTGCGCTTCACCCCCGGCCGCTACGAAGTGGCCGGCGTGCGCAGCGCTTTTTCACTCATGCGGCCCGAGCTCGTACGCTACGGCGAATCGAACACGTACCTCTCGCCTTCCGAAGCCCAGGGCGTCGGCAAGACGCTCGCCCTTCCGGGCCGGCTCTGGGCCCTCGCGGGAAAGGAGACCTCGTGATCATCCTGGACAAAATCGCCTCTTCGACCGCGCGGCTCGGGCTGCCGCGAGAGGTGGAGATCTCGCCGCACATCGAGGCGAAAGAGGGGAACGTCCTGGCCGTCCGCGCGCTGATGGAAAAGAGCGTGTACGACCGGCTCGAGCTCGTTTCGGGGCGGATGGCGAAGATCAACAAAGGCGACGTCATGGCCGGGACTCTCGGATACCGCCGCGCGCTGAAGGGCTTCGTCGGGGTGGTGCCGGAGACGATCCACGTCGGCGACACGATCCACGTGCTGAATTTAGGCGGGGTCCTCGGCCTCTGCGTCGGGAAGAACCCGGAAGTCGGACTTCCGCTCGACGTCGAGGTGCTCGGCGCGGTGTTGATCGACGGAAAGCCCGCCAACATCGCGCAGAACGCGCTGCCCCCGCGCGACACCCTCGGCCCCTGCCCGCCCCTGGTCGTGATCGCGGGGACTTGCATGAGCGCGGGCAAGACGGCGGCCGCGTCGGAGATCGTGAAACGCTTCGCGAGCGCAGGGCAGCGCGTCGCCGCGGCGAAGCTCTCCGGCGTGGCGTGCCTCAAGGACACGCTCGACATGGAGGACCACGGCGCGTTCGCGACCATGTCGTTCCTCGACTGCGGCCTTCCCTCGACCGCGCACGTCAAGGACCTCGCTCCTTACGCCCGCGCGATCCTCGCGGCGCTCGCGGAGAAGAACCCGGATGTGATCGTGGTCGAGATGGGCGACGGGATCCTGGGCGACTACCGCGTCGGGACGTTCTTCGACGACCCCGAGCTCGTCAGAGCGACCAAAGCCGTCGTGATGTGCGCGAACGACCTGGTCGCGGCGTGGGGGGCGCAGAAGCTGATGGAGCAGTGGAACATCCCGATCACGATCATGTCGGGCCCGGTGACCGACAACCAGACCGGGACCGAGTACATCCAGTCCGAGATGAAGCTGCCGGCCGCCAACGCGAAGACGGATGGCCGCGCGCTCTTCGGCGTCGTCTACGAGGAGATCCACAAGTGACGATTCGCGCGGCGATCTTCGGCGCGAGCGGCTATGCGGGCGGCGAGCTTCTGCGCCTTTTGCTCGACCACCCGAAGGCCGAGCCCGTCGCCGTTATCTCGCGGTCGCAGGCGGGGCAGCCGGTCGCGGCGGTGCACACGCACCTGTCCCGGTTGACCGACCTCGTCTTCACGAGCGCGCTCCCCGAGGGCGCGGACGAGCCCGAGGTCGTCTTTCTCGCCGGCCCGCACGGATATGCCGTCGATGCCGCGCCGCCCCTTCTCGACCGCGGCATTCCCGTCGTGGACCTTTCGGCGGACTTCCGGCTGAAGAGTGCCGCGTCGTTCGAGAAGTTTTACGGCCCGGTGCCGCCGGGATTCGCGCGGCAGCCCGAGTTCGTCTACGGCCTTCCGGAGCTCTTCCGCGAGGCAATCGCGGCTTCGCGCGCGATTGCCTCGCCCGGCTGCTTTGCGACCGCCTCGATCCTCGCGCTCGCGCCCCTCTGGCGCGCGGGGCTCGTGGCGGAGGGCGCTCCCGTCTCCGTGTTCGCGATCACGGGATCGTCGGGAGCCGGCGTCACGCCGACGCCGACCACCCACCATCCCCGCCGCGCGTCCGCGTTCTTCGCGTACGGTCTGGACGGACACCGCCACCTGCCGGAGATCGAGGAATCCCTCTCAGCGATCGGGCCGCCGGCGGCGGGGCGGATCGTGTTCCAGACGCATTCGGCGCCGCTCGTCCGAGGCATTTTCGTCACCGCCGCGGTTCCCCTCAGCGCGCCGATGGACCGCGACGCTCTGCGCGCCGTCTACCGGGACGCGTACGGGCGGGAGTTTTTCGTGCGCCTCGTCGATGGGTCGCCGGACGTCGCGGCGGTCAAGGGAACGAACTTCGCGGACATCGGCGTCGCCTCCTCGGGCGGCGTCGCCCGCGTGTTCGTCGCGATCGACAACCTCGTCAAGGGGGCGGCGGGCCAGGCCATCCAGGCGATGAACATCCTGTTCGACCTTCCGGAGGCGACCGGCCTCAAAATGTCAGGAGTCTTTCCCTGAGCCGCGCGGCGATCGACCCGAAGGCAAGAGCCGCCGGCAGCGAGCTTCCGACCTACACGCGGTGGCCGATCACGCTCGCGCGCGGCGAGGGCTCGACGGTCTGGGACGAATCGGGAAAGAGCTATCTCGATCTCTACGGCGGCCACGCCGTTGCCTCCACGGGCCACGCGCACCCGGAAGTCGTCCGGGCGATCTCCGAGCAGGCGAAGACGCTCCTCTTCTACTCGAACGTGGTTGCCCTTGGCGTTCGCACCCGCGCGGCGGACGCGATCGCGCGGCACGCGCCGTCGCCGCTGACCCGGGTCTTCTTCGTCAACTCGGGCACCGAAGCGAACGAGAACGCGATGCGGCTGGCCCGCCGCGCGACGAAGCGCAGCGACGTGCTCTCGTTCCACGGGGGGTTCCACGGCCGGACGGCGGACGCGATTTCGGCGGCCGGTCTCGAGAAATACCGCGCGCTCGGAGAGCCGAACGTGCCCGGCCACCGGCTCGCTCCGTTCGGTGACCTGCAGGCTGCGACCGCGCTGATCGACGATCGCGTCGCGGCCGTGCTGCTCGAGCCGATCCAGAGCCTCGCCGGGGTCATCGAAGCGCCCGCGGAATACTTCCAGGGGCTCCGGCGGCTGTGCGACGAGCGCGGCGCGAAGCTCATCTACGACGAGGTCCAGACCGGGTTCGGGCGGACCGGCACGTTCTTCTGGTCGGGCCGGCACGGCGTCCTTCCCGATCTCGCGACGCTCGCCAAGGGCATCGCGAGCGGCGTCCCGATGGGCGCGGTGCTCGTCTCGGAAGAGATCGCGGCGGGAGTCCTTCCCGAGGAATACGGCACGACGTTCGGGGGCGGTCCGCTCGCGTGCGCGGCGGCGGAGGCGACGGTCCGCGTGATCGAGTCGGAGCGCCTGCTCGAGAACGTCCGCCGCGGCTCCGAGCGCCTGCGCGCGGGTCTCGCAAATCTGCCCGCCGTCCGCGAGGTTCGCGGTGAAGGCTTTCTTCTCGGGATCGCGCTCGACCGGCCGGGGAAACCGGTGCGCGAGGCTCTCCTCTCCCGGGGGATTCTCCTGGGCGGGAGCGATCTTCCCGACGTGCTGAGGCTCCTGCCGCCGCTCGTCCTGCGGGAAGATGAGATCGACCGGTTCCTGGCGGCGATGGAGGAGGTCCTGTGAGGCACTTTCTGACGACGCGGGACCTGACTCCCGCGCAGTTCGACGCCCTGCTCGCCCGCGGTGAGGAATTCCGGCAGGGAGCGCACAGCGACGCGCTCGCCGGCGCGCACGTCGGGCTGGTGTTCTTCAACCCTTCGCTGCGGACGCGGGTCTCGATGGAAGTCGCCGTGTCGAAGCTCGGCGGCACGCCGGTCACTCTTTCCGTCGGCTCCGACGCCTGGGCGATGGAGTATCGCGACGGTGTCGTCATGGACGGAGCCGCCGCGGAGCACGCGCGCGAAGGGGCGGGCGTGCTCGGGCGCTACTGCGACATGCTCGGCGTCCGCTCCTTCCCCGAAGGCAAGGACTATGAGATCGACCGGCGCGAGCCCGTTCTGAACGCGTTCGCGCGATACTCGGGCGTTCCCGTCATCAACCTCGAGTCGCCGCTCGACCACCCGTGCCAGGCGATGGCGGACGCCCTGACGATCCGCGAGCAGCTCGGCAACACGAGGGGACGCCGGGTCCTGCTCACTTGGGCCTACCACCCGAAAACGCTTCCGATGGCCGTCCCGAACTCATTCCTTCTCGGCGCCGCGCGGCTCGGCACGGACCTCGTGCTCGCGAGGCCCGAGGGGTACGAGCTCGACGTCGACATCGTGCGCACCGCCGAGCGCCTTGCTGCGGAGAGCGGGGGCGCTCTCACCGTGACCGACGAGCGGGACGCGGTGTACGAGGGGGTCGAAGTGGTTTACGCAAAATCCTGGGGAGCTCTCGCGGACTACGGAGAGCCCGAGGCGGAGTTCACGCGCCGCGCGAAGCTGCGGGACTGGCGCGTCACCGAGGCCCGCATGGCGCGCGGCCGCAACGCGATTTTCATGCACTGCCTCCCGGTCCGCCGCAACGTCGTCGTCGACGATGCGGTTCTGGACGGGCGGCGCTCGGTCGTTCTCGACGAGGCGGAAAACCGTATGTACGCGCAGCAGGCGATCCTCGAATGGCTCGCCGCGGAGAACCGGTGAAGGACGTCGTCGTCGGAGCCGAGAAGCTCGCGCACCGGCTCACCGGCGTGGATGCCGAAATCCTCCGCGAGGCGCTCCCGTACATCCGGCGGTTCAAGGCGAGGACATTCGTGCTGAAGATCTCCGGCAAAGTGACCGAGAAGCTCGACAACCTCTCGTCGCTCGCGGAAGAGATCGCGCTCCTGCACCAGGTCGGGATTCGCGTCACCGTCGTCCACGGCGGGGGAGCCCAGGCGACAAAGCTGTCGGAGCGGTTGGGCCTCGAGACGAAGCTCGTGAACGGACGCCGCGTCACCGACGACGAAACACTCGAGGTCGTCAAGATGGTCTTCGCGGGAAAGATCTCGGTGGAGATCCTGTCGGCGCTCCGCGCTTTCGGCGTGCAGGCGGTCGGCGTCTCGGGAATCGACGGCAATGTGGTGCTCGCGCGCAAGCGGGCGCGAAAGAGCCTGGTCAACAAGGAGACGGGCAAGCGCGAGCTCGTCGACTTCGGCAACGTCGGGGACGTCGTCGAGGTCGATCCGCGGCTCCTGACGACCCTGCTCGACGCGGGTTATCTCCCGATCGTCTCGCCGCTCGCCGCCGACGAGGAGGGAAAGGTCTTCAACGTCAACGCGGACGCGATCGCGTCGGCGCTCGCCGTAGCGCTGGGAGCGGAAAAGCTCATACTCCTCTCCGACGTGCCCGGCGTGCTGGCGAATCCGGCGGATCCCGAGAGCCGCATTTCGCGGCTCACGTCTTCGGACGCGCGCAAGCTCGCCAGAAGTCCCGCCGTGTCGGGCGGAATGATCGCGAAGCTCGAAGAGATCTCGCGGGTCGTCGAAGCGGGAGTGGGCGCCGTGCACATCGTCAACGGGAATCAGCGAAACGCGCTCCTGTCGGAGGTCTTCGGCGACACCGGGAGCGGGACGATGGTGATCGGCGCATGACGGCGCCGGGGGTGATCGGCGCATGACCGCGCCGAGGGGTGATCGTCGCATGACGGCGCTGAGGGTCATCGGAGCGTGAGAGCCGAATGAGAGCCGCCGGCGTCACGACCGTGCTCGACCGGCTGATGGAGTTCGTGTCGATCCAGAGCGTGTCCGGCAACGAGGGGGCGCTCGCGGAGCGCATCGCCGGGATCTGCGCCGATTTCGGAATACAGGCGGAACGCGAGGGGAGAAACGTCGTGGCGCGGCGCGGGACCGGAAGCCCCTGCCTGCTCTTGAATTCCCATCTCGATACCGTTCCCGCCGTCGACGGCTGGACGGGGGACCCGTGGACGCCGCGGATCGAGGGCGACCGGCTGGTCGGTCTCGGAGCGAGCGACGCGAAGGCTTCCGTTGCCGCGCTGCTCGAGGCCTTTCTGACCGCGCCGCTGCCGGAAGACGGAGCCGGAAGCCTTCTTTTCGCCGGGACCTGCGACGAGGAGACCGGCGGCCAGGGACTCGAGAGGATCGTGACCGGACTCGTTTTCGACGCCGCGATCGTTGGGGAGCCGAACGGGTTTTCGCCGGCGATCGCGCAGAAAGGGCTCGTCAAGGTGAAGCTCCTCTCGCGGGGACGCGCGGGGCACGCGGCGCGCCCGCACCTCGCGGAGAACGCGATCGTCCGGGCGGCCGAGGACGTGCGCGCGATCGCCGCGCTGCGCTTCGAGCAGGAAGACCCGTATCTGGGAAAGCCGACCGCCACCGCAACCGTCATACGGGGAGGGCTCCGATCGAACATCGTGCCCGACCTCTGCGAGGTGACGGTCGATGCGAGGACGATCGGAGCGTTCGACAACGACGCGATGGTGGCGGCCATCCGCGCCGCGGTCTCGTCCGAAGTCGAGGTCCTGTCCGTTCGCCTGAAGCCCGTCGCGGGAGACCCCACCTGGAAGATCGCGCAGGCCGCATCCGCAGCCGCGGGAGGCGCCGCGATCACGGGCTTCCCGAGCGTCAGCGACCTGGCCCACCTCGCCGGAAAGCCCGCGGTCGTTTTCGGCCCGGGCGAGCCGGCCCACTCCCACGCGGCCGACGAGTCGATCGCCATTGCCGCGGTCGTCGAAGCGCCGGACGTCTACCGGCGCGCGATCGCCGCGTACTTCGCGTGAAGCGGCCGGCTCGGAAACCCGGCGGAGCGCGCGCGAAGAATTCTCGGGGGAAGGCGCTCTGGGGCGCCGGATTCACGTCCGCTCCCGGCGAGGCCCTCGCGCGACTCTCGATTTCCCATCCGTTCGACCGGCGGCTGGCGGAACAGGACCTGCGCGGATCCCTCGCGCACGCCCGCGGGCTCGCGCGCTCCGGCCTCCTCACGAAGACGGCGCTCGCGCGGATCGAGCGCGCGCTCGCGAAGATCGCTATCGAGATCGAGCGAGGGACGTTCCGTTTCCGCGATGCCGACGAAGACATCCACTTGAACGTCGAGCGGCGGCTGATCGAGCTCGCCGGGGACGCGGGTCGGCGCATCCACGCGGGACGGTCCCGGAACGACCAGGTCGCCCTGGACCTCCGGCTCTGGACGGTTGCCGCGATCGACCGCGCTTCGGCGGCCCTCCGCGCCCTGGCGGCCGCGCTGCTCGATCGGGCGGAGGAGTTTCTTGAAGGGGAAATCGTGGTCGCGGCCCGCACGCACCTGAGGAGCGCGCAGCCGGTTCTTCTAGCGCATGTGCTTCACGCGTGGGTGGAGATGCTCCTGCGGGACCTCGAACGCCTCGAGGACGCCCGCCGCCGGACGGCCGTCTCGCCTCTCGGGTCCGGCGCCTGCGCCGGTTCGACGCTGCCGCTCGACCGCGAAGGCGTGGCACGCGAGCTCGGCCTCCCCGCGCTGACCGCCAACAGCCTGGACGCCGTCTCGGACCGGGATTTCGCCGCCGAGTTCGAGTTCGCCGCGTCGCTCGCGATGGCGCATCTCTCCCGCATCGCCGAAGACCTGATCCTGTGGACGGGGGAGGAGTACCGGCTCTTTCTCCTGTCGGACGCGACGTCGACCGGCTCTTCGATGATGCCGCAGAAGAAGAACCCCGACTCGCTGGAGCTGACGAGGGCAAAAGCCGGACGGGTCTATGGGAACCTCATCGCGACGCTGACCGTGATCAAGGGCCTGCCGCTCTCCTATGACCGCGACCTGCAGGAGACCTCGCAGCCGCTTTTCGAAACGGCCGATGCGCTCGAGCTGTCGCTTGCCGCCGTTACGGAGGTGGTTGCGGGCCTCCGCCTGCGGCCCGAGAGCGACCGCCCGCCGATCGAGCCGTCGACGCTCTCAACGGACATCGCCGAAGAGCTTGTCCGTCGCGGCCTTCCGTTCCGCACCGCCCACGAACGGGTCGCGCGCTGGAGCGCCGTCGCGGCCGAGGGCCGCCGGGACATCCGCGAAGTCGTCTGGACATCGGCGCCGGAGCTGCGCGCGTTCGCGGAATCGCTCTCGCCGGAGAGCTCCGTGCGGCGGCGGGACGGGATGGGCGGGACCTCGCCGCGGCGGGTGCGGGCCGCGCTCCGCCGGGCGCGGCGCGCCCTCGGCTGACGGATGGAGCCGCCGGCAGAGCGGGCGAGGAAACGGCGGATCGTGGTTGCGGCGATCCTCGCGGCGGGCTTTTCCGCCGCGGCGGTAATCTGGATCGCGGCCGGCAGAGCGAACCCCTCCGGCTACGACCCGCTTCGGAACGGTTCGAAGCAGTACCTGCGGCAGATGCAGATGTACGGCGGCACGGCGAATCTGCTGGCGACCGAGATCCGCGAGGGGATCGGTTCCCTCTGGCACGGGAAACGGCTCGCCGGAACGGTCGCGTTCGGCACGCTGCTTCTTGCGGGGACGGTCTGGTTCCTGGGCGCGACGGCGCCGCCGCCCGCCGACGCGCCGCCTGCCGCGCGGGGGCCTGCGGCGAACGGGGACTCCCGTCGCTAGATACTGGTGGCAGTGCCTCTCGTGCGGCGATCGGCCGGCGTGGCTCGACGTCTGTGCCTCGCGCAGCGTCGCGGCCTTCATCTGGGACGAGCTCGCCCCGAGTGGGTGGGATCAGGGGCTTCTCCAGCGAAAGTGCCGGTGCGGGCGCCGCTCGCTCCGAATCACGTACCGGTTTCGCGGCAGCGACCCCGAGAGGGTCAGCATCCGGCGCATCGTCGGCCTGAGATCCGACGGCAATCATCTGCCGATGCTCTGGGAAACCTTCCGGCATTCGGATCCTGCGAAGAGCTGGATGGACTTCAAGTACCAGCGAGGCCGCAGTCCGTGGGGACTGACGAAGCGGCTCGTTCTCGAGAAGAAGCAGCTCACGCGTCTGCTGCGCGCATACAAGAGAGCCGCTGGTGCGGCCCCGAGGGTCCGCCCGAAGCAGCGGTAGCCTGTGACCGCGATCCCCCTTCGAGCTCTCGGCCCGGCTGGGAGGGCCCGGGCTCTCGGTGCGTTTCCCCCATCTCCGGCCCAGTCAGCTCCGGGCCGCCGCGCTCGATGCGCGCGGCCGCTCGTCCGATTCCGAGGGGATCTTCAGCATTGCTCCCGGGCGGCCTCGTCACGAACCGTCTCTCCGGGCCTCCAGTTTCACTATGCCCGAGTCCGGGACGGCTGACGCGAGAACCGGGTTCCGGCATGTCAGGGCGGGGCACCGCCTGAACAAGTTGGTCGCCGGGTTTCCCGAAAGTTTCGTTCGTGCTTTTATCCGGCACGTGCGCGAGGTTGGTCCGGGGGCTCGCCGAGGCGCGGGCCGATGTGTCTTCGGCAGGAGGAGGAAGCGTGTTCTGTCCGCGCTGTCGCGATGAGTTCCGCTCCGGCATCGTCGTCTGCCCCGATTGCGAGCTGCCTCTGGTGGCGGAGCGCCCGGCGGAAGATCCTCCCGATGAATACGAAACGCCGGTGGTAGTGGCCACATTCGCTAGCCTCACCGAGGCGTCGCTCGCCCGCGGAGCGCTCGAGGCGGCGGGGATCCCCGCGTTCGTTCCCGGGGAAGACGTGCGGATGTGCAATTTCAAGCATCCGGAATGGGGGAGCGCAGCGGCCGAGATTCTCGTCAGGCCGGAAGATCGGGAGCGCGCACTCGAATTCCTGAAGCTCGCGGGCCAGCCACGGGGCGGGAGACGGCCACTCCTCCTGCTGGCGGCCGCCGTGCTCTGGAGCGGAATCTCGAGCGCGGCTCCCGCCGGCCCGCCCGGCCTCGAAGGAGGCGACCGCCGAGCCGCCCCCGTCGCACTGGAGGCAGTCTCGGGCGTGCTCAAGCTTTTCGACAGCCGCCCGCTGGTAGCGATGGACGAGGGGCCGCACCACACGGAGCAGACGCACGCATTCCTGAGGAATCTCGTGCGGGATCCCCGCTTTGCGCGGACCGTCAACGACATCGTCGTGGAGTTCGGGAGCGCCCGCTTCCAGGACGTGATGGACCGCTACATCTCGGGCCAGCGCGTCTCGATCGAATCGCTCCGGCCCTCCTGGCGAGAGACGACCCAGGTTTATGTTTTCGACAATCCGGTCTACCGGCAGTTCTTCGAGACAGTCCGCGCCGTCAACCAGAAGCTTCCCCCGGCTCGGAGGCTCCGCGTCCTGCTCGCAGATCCTCCGATCGACTGGACCCGCGTCCGGACGTTCGACGACTGGACGCGCGAGTCGCCTCGCGACTCCCACGCGGCGAGCGTGATCGAGCGCGAGGTGCTCAGGAAATCGAGGAAAGCGCTTCTCGTTTTCGGCGGCTTCGGTCACCTCCAGAGGCGCGACATCTTCATGAACTTCCAGCCGACTCCCGGCGACCGCGCCGGGGTGCTCGAGCAGATCGAGCGCGCACGCCCCGGATCCACGTTCAACGTCTGGTCGAACACGAATTCCGACGACCTGGCGGTCGAGCCCTCCGTCCGGGCGGCCTGGCCCGTAACTGCGCTCCTCATGTTGAAGGGGACGAGCCTCGGCGCGCGGGATTTCGCGACAGTTCTTCCCGAGGAGTCGCGAGCCCTCCGACGGACGAAGCTCGTGGACGGCAAGCGGGTCCCGATTCCTCCGGCCGAGTATGGCGGCCTGCCGCTCGAGGAGAACTTCGACGCCCTCCTGTACCTGGGGCCCGTCGGTTCGATTACGCGCGCTCCGGATGCTCCCTGCGAATATCGGTACGACGCGTACTACGCCGAGGTCGTGAGGAGGGCCGGGGTCTTGAACGGGATGAACCTGGAGGAGGTTCGCAGGGAGAGGGAGGAATGCCTGAAGCGGAGGCGGCGCTGAGGATTTCGGGCCACGGCGCGGTTCGCTTATCCTTATTTCCTCTCCACCCCTCATTCGAAACACGCGGAGGTGCTTGGTGGTTTTCTTCTACTTCCTCCCGATGTTCATCGCGATCGCTTTTATCCTGGCCCGGGTCGCTCGGGGAGGGTCGCTGAAGCCCCGGCCCTCCGGTGTCTCGATGGCGCTCGGCTTCGGGGCGATCGCGGTCCTCGGTGTCCTCGGGATGGTGTTCGCACGGATGCTCCAGTGATCCCGCGCCCGCTTTCCCTTCGCGGATGAGAGGCGTGGCGGCGAAGCGAAAGAGCTTCCGGGCGACGCTGCTCGGCGGTCACAAGGACGCGGCGTGCGAAGTGCCGTTCGACCCGGCGGACGCGTGGGGGGCCCCCTCGGCTCCGCTGTGGCGGGGTCGCCGCGGACACCGCGTTCGGGGACGGCTGAACGGCTTCGCGTTCGAAAGCGCGATCGTCCCGCGGTCGCGGCGGTTCTGGCTGATTGTCGACGCCGCCACGCGCAAGGGCGCGGGGGTGGAGATCGGGAAGACGGTCGGCGTGCAGGTGCAGCCGAGCGACTAGCGGGAGCGAGACGGCCGCGGTACTCCGCGGTCAACTCGTCTCGGGGGAATCGCCTCGCCCGCGCGGCCGGGCGGGCGATCCGCTAGGCTAGTTCCCTCGGACGTCGTGTCCGCGAAAAACACGAGGAGCTCATGTCAGGAAGACTTGTGAAGATCGCGGCCGCGGCCCTCCTGCTGCTGCCGGCGGCGGTGGATCGGGTGAGCGCTGCCGGGCCGGCCGCGGCGGCGAGAGGCCTGGACGTCCCCGGAATGGACCGGTCGGTCGATCCGGGAGATGACTTCTACTCTTACGCGAACGGCGGCTGGATGAAGGCGACGCCAATTCCGGCCGACCGGTCGAGCTTCGGCCTGTTCGCGATCCTCGCCGAACAGGTCAACGAGCGGACGGCCGAGATGATCCGGCAGGCGGGCGGGTCGAAAGCTCCGGGGTCGCCCGACACTCTGAAGGTCAGCGGCTATTACGACGCGTACATGGACGAGAAGGCGATCCAGGCGAAGGGCCTGACTCCGCTGAAGGGCGAGCTCGACGAGATTGCCGCGGTCGCGGACAGAAAGTCGCTGGCGCGCGTGCTCGGCCGGGGGCTGCGCGCGGACGTCGACGCGCTGAACAACACCCGCTTCCATACGGCTCGCCTGTTCGGCATCTGGGTCTCTCCCGATTTCGCAGACCCGGAGCGAAACGTCGGCTACCTGATGCAGGGCGGCCTCGGCATGCCCGACCGCGACAACTACCGGAACACCGGCCCGACGGATCTCCAGCTGCAGGCCGCTTACCGGGCGCACGTCGTGGCCGTGATGAAGCTCGCGCGCATCAACGAGGCCGAAGCGAAGGCGGCCCGGGTCTACGACCTCGAGCGCCGGATCGCCGACGCGCACGTGAGCCGCACCGAGTCGGAGGACGTGCTGAAGGCGAACAACCCGTGGCCGCTGCGCGAGTTCGCGACCCGGGCGCCGGGGCTCGACTGGCGGGCCTATTTCGAATCGGCCGGCCTCTCCGCCCAGCCGATGATCATGGTCTGGCAGCCTTCGGGGATTTCCGGGATCGCGGCGCTGACGGCGAGCGAGCCTCTCGACGTCTGGAAGGACTATCTGACGTTTCACGCGCTCGACCGCAACTCGGCGCTTCTCCCGAAAGAGTTCGCGGACGAGCGGTTCAAGTTCTACGGCACCGTCCTGACCGGCGCGCCGCAGCAGCGCGCCCGCTGGAAGCGCGCCGTCGATGCCACGAACGGTGCTCTCGGGGACGCGGTCGGCCGGCTCTACGTCGGACGCTATTTTCCGCCGGAGGCGAAGGCGCAGGCGCAGGCGATGGTGGTGAACATCGTGGCGGCGTTCGGGAAGCGCATCGACAACCTGGCATGGATGTCCCCGGCGACGCGGGAGAAAGCGAAGGCCAAGCTCGACACTCTGTACGTCGGGATCGGATATCCGGAGCACTGGCGCGACTACTCGACCCTCACGGTCGCAAGGGGCGACGCTCTCGGGAACGCCCGGCGCGCGGAGCTCTTCGAATACCGCCGGAGCATCGCGAAGCTCGGACAGACGGCCGACAAGTCCGAGTGGTGTATGACGCCGCAGACCGTGAACGCGGTCAACCTTCCGCTCCAGAACGCGCTGAACTTTCCTGCCGCGATCCTGAATCCGCCGTTCTTCGACGCGTCTGCCGAGGCGGCGCAGAATTACGGCGCGATCGGTACCGTCATCGGACACGAGATCAGCCACAGTTTCGACGACCAGGGCAGCCAGTTCGACGCGCGGGGCCGGCTCCTGAACTGGTGGACGCCCGAAGACTTCGCGCACTTCGCCTCCGCGGCCGGCCGGTTGGCCGCGGAGTTCGACGCCTACGAGCCTCTTCCGGGGCTGCACGTCAACGGCAGGCTCACTCTGTCCGAGAACATCGCGGACGTGGCGGGCATCGCGACAGCCTACGACGCGTACCGGATGGCCCGCGGGAGCGGTGCTTCGGAAGACCTCCAGGGATTGACGGCCGACCAGCGCTTTTTCCTCGCATTCGCTCAGGCCTGGCGCGGGAAGGCGCGGCCGGAGGCGCTGCGGGGCCAGCTCATGACGGACGGACACGCTCCGGGCGAGTACCGCGCGGACACGGTGCGCAACATCGACGCCTGGTACCAGGCCTTCCGCGTGCAGCCCGGCCGCAAGCTGTATCTCGAACCAGACGCGCGGGCGCGGATCTGGTGAGAATTCTCCGGGCGCCGGCGGTTCTTCTCGCGGCGCATGCGCCGGCCGCGTCGCGGCCCCCCGTTCCCGGATGTAACTGGGAGAAAGCTGTCGGACCCTGCGGTCGGGCTCGAGGTCGCGGTCCAGCGGTGCGACTTCGGCTTCCGGAAGATCGACTTTCTCTTCCAGGGAAGCTCGCTCGCGATCCGCTACTCCGACGGCGGCGCGCCGGACGCCGTCATAGACGTGCTGGACCTCGTTCCGGGCGAGTCGCCGGAGGCGACCGAGGGGGGAGTGAAGCGGCTCTTTTCGGAGCGCACCGAGGCG
>JBBROA010000074.1:0-21924 GCA_038229875.1 Thermoanaerobaculia bacterium | reverse complement strand
CGTCCCTACACTTCCTCCGCTCGCCGACGCTCTGCTCTGCCCCGGTGGCTTCACTACTACAATTTCCATCGTCGACACTCCGCACTCGGTGATAAACCACCCGCGTCAAGGGTGAACAACCTCCTTAGCCGCGACACCTAGAGGCCGGTCTCCACCTCCAGGACGTCGATCCCCGATCCACCTTCGGCGAAGGCGTCGATCGGGCTGCTCCGGAAGAGCCGCCTGCTCCATCCCGGCCGTCTCGATTTGCCGAAAACGACGAGGGTGATGCCGTGCTCCCGAGCGAACCGAAGCAGCTCGCCGGCGATGTCCTCGCTCGTCAGCCACACCACTTTCGCTCCGAGCTCCATGGCGAGAGTCACGTTCTCGGAGAGAAGACGGTGCTCGCGCGCCGGCATCTTCTGCGGACTGTCTTTATTCGTTCGCACGTAAACGGCGAACCAGTTCATGTTGAGCCGTCCCGCGATGGAAGATGCCCGGCGGAGGAGGAGTTTCGTCGAGGTCGGATTCGAGGACATCGCGACCATCACCTTGGCACCGACGGCTTCCGCGTCACCGGATCCGTCGGGACGCCGCCGCTCTTCCAGGCGGTCCGCGATCTGCCGCATGGCGAGCTCCCGGAGTGACGCGAGGTTGTCCTCCTTGAAGAAGTTATCGAGCGCCGCCGGGACGCGGTCGAGCGGATAGATTTTTCCAGCCTTGAGCCGTTCTCTCAGTTCATCGGACGGCAGATCGACGTTGACGATGGCATCCGCCTGGCGGAGAAGACGGTCGGGAACGCGCTCGCGGACTTCGACGCGGGTTACCCGGGAAACGATCTCCTGGACGGATTCGAAATGCTGAATGTTGACGGTTGTCATCACCGAGATTCCGCGCGCCAGGATTGCTTCGACGTCCTGATATCGCTTCTCGTTTTCGACCCCGGGGACGTTCGAATGCGCCAGCTCGTCGACCAGAACGATTTCCGGCTTCCTGGCGAGGATGCCCGGAAGGTCCATCTCCTCGAGCTCGCGGTCCTTGTAGTGGATCCGACGTCGCGGGAGCACGTTGAGGGTGCCGATCTTGGCCGCGGTCTCGGCCCGGCCGTGCGTCTCGAGGAGCCCGACCACCAGATCGACCCCCCTCGCCGCGAGCGCGTGGGCGTCCTCCAGCATCTGATACGTCTTCCCGACCCCCGCCGCGTGCCCGATGTAAA
Source organism: Thermoanaerobaculia bacterium (assembly GCA_038229875.1). Lineage (GTDB taxonomy): Bacteria > Acidobacteriota > Thermoanaerobaculia > UBA5066 > Gp7-AA6 > JALYUA01. Next base: position 20,729 of record JBBROA010000074.1, on the reverse strand, counting down.
TCTTGAACTTTCCTCGCTTCGATTTCTCGATCAGACGGAGAAAGGTGTCGGGGGAACTGCGGCCGTCCTCGGTGGGCATCGAGGAATCCTACGGCCGCGCCTGCCCCGGGAAAGCCCTGTCGAACGCGAGGTTTGCCAGGAGAACGTTGACCCGAGGCTCGCCAAAGAGGCCCAGGGTCCGCGGCTCGACGTGTTTGCGAATCACATCGAGCACCTGAGATTCCGATACGTGCCGGGCACCTGCGATCCGGGCGGCCTGCCATTCCGCGGCGTCGGGAGACAAGTGCGGATCGAGTCCGGAGGCCGAAGCCGTCACGAGGTCCGCGGGAACCGGGCGCGCATCCCCCGGCCGGTCGGCGCGGGCGACAGCGACCGCCTCCCGGACGGCCTTCGCCAGATCGGCGTCGATCGGACCCTTGTTCCTACCCCCCGAAGCCGTGCCGTCGTAGCCGTCTTTGCCGGCGGCGGAGGGGCGCGGATGGAGGTACTCGGGCCGGCTGAAGTTCTGCCCGATGAGCTCGGAACCCACGGCGCGCCCCGAAACGGTCACGAAGGAGCCGTCCGCCTTGTCTTTCCAGAAAATTCGCGAGACGACCGTGACCGCGGCCGGATACGCGCCGCCGAGGAGCACGGTCAGGACAGTCACGTAGAGCGTGGAGCGGAAGAACAGCTTCATGTTTTCTCCTTGGCACTACGCCAGGTGAAGCGCCAGGACGATCCAGTCGATCAGCTTGATGCCGATGAACGGCACGACGATTCCTCCGACGCCATAGATCCAGAGATTGCGCGCCAGGATGCGCGCAGCACCGAGCGGGCGATATCGGACGCCCTTCAGCGCGAGCGGGACGAGCGCGATGATGATCAGCGCGTTGAAGATGACCGCGGAAAGGATCGCCGACTGAGGATTTCCCAGCCGCATAATGTTCAGGGCGTTCAAGGCAGGATAGGTCGCGGCAAACATCGCCGGAAGGATCGCGAAGTATTTCGCCACGTCGTTGGCGATCGAGAACGTGGTCAGGGACCCCCGGGTCATCAGGAGCTGCTTGCCGATCTCGACGATCTCGATCAGCTTCGTGGGGTTGGAATCGAGATCCACCATGTTGCCCGCCTCCCGGGCGGCCTGTGTTCCGGTGTTCATCGCGACGCCCACGTCCGCCTGCGCGAGGGCCGGGGCGTCGTTCGTGCCGTCGCCCGTCATGGCGACGAGATTCCCGCCCTCCTGCTCCCGCCGGATCAGGGCGAGCTTCTGTTCCGGCGTCGCCTGCGCCAGGAAATCATCGACACCGGCTTCGTTGGCGATCGCCGCCGCGGTCAAGGGATTGTCGCCCGTGATCATGATGGTGCGAATCCCCATCGCCCTCAGGCGGTCGAAGCGGTCTCGCATTCCCGCCTTGACGATGTCCCGCAGAGCGATGACACCCAGAACGCGCCGGCCATCCGCGACCAGGAGCGGGGTCGCGCCCTCGGCCGCGATCTTATTGACGAGGTCGTTCACCACCGGATCGACCTGGCCTCCCTGGCCCCGCACCCACTCGGCCACGGATTCACCGGCGCCCTTGCGGATCCGACGGCTGCCGATGTCGACGCCGGACATGCGCGTCACGGCGGAAAACGGCACGAACGTCATTCCCTCGACGGCGCGGCCTCGAAGCTCGAATTTTTCCTTGGCGAGGACGACGATCGAGCGTCCCTCCGGGGTCTCATCGGCGAGAGACGAGAGCTGCGCCGCCTCGGCGAGCTGCATCGGCAGAACCGCAGGCGCCGGGTAGAAATCCGTCGCCTGGCGATTTCCGAGCGTGATCGTGCCCGTCTTGTCGAGGAGCAGAACGTTGACATCCCCGGCCGCTTCGACCGCACGACCCGACATCGCGAGGACATTGTGCTGCAGGACGCGGTCCATTCCGGCGATTCCGATCGCGGAGAGCAGGCCGCCAATGGTCGTCGGGATCAGGCAGACCAGCAGGGCGATCAGGACGGCCGTCGGCGCCGTACCGCCGGCGTAGACGACAAACGGGCGAACAGTTACCGTCGCAATCAGAAAAATCACCGTCAGGCCGGAAAGGAGGATCGACAGCGCGATCTCGTTGGGAGTCTTCTGCCGGGATGCTCCTTCGACGAGGGCGATCATCCGGTCGATGAACGTCTCGCCGGGGTTCGACGTGATCTCGACCACGATTCGGTCGGAAAGTACCCGGGTGCCTCCGGTCACCGCCGACCGGTCACCTCCCGACTCCCGGATGACGGGAGCCGACTCGCCCGTGATGGCCGACTCGTCGACGGAGGCGATCCCCTCGACCACCGTTCCGTCCCCGGGCACCACCTGTCCCGTCTCAACGACCACCCGGTCGCCCTTCCGAAGCGCGGTCGCGGGCACGGATTCCTCTCCGTTCTTCGTCAGACGTCGGGCGAGAGTCTCCGTCCGCCCCCGTCGCAGCGTCTCGGCCTGGGCCTTCCCGCGGCCCTCCGCCATGGCCTCGGCGAAGTTCGCGAAAAGAAGGGTGAACCAGAGCCACAGGGCGATCTGGAGGTCGAAGAGCACGGGCCGTCCGGTCGCCACGTCACGGATGAAGAGAACGCTGACCACGAAGGCCCCGACGAGCACGACGAACATGACGGGGTTTCGCGCCTGAACCCGGGGGTCCAGCTTGCGGAACGAATCAACCGCCGCCGAGCGAACGATGGCCCGGTCGAAGAGCTTGCGGCGGCCCTTGGGGGCGCCGGAGGGGGCGGATGTCACGTCATCGCTCCTCATGAAAGTGTCCCGGCCCGCATCAGGAGGTGGTCCACGATCGGTCCGAGGGAAAACGCGGGAAAGAAGGTCAGCGCGCCCACGATCGCGATCACGCCGATCAGGAGCACGGTGAAGAGGGGGCCGGTCACCAGGAACGTCCCGGCGGACGCCGGCACGCGCTTCTTGGATGCCAGAGATCCCGCAATACCGAGGACGGGGATCAGCATGAAGAACCGGCCCAGGAACATGTCGATCCCGAGCGTCGTATTGTAGAAGAGCGTGTTGGCGTTCAAACCCGCGAAGGCGGAGCCGTTGTTTCCGCCCCCCGAGAGGTAGGCGTAGAGGATCTCCGAGAATCCGTGAGGTCCCTTGTTGTTCAGAGACGAGATTCCCGCCGGGAGGACGGAGGCCGCCGCCGAGAGACCGAGGATCGAGAGCGTGAGCACCAGGACGGAGAGCATCGCCAGCTTCACTTCGTGCGACTCAATCTTCTTCCCCAGGTATTCGGGCGTGCGTCCGACCATGAGACCCGCGATGAACACCGTCAGGACGATGAAGAGAAACACGCCATAAAGCCCCGCGCCGACGCCTCCGAAGATCACCTCACCGGTCGCGATGTTGGCGAGGGGCACGAGCCCCCCGATGGGCGTGAAGGAATCATGCATCGCGTTGACGGCTCCGCAGGAGGCATCCGTAGTGACGGTCGCGAAAAGGGCGGAGTCGCCGATTCCGAATCGGACTTCCTTGCCCTCCATGTTGCCGCCGGTCCCTCCCGGGGTCGAAACTGAAGCCACGCCCGCGCGCTGGTGGATCGGATTGCCTCGCTGCTCGGCGAAGGTCGCCACGAAAACGCCCGCCAGAAACAGGATTGCCATGGCGGCGAAGACTGCCCAGCCGTGGCGAATGGATCGAGTCATCCGTCCGAGGGTGTTCGTCAATCCCGCCCCGAGCGAAAAAATCAGCACCACCTGCAGAAAGTTCGTGCCCGGCGTCGGATTCTCGTAGGGGTGGGCGGAATTGGCGTTGAAGAATCCCCCGCCGTTCGTGCCCAACTCCTTGATCGCTTCCTGCGAGGCGACCGGGCCCTGGGCAATCTTCTGTACCGCCCCTTCGACGGTGTGGACGACGACGTCCGCGCGGAAGTTCTGCACCACTCCGCGCGAAACGAAGAAAAGCGCGGCAATGAAAGAGAGCGGCAGCAGAATCCACAGGATCGACCGCGTGCAGTCGAACCAGAAGTTTCCGATTCCGGCGGCTTTCTCCCGAGCGATGCCGCGGATGACCGCGATCGCGATCGCGATGCCCGTGGCTGCGGAAAGAAAGTTGTGGAGAGCGAGTCCGGCCATCTGCGTGAGGTGGGACATCGTGGTCTCGCCCGAGTAGCCCTGCCAGTTGGTGTTCGTCGTGAAAGACACCGCCGTGTTCCACGACGAATCGGGCGAGACCGGCCCGAACGCGTTGGGGTTCAAGGGCAGAAACCTCTGAAGACGCTGCATCCCGTAGAGGATGAAGAGAGAGGCGGCGTTGACCATGAGCATCACGATCGTCCACTCGATCCAGCTCTGGTCTTTGGTCGCGTCTACGCCGCACAGGCGATAGATCCCCCGCTCCAAAGGACGCAGCAGGGGGTCCAGGAGGGTCTTTTCGCCCGCGAACACGCGTTTCATATATCCGCCGAGGACCGGCGTGATCGCGATCGTGACCCCTAGGAAAATGGCGATCTTCACGAGGCTCAGCCCGGTCATGGCGTCAGACCTCTTCCGCTTTGAGCATCGCTCGGAGCAGGTACCAGAGGAGACCCGCGCTGATCGCGAGCCCCAGAATGTCTTCCCATCCCATCTTTCTCTCCCGTCAGATCCGGTCGCAGCGGCGCGTGTACCAGACGCAAGCCCAGAACAGCAGCGCCGTCGCGATCAGAAAACTCGCGTCCATTACCCCTCCCAATTGCTCACAACCCTTCGCCACAAATCGCGAAGCCGCCGGCGGGTTGGTGTTTCACGACACTCGACTCCTCAAAAGGTCCAGACAACGTCGAGAGCAGCGGTACCTTGCGCGCTCCTGGTTTGATCGCCATAAGGTCGAGCGTCCGGAGTCCAGTCCACGCGAACCTCCGGCCGAAGGCGCACACTCTCGCGTAGCTGATACGTCGCACCCAGGGTCACGTCGTAAAAGCTCGCGGCGAAACCCGGCCGCTTGAGCGTACCGGTTCGGGTTCCGTCATCGTCGCGAAACCATTCCCCCCGCAATGCCAGCCGGACGCGCGGATCAACGGTGTAGAAGAGGTGGGCGGAGTAGGCATACCATTCGGCGCCCTTCAACCGGCCGCTGACTGGATCGACCGCCGCCTTCTCTTCGACGGCGAAGTGCCCGCCCGTCGAGAGGAGCCACTTGTCATCGCTCCCAAACTTGACGGTCAGGTAGCTGCTGACCTCGGTCCGATTCCTGTGATTGTCGTCGGGTTGCTCGGGCCCGGTGATCCAGGCCGTGGTCAAGTTGTAGCGCTTGTCTCGCGAAATCCAGATGAGTCCGCCGTGGTAGCTCGGCCGCCCGTTATTGTCTTTGAAGACATCCCATCCCCGCACGACACCCGCCACGACGTCCAAGGTCTCGGAGGCATGAACCGTGGCCAGGACGCCGGTATGCGTGAACGGCGTGCCGTACACGTTCTCGTAGGTTCGCGAGTAGAAGTCCGTGTCCGGGGCGGGGTACACCTCCCTTCCCATCAACGTGTAAAACTTGCCGATTCGAAAGTCGATTCCCCTCGCTGTGATCAGGCCAGGGACGAACACATCCACGAAGAACTGAGGGAGGTCGATTCCGATACGGTTGACTTCGCGGAAGCTGCGCGGCCCTTCCAGCCCGACACCCGACGTGGCATCGAAGCCGGTAAAGTTCGAGAACAGACCGTTGGCCGCGAAAAATGGCGCGTCGTGGCCGACCAGAAAATCCACCCGGTAGCCGAGGTTGAACCTGTTTTCGTGCTCGAGCGGGTTCTCCAGAACGAGACAGAGTTGATTCAGCCTGTAGTCATTGGATCGCCAGTTGAAATTGACTCCGAAATTGATGCGATCTCGGGGGCTGTCGAAATTCGCGGTGAACCCCTCCTGCAACCAGCCGTGGAAGCGGTACGACTTCGGCGCCGTTTCGCTGTGAGGATTGCCTTCGGACTGAATTGGCGAGACAGACACGGGTTCAATCCCCGCGACATCGTCCGTTGTGGGAGCCATCGGGAAATCGTTCGGACGTCCCGTACGGGAAAGCGACTCATCCTCGGGACAGATCTTCACCGTGTTGAAGACTTCGGGGCTCGCCAGGCTCAAGATCGTCTCCTGGCCGGCGGCTGGAGCAGCGCAGCACAGGAGTCCGACCATCGCGACGAGCGGCCATCCGGGCCTCAGGGATTTCCTGTGTCCGGCCCGGGCCTCCACCCACGACTCGTCCCAGTCGGCTCTCCAGCTCCGCATGGCGGATCGGAACAATAAGATGAACGAGATGTAGCCGACAACGACCAGCAGGACCCGCAGTCCCTGCGTGACGCCGGGCGCCGCTGCGGCTGCACCGAACGCGCCCAGCGCGAGAACCGCCCATGTGCCGAGAAGGATCGCTCGCCACCGGGTGAAGACCGTGCGCGGGCGCTCGAGGGCTCGCCGTCGCCTGGCTCGCGGCGACCCGCTCGAGTGGCTGCCGCCCGAGGTCGGACGAAAAGGAACAACGATGCTCCGCTCACGCATGACACCGGCGGCTATTTCCAGTTTCATGCAACGAAGCTTCGGTTCAGACGGACGGAGAAGTCCGCAAGAACTCCGAAAGAATTCCGTAAGATCGCGTCACGGCGGCGAGGTGTCAGTCGTCGAGCAAAATTTTGACGTGGCTCGGAAGCGCTGACGTCGGAGCTGGCGAGCCTTCCTGAGGTGAACGGCTCAGTCCTCCGGGAGGAACCGGTACCCCACCCACGGCTCCGTGCGGATGAACCTCGGCCGGTTGGGATCCGGCTCGAGCTTTCGGCGGAGACTTCCTACGTGAACTCGAAGTGTGTCGCTCGAAACCCCGGCCGAAGAGCCCCAGACTGCGCTGAGGAGCTGTCGATGGGTCCAGACTCCGCCGGGCCTCGAAACGAACGTCACAAGCAACGAATACTCGGTCGGGGTCAGATGAACGGGCCGGCCCGCGCGACGAACGGTGCGGGATTCGGCGTCGAGCTCGATGTCGCCCCATCGCGACACGGTCCCCGCCGCGGGTAGCGAATCGGCGCGCCGGAGCAGCGCGCGCGTCCGGGCCAGAAGCTCCGCGATACCGAACGGCTTGGTCACGTAGTCGTCGGCCCCCGCGTCGAGAAGGCGCACCTTCTGCCGCTCCTCTTTGTCCACGGTCAGGACGAGCACCGGGACGAGAGTCTTTCGGCGCATGTGCCGGACGAGCTCGAGGCCGTCGAGATTCGGCATGTTCAGGTCCGTCACGACGAGATCGAACTCGCCGTCTTCGAGGAGACGTGAGGCCTCGTCCCCGTCGATCGCCGTCTCGACCGTGTAGCCAGCCTTCTCGAGCGCATCCCGGACAACCTTGCGGATCGCCGCCTCATCATCGACGACCAGGATCCGGCTCACGAGCCGGTCCACGGGAGATCGATCTCGAAGAGCGTGCCCCCGCCGGGACTCTCGCCGAGCCGGAGCCTGCCCCCATTCATCTCCACCAGACTGCGCGCGATCGACAAGCCGAGTCCCGTCCCCGGCACCGAGCTCGAGGACGGAAGCCGGACGAATCGCTCGAGCACCCGTTCCCGTTCGCCCGCAGGAATTCCCCCGCCTCGATCGGCGATGCGTAAATAGGCGCGAGCATCCTGAACGGCAGCCGAGACACGGATCTCGCTCCCAACCGGCGAATAGCGAGCGGCGTTCTCGAGACCGTGCCCGAGGGCCTCTGTGAGCTGAGCCGGATCGACCTCGACTTGAATGCCGGAGGGAGGCACGTCCACGTACAGGGCATGTTTCGAGAGAGAGTCGCCGAAACGCGCCAGGGAGGCCTCCACGATCTCGGCGCAGGTGACGGACTCCCGCCGCGCCTGAGCGACGCCGGAATCGAAGCGGACGACATCCATCAATTCGTCGATCCTCCGCGTCAGTCTCTGAAGCTCCTCGACTGCCAGCCTCGCCGCTTCGGACGGCGCGGCGTCGTGAGCCCAGTTTTCGATGGCGCCTCTCGCGGCTGCGATCGGGGTCTTCAAGTCGTGCGCGAGCGCCGCCAGCAGAGTCGATTTCATCTGGTCGCTCGCCCGAATCTCTTCGGCCAGGCGGGCGACGCGGACGAAGCGCTCCCGCTCGAGCGCGAGGCCGAGGAGTACGGCGCAGCCCTCGGCCATCCGCTCGCTCGTTCGAATGCCCTCGGCGACGAGGACACCCGCCCGGTGCACGCCCACCGGGATCGCCAGATACATGTCGATCCCTCCTCGCGAAGAGGGAAACGCGGCCGAGTTTCCCTGCTGAAACGCGAGGTCCGCCAGGTCGTCGCGGATCTCCGCGATGCCAATCGAAGCTCCGGGAGCCAGGTGGCCCTGATCGTCTCCGATGAGGATCGCGACGCCGTCCGCCTGCAGCGCTTTACGGAGGCGGTCTGCCGCGACGCCGAGCAGCGACTCGCGGGTCGTATCGGCCAGGAACGCTTCTGAAAGCCGCGTGAGGTTGGCGAGATCTCGCCGTTCCGATTCCACAAGTCTGAGCCTTTGACGACCGGTGGCGGAAAGCCGCCCGATGAGGAGAGCCGATGCCAGAAATACGAAAAGCGCGACCGCATTCCGGGGCTCGTCCACTGTCAGCGTGTAGAGAGGGGGAATGAAGAAAAAGTTCCAGCCCAGCGTGGCAAACACTGCTGCGAGCACGCCCGGACGGCTTTCCCAACGCCAGGCCACGAGAAATACGGCCAGCAGGAGGAGGAGTGCGATCGACGAGTCGGAAAGCCGCGGGAAGAGTTTCAGCGCTCCGAGGGTCAACGCGACGAGGAGAATCGCGCCCGGATACGAGATCCATGGGGAGACTCGTAAGGGCGTGGTGTGGTCACGCGATCCGATGCGCCTCAAGAGCGGCCTCGACCTCGAGCTTCAGGCCCCAACGACCGAAGACCCGGAACCGGCGCCACGCGGCACCGGGCGAAGAAGGCTTCGAATCGCTCCCGTCGCGGGTACGACGCGCCCCTTCAATTCAGGATGCCGATCGTCATGAGGTGCGCGGGATCATAGACGACGCTCGATCGGTTGCTCGGTCATGGGGCAGGTCCTGATGGGATCGGCTTCTTGCCTCCTTGTGTCTCTCGCTCCGGCGCCCGCCGACAGGATCTGTGCGCCGATGGCACAGAAAGCCATCCAAGAGAACGTCTTGCACACGGCTGCGTAGGACACATCGGGGGGATGGCACTCGGACAGCGCCACACAATGAGCCGGAAGAAAAGGACGAACAAGGCGGCTCCGCGAAGCATCGAGCCTGCGACGCCGGCGCGAGAGATCGCGGCTCCGCGGTCCCATTCGTCCGCATCTCTTCTCGTTCCCGTTCCCCTCCTCGCGATGTTCGCGGCCGCATTCATCGTGCGGCTCGGCGTCTCTGCCGAGCTGGGGCAGACGGCGCTGTTTCGGAACGCGCAGCTCGACTCCCGAGAGTACCTGTCGTGGGCGCAACGCATCGCCATCGGGAATTTCAGCTGGCCCGTGCCGCCGGCGCACGGCCCCGGGTATCCGTTTCTCCTGGGGGCGCTGCTCGCGATGTTCAACGGATCCGTCCCCGCCGTCCGGCTCGTGCAGGCCGCGCTCGGCGCCGTGACCTGTCTGCTCGCCGCCCGGCTCTCGGGGAAGCTCTTCGGGAAAAACGCGGAGCTCGCGACCGGTCTGTTTCTCGCTCTCTACGGGCCCCTGGTCCTCACGGACGTTTCGATCCTCTCCGAAGGGCTCCTCCTCTTTCTTCTTTGCTCCACATTCTTGATTCTTTCGGGCCGCGTGGAATCCCGGCCGCGCCTTTTCGCCGGGGGCTTTCTCCTGGGCGCCGCGGCCATCGTGCGGCCCACCGCGCTGCTCTTTGCGCCTCCCCTTCTCCTCTGGGTCGCCTGGCGGTCCGGCTGGAACCGCCGCGCGCTCCTGGGAGCCGGCCTCCTGATCGCCGGCTGCCTCGTGCCGGTGTTGCCGGTCGCCGTCGCGAACGCCCGCTCGACGCCTCGGCCGGTTCTCATCCAGGGAAATGGCGGCTTGAACTTCTACATCGGGAACTCACCCGGCGGAGGCGGAGTTCCGAGCGTCCGGCCCGGGGAAGCGTGGGACCAGCTCGAGGGGGAGCCCGCGCGGAAAGGGTTCGCGCTCCCCGCGGATCAGGACCGCTACTTCTACGCGAAGACGTTCCGGGAGATCGCGTCCTCGCCCGCCGCGTGGGCGGGACTCCTGGCCACGAAGGCTCTCTGGACCCTCCAGGCGGACGAGATCCGCGACACTTTCAGCTATGGGTTCTTCCAGGGATTGTCCGCGATCCTCCGCTTCCTGCCCGGGTTCGGACTCATCTTTCCCTTCGCCGTTGCCGGCCTGGTCTTTACGGCGTACTCGCGGGCGAGGCCCGTGCTGCTCTGGATCTGGCTCGCGACGGCGCTCGCGACGTGCGTTCTTCTGGTCGTCGCCTCGCGCTACCGGCTCCCGGCGGTCCCGGCAGCGGCGGTGCTCGCGGGCGCGGGCGTCGCCGCCCTCATCCGACGCGATGGCGCGCTCCGAGGGCGGCGCGGGGCGGCGATTCTTGCGGCGGGCGCGGCGGCGGTGGTCTGCCACCTGCGCGTCCACGAGCCGAGCCACCGCTTCAGCGAGGAGTGGAGCGCCTCGGGCACTTCGTGGAACCAGGAGAAGGAGCGCGGGGCGGCGCTGCGCGACTTCGACCGCGCGCTCGCTCTCGACGAGGGGTATGCGCCGGCGCGGGTGGGACGCGGGGTCGCTCTCCTGAACCTCGGACGGCTCGACCAGGCGGAGGCGGAGTTGCGCCGCGCCGTCGCTCTCGAACCAAAGAGCCGCGTCGCCGTGACCGAGCTCGGCCTCGCGCTCGAGCGCTTGAATCGCCCCGCCGAGGCGGAAGCTCAATATCGCGCCGCGCTCGCGCTCGACCCGAAGGACCTCAGCACCCGGCGAACTCTCGGCGACAATCTGCTGCGACAGGGCCGCGCCGCCGAGGCGGTGACGCTTCTGCGGGAAGTCATTCTCCGGGCGCCCGGCCACGCCCCGACGCGTCTCGCCCTGGCTCGCGCTCTCGGCGCCGCCGGCAGAGCTGCGGAGGCGATCGCCGAGGCGCGGGAGGCAACCCGGCTCGATTCCGAGCGCAGTGAGGCCTGGGTGACCCTCGCGATGCTCGCCCTGGACACCGGGGATCTCGGCCAGGCGGACGCCGCTCTCCGGGAAGCCGAGCGCACCGGAGCCGCGGGAAGGGACACTTCTCTCGGCAGGGCGCTGCTGTACCGCGCCGAGCGGCTCCCGGACCGCGTGGACCGCGAGTTGCGGCCGCTCGTTCGATCGGACCCGGGATTCCGCCCCGCCGTCGAGCTCTTTCTCGAAAACGCGAGACAGCGGGGCGCCGAGCGGGAGGCGCTCGATTTCCTGAGAGAGCGCGCGCACCGCCCTTCCTGAAGATCGTACGGGCTTGCACTGAAAGGCCGTGTTCCTCAGCCGGGAACGCAGTCCCGCTATCTTGTCGCGGCCAGGAGCTTCAGCGCCGCCCGACAGATCGCCAGGGGGCGCGTCGGGGCGGTAGAGGAGATTGAGCGAACGTAACGGGTGGCGGTCGCCTCGGGATCGGACGTCTCCGAGGGCTGCCGCCACGAGAAGGTCCAGCCGTTCTCTTCCCGGATCGCCATCCAGCGCAGCGGCGGCCGATTCAAATGCGCGATCACCCTTTCGGCCGCAGCGTCATCCGTCGAGTAACACGGCGCCTCGGTCGCAGGCTTGCGGCCGAATACCTTGAGCTCGATCATCCGATCGAGATAAGGACCGGACTCGATCTCGGGCGCGCGCGGAAAAGGCGGGGGGGACATGACGTCGCTCACCGGCGGTGCGGTCGCAACCGGCGTGCCGGCCGGCGAAGGCGCGGGGTCACGCGGGGGGCAGGCCGGCTTCGATCTCCGCCTTGGAGATCGCCACCGCCTTCTCCTTGATTCCCCTGTCCACGCAGACGAAACAGGCCTTCAGAACGTCGTCGTATCCCATCTTCATTTCGCGGTTCGTCACGAACATTTCGCGGGGCGGATACGGGCTGTCCAGGCGCTGGAGCGTGATCAGTATCCCGTTGGCGTTTCGGGTCCGTCCCGTAATCACGAATCGGTGCGGAGGCACGTTCGTACATTGGAAGCTCGCTGCGGATTCGCCGGCCAAGTTCGCTAGTCGCCTTTTCGCACGAGAATCGATCCTCGGGCGAGCGTCTCATCGCCCGATTTCACGTGCCCTTCGAACTTTGCCATCGCGCCGAATTTGCCGGCCAGCCGGATCTCCACGAGAAGAGTCTCGCCCGCCCGCGGCCGCCGGCAGAGCTCGAGCGCGTCCAGACCCGCGAGAAACCCGCGCCGCCCGAGGTCCGCGTCGCCGCCTTCGAGCAGAAGCGCGGACTGGGCGATGGCCTCCGCGAGGAGAAGGGCGGAGCCCCAGCACTCCCCCATCGCCGCGCGGCCGTTCGCGGAGACCCGCAGCGAGACGGTCCCTTCCGAGAAATCGGCGTTGCGATCCCGGACGATCGCGTCGACAAACCGAAAGGGGTATCCGTGCGGAAGGGCGGGCGAGCTCAAGCCTGCTGCTTCTTCTTCTCGATGAAATCGCAAAGCGCGTCGACGGAGGCGAAAGCCTTCACGCCGACTTCCTCGTCTTCGACCTTGATGCCGAACTCCTGCTCGAGTCCGAGCACGAGCTCCAGGGCGTCGATCGAGTCGAGTCCCAGGCCTTCGCCGAACAGCGGTGCTTCGTTGTCGATCGTCGTCGGGTCGATTTCGAGCTTCAGCCGCCGCACGATCAGGTCTTTGACGCGCGGCCTGAGTTCTTCCTTGGTCATTCAGGCTCCTTGCCGGCCGGATTATAGGGTGAGCCGAGCGAGCCACGTGAGCGAGACTCTCGCCATCCGCCGTTCCTCACCGCCCCTGCCCTTCTCCGTTCGCCTTCTCCCGGCATCAGGCCATTCCCCCGTCGACCCGCCAGACCTGCGCCGTGATGTACGCGGCGCGGTCCGAGACGAGAAACGAGACGAGGGCGGCGATGTCCTCGGGAGTGCCGAACCGGGCCATCGGAATCCTCCGCACGAACTCCTGGCGGGCCTCGGGTTTCAGATGCGCGATGATTTCGGTGTCGATCAGGCCGGGCGCAACCGCGTTGACTGTGATTCCGTGCGTCGCCATCTCGAGCGCGAGCGCCTTGGTGAAGGCGATCAGGCCCCCCTTGGCGGCCGAGTAGTTCGTCTGGCCGATGTGGCCCGAGATGCCGCTGACCGACACGATGTTCACGACGCGACCCCATTTCTTGTGAAGCATCCCGCGCACGACGGTCTTCGTCATTCGGAAGGCGCCCTTCAGGTCGATGTCGATCACCGAGTCCCAGTCCTCTTCGCGCAGGAACGGGAAGAGAGCATCCTTGATGATTCCCGCGTTGTTGACGAGGATGTCGGCGCCGCCGAAATCGCGCGCCACCTGCTCACCGAGAGCTTTCACCTGCTCCGCGCTCCGGACGTCGGCGCGGACTGCGACGGCCTCCCCGCCCGACCCGCGGATCCCGCAGGCCACTTCTTCCGCGCGCTCCATGTCGGACCGGCAGGTCACGACGACGCGATGGCCGGACGCGGCGAGATCGAGCGCAATCGCGCGGCCGATGCCGCGCGACGCTCCGGTCACGATCGCCGTCCGCCGCTCCGTCATGCGCTCTCCCCCGATCTCTCCGGCAGCAATATACCGGCGGTCTTCGCGATCGCCTCGCGGGTCCCCGAGGGGAGGCACGTCGCTGTCCGGTCGATCCACCGGCTCATCCGGGACAGCATCTCGCCGGGCCCGACCTCGACGAACGTCCGGAAACCGTCCGCGACCATCGCCTCGAAGGTCGCATTCCAGAGCGTCGGGTAGATGAACTCCGTTCCCAGGAGCTCACTGACTTCCGCCGCTTTCGTTCGGATGCGGCCATCCGGGCCGTAGAACGGGACGATCGGGTCCCGGACCGACCGGCAAGCGGCGACCACCGGCGCGACCGCGTCGGCCACCGGACGCATGAGCTCGCTGTGGATCGGCCAGCTCATCGAAAGCGGGAGCACCGAAAGAGACCGCGGGGCGAGGGAATCCAGAGCCGCCTGCACCGCGTCGGGGCGCCCGGTCAGGACGAACTGCGTGGCGGCGTTGACGTTGCCGATCCAGACGTCCTTTCCGGCGGCCCGGAGCTCTTCGCAGACGGCTTCGGCGACCTCCCGCCGGCACCCGATCACGGCGGCCATCGATCCCCGGATCGCGAGGCGCTCCGTTTCCCGCCAGACCGCGATCAGGACGTCGAGCCCGTCTTCGTAGGAGATGGCTCCGGCCGCCGCGAGCGCGCCGTAGTTTCCGAGGCTGTACCCGGCGGTCGCCGGCGGCTCGATCCCCTCCCGGGCGAGCGCGCGAGCGGCCAGCGTCGACACGAGATACACGGAGGACTGGGCGGCGAGATTCTCGCGCAGCTCCTCGATGGGTCCCGCGAGCATCAGCCGTTCGAGGTCCCGACCGCACCGCTCGGAAGTCCACGCGAGCAGGCGCCGCGCCTCGGGGTCCGACTCGAAGAAATCCCGCCCCATGCCGACCCACTCGGAGAGCTGGCCCGGGAACAGAAATCCGGCGCGCGCGCTCATGCCGCCAGGCCGGGCAACACGTCCTCGAGGGCCACGCATCGGTCGCGTTCGAGCCAGCGCTCGAAACGATCGAGTGTCGAGCGGAGATTGAAAAAGTGGACGAGGTGGAGGAGAGGCGCGAGCCCCTCCATCGGCGGATGCTCGCGGTCGAACTCCCACGGGTGAAACGTGAAAACGGCCGGCCAGCCCGCCGAGCGGAAGCTCTCTTCGGCGCGGCCGATCCGAGCGGGAGAGAACATCCGAAAAGGCCAGCCGCCTCCCATCGGAAGCGTGCGGCCGAACCCTCGGCCCGTCAGCGGGGGGACCTCGACGATCGCGCCTCCCGGGACCGAGATGCGCTGCGGCCCCGGATGGTTGTCCGCGCGGCCGAGCGGCGGAACCGAGGTCATCGAGGCGTCGCAGGTGAGGCCGTGGCGGACGAGCTCCGCCAGCGCGGGATCCGTCGGGGCGCGGATCGACCATTCGGCGGCCCGGTGCGCGAGAGGAACTCTCCCGCTGGCGCGCTCCAGCTCTTCGAGCGCGCGGGAGAGATCTTCCGAAAAATCCGAGACGGAGCCGTCGTCGGCGCGGCGATGCAGGTTTCCGTGCACTCCTATCTCATGCCCGCGGCGGACGGCCTCCGCGACGAGATGGGGATACCTGGCGGCGATCCAGCCGAGGAAGAAAAACGTTCCCCGGTGTCCGCCCTTCTCGAGCGCGTCGAAGATGCTGCGCATCGTCGTCTCGACGCGGGGCGCAAACGCGGGCCAGCGCCGCGGATCGGAGAAGTACTCGTCCCCGCAGACGTGGAACCAGTCCTCGACGTCGACCGTCAGAACGCGCGGAGCGCGGCCGGGGATCCGCAGCGGGGTGACGGGGGGCATGAGTTCGGATTGTAAGGTCGCCTACAACCGCCCTGCGGGCTCCTCACCCCAACCCTCTCCCGCCGGGAGGCGGAGCGGAGCTGCGCGTCCCGCAGTGAGCGAAGGCGACGAGGGGGATTCCCCTCAATCGATCTCGAACACCTTGTAGTAGACGGCGCCCCACGAGATCAGCCAGGTGTCGTGGAACCAGCGGTAATGGGAGGGACCACCGTAGACCGCCCGGACCGGGACGTGCCTCAGGCGCGACAGGTGCGGGGCGGCTTTCAAGAGGATTTCGGTTTCGATCGAGTATCCGCGCGCGGAGAGGCGGAACTGGCGCAGGAGATCTGTCGCGAGGACCCGGTAGCCGGACTGGCCGTCTTCCACCTCGAAGCCGGTCATGCGCGAGAGGATGCGGCTTCCGATCGCGTTGGTGCGGTACCGGGCCCGAGGGATGGCTTCGCGGTCGGCCATCCGGGAGCCGATGACGAACGGGTCGCCTTCCCGGGCGGCGGCGAGCAGAGCCGGAAGATCGGAGGGATCGTGCTGGCCGTCGGCGTCCACGAACACCACGTGAGTCGCGTCGGACTCGAGGAGGGATGGGAGCCCCGCCCGGATGGCGCTCCCCTTTCCGGAATTGACGTCGAGGCGCAGCACCCGGGCGCCGGCACGGGCCGCGACCGCACCGCTTGCGTCCAACGACCCGTCGTCGACCACCAAGACCTGCGGGACATGGCGGCGCAGCCCCGCGACGACCTCACCGACGGTCTCTTCCGCCTGGAAAGCGGCTACGAGGGCGACGGGGCGAAACGGCTTGGAAGGCAAGGCCGCGATATTAACGGGAGGGCGGTGGTAGTCGGATGCCGGGCGCCGGGAGGCGGGCGGCGGGCGCGCGTCGGACGCGGCGAATGCCTTCCCGGTCCCATCGCGCACCGTCGCCCTTCGCCCTGCGCCCTTCGCCTTCCCGCCCGGTGCCCTCTCCAACTCATTGACTCACCCGGACGCTTGTGAAAAAGTTCACGAGCTTCGGAGTAAGGGAGAGGCGGGCGCGCATGGCTCGGGACTACGTCCCAATTCTGTTACTGATGGCGGCCGCCGTCGGCATCGCCGCGGTGATCCTCCTCCTTTCCGCCTGGCTCGGGCCGAAGCTCCGCACCCGCGCGAAGCTCTCGACGTACGAAAGCGGCGTTCCGCTCTTAGACGCGTCGCACAAGCGGATCTCGATCAAGTTCTTCGTGATCGCAATGATCTTCATCCTGTTCGACGTCGAAATCGCCTTCCTCTACCCGTGGGCGCTGATCTTCCGGAGCGGCGGCGCGGGGCTTTTCGCCGAGATGCTCGTCTTCATGGTGATCCTCGCGGTCGGTTACGCCTACATCTGGAAGAAGGGCGCGTTCGACCTGTGAGCCACCGCAGGTATTCCGTCGCGGAGTCCGGACGGCCCGCGGTTTTTCCGCCGGAGGCCTTGCAGCGCATCGACGAGCTGCTCGCCCGCTACCCCACGAAACAGGCGGCCCTTCTGCCGGTGCTCTGGGTCGCGCAGGAGACCTGGGGCTGGATCTCGAAGGAATCCGCGGAGGAAGTCGCGCGCATCCTGGATCTCACGCCGGCGCACGTCGATGGGGTGCTCACGTTCTACACCATGTACAACCTGAGTCCCGTCGGGCGGCACCTGATCCAGGTGTGCACTTCCATCTCCTGCCACCTCGCGGGGGCGGAGGACCTGATCGAACACTGCCGGAAGCGGCTCGGAATCGGACTCGAAGAGACCACCGCGGACGGGAAGTTCACTCTCGTCGAGGTCGAGTGCATCGCCGGGTGCGACAAGGCGCCGTCGATCATGGTCAACGACACGTACGTCGAGCCGGTCGACGGAAAGAAGATGGACGAATTGATCGAGCGCCTTTCGGCAGGGGCCGGGGAGTAGCCATGGCGGACGAGAAGGTCCTCCTCGCGCGCGTCGGAAAAGAGAATTCCCGGGCCATCGCGGGGTACCGCGAGGACGGTGGATACGAGGCCCTGAAGACGGTCCTGACCGGCGGCTGGACGCCCGAGAAGCTGATCGACGAGGTCAAGCGGTCAGGCCTTCGGGGGCGCGGCGGCGCCGGCTTCCCGACGGGGGTCAAGTGGGGTTTCGTCCCGAAGGACACGAAGGGCAAGCCCGTGTACCTGCTCTGCAACGCCGACGAGTCGGAGCCGGGCACGTTCAAGGACCGGCTGCTCATGGAGGAAGACCCGCACCAGGTCATCGAGGGGATCATTCTCTCGGCCTACGCTTTGAAGTGCCGCACCGCCTACATCTATATCCGCGGCGAGTTCTACCTCGGCGCGCGGGTGCTCGACGAAGCGCTGGCCGAGGCGCGGCGCGAAGGGCTCCTCGGAGAGAACATCCTGGGGTCGGGGTACTCGCTCGACCTCTGGGTCCATCGCGGCGCGGGCGCCTACATCTGCGGCGAGGAGACGGGCCTGATCGAGAGCCTCGAGGGTAAACGTGGCCAGCCGCGGATCAAGCCGCCGTTCCCGGCCGTCTCGGGCGTCTTCGCGGCGCCGACGATCGTCAACAACGTCGAGACCCTCGCCTGCGTCGTGCACATCGTCAAACGCGGCGCGGAGTGGTTTTCGAAGATCGGCCGCAACGAGAAGAACACCGGGCCGAAGCTCTATTGCCTCTCGGGCCCGGTCAACCGCCCGGGGGTGTACGAGGCCCCGATGGGTCTTCAGATGAAGGACCTCATCTTCGGAGAGGCCTACGGGCAGGGCATGAAGAACGGACGGCCGGTGAAGGTTGTCATCCCGGGCGGCGCCTCCGCGGCGATGCTGACCCCGGCCGAAATCGAAGACTGCCCGCTCGACTTCGACGGGCTCGCGGCGAAGAAGTCGATGCTCGGGTCGGCCGCGATCATCGTGATGAACGAGGACACGTGCATCGTCAACGCGGCGCAGAACCTGGCGAAGTTCTTTGCCCACGAATCCTGCGGCCAGTGCACGCCGTGCCGCGAAGGAACGCCCTGGCTCCACAAGGTCCTGTCCCGCATAGAGGCGGGCGAAGGCCGGCTCGAGGACATCGACCTCTTAGAGCGCATCTCCAACCAGATGGGGAACGGCATGACGATCTGCGTCTTCTCGGACGCGGCGATCGCGCCGGTCCTCTCCTCGATCGCGAAGTTCCGCGACGAGTACCGCTACCACGTCACCGAAAAACGCTGCCTCGTGGGGCCTCGCGCCGGCGCCGCGGCCCTGGTGATCGCATGAGCTCCGCTCCCAAGCCCGGCGGGGATCCGAAGCCAGGCGTTCCGTCTTCAGGCGAGGGGAAGCCCGCCGGCGGAGGCGCTCCGGCCCCGCCCCCTCCGCCTCCGCCTCCGGCCGCCCCGCCTCCCGACAAGAAGACGTTCACCGTCACGTTCGACGGCAAGCCGATCGAGGTCCCGAAGGACGTCAACCTGATCGAGGCGGCGAAGCTCGCCGGCATCGAGATCCCGCACTTCTGCTTCCATCCGCGGCTGTCGGTCGTCGGTCAGTGCCGGATGTGCCTGGTCGAGGTAGAGGGGATCCCGAAGATCCAGGCCGCCTGCACCACGCCTCTGAAGGACGGCCTCGCGATCAAGACGACCACCGAGAAGGTCGTGCAGTCGCGCGCGGCGAACATGGAGTTCCTGCTGATCAACCACCCGCTCGACTGCCCGATCTGCGACCAGGCGGGCGAGTGCAAGCTGCAGGACAATTCGTTCGGCTACGGGGACCAGAAGTCCGACTACGACGAGCGCAAGCGCCAGTACCCGGGCTTCGACCGCACGCTGATCGGGCCTCACGTGATCGCGGACATGACACGTTGCATCCAGTGCACGCGGTGCATCCGCTTCTGCCAGGAGATCGCAGGAACCGGTGAGCTGACCTTCCTCGACCGCGGCGGCCGCACGCTCGTGTGGACGCACGACGGGAAGCCGCTAGCGAACGACTGGTCGGCCTGCGCCGCGGACGTCTGTCCCGTCGGCGCGCTCACCGCCCGCGAATTCCGGTTTCGCAGCCGCGTCTGGTATCTCGAGAAGGCCCCCTCGGTGTGCCCGGGCTGCGACATCGGGTGCAACATCTCGATCGAGACGCAGAACTCGGTCGTCTATCGCTTCCTTCCGCGTCTGAACCCGGCCGTCAACGATTACTGGCTGTGCGACTACGGGCGTTTCTCCTCCGAGACGCTCAACCAGCGGGAGATCGAGAAGGCGACCGTCCGCCGCGACGGCGAAGCGTCCGATGCGATCGTCCCGGCGGCCATCCAGCACATCGCCGGCGAGATGAAGAAGACGATCGACGGCGTCGGGCCCACGGGCCTGTTCTTCCTGGGCTCGGCTCACCTCTCGAACGAGGAAAACTTCCTGCTTCGCAAGCTCGCCGACCACCTGGCGTGCGGCAACCGCGACGCCACGGTCGACCTGTCGCGGGTCCGGCGGATGAAGTCGAAGACCGAGTGGATCGAAGGGAATCACTTCGGCGCGAACTTCGCCGGCGCGAAGGACATGGGGATGTCGCCTTCCGACGGCGGGTACGGGCTCGAGGACGTTCTCTCGGGGAAGGCGTCGCCCGAGGTGATCTTCATTGCCGACGCAGCCTTCGGCGACGTGGTCAACGATCCGGAGAAGGTCACCGCCCTGCGGCGGGCGCGCCTGCTCGCGGTCGCCGGCCGCACCTCCAACCCGCTGACGCGGGCCGCTGATGTCGTGCTTCCCGCGGCGTCGCTCGCCGAGCGGGAAGGGACCTTCACGAACGTCCAGGGCCGCGTGCAGAAGTTCTCGCGGGCGTTCCTGCCGAAGCCGCCCATCCGGGCCGCATGGGAGCTGATTCTGCTCCTCTGCGAGGCCCTCGGGTACGGCGACCGCAACTGGAAACCGGACGACCTGCTGCGGATGATCGAGGCGGAGGTCGCCGGCTACGGCGGCGTCCAGTCCGACGAGCTCGCGGGCGGCGGCTTCATGAAAAAAGGCCTCTTCGTCTCGACGGGGGCGCTCTGAGCTCGACCGCTATCGACTGGCTTCTCGTTGCGGCGCGGATCTTCATCCCGCTCCTCGCGATCCTGACTTTCGTCCCGCTCCTGCTCTGGATCGAACGCCGCGGTGCGGGCCTGATGCAGGACCGCCCGGGTCCCAACCGCGTCGGGCCGTTCGGTCTCCTCCAGTCGCTCGCCGACGTCATCAAGTTCTTCTTCAAGGAGGACCTGATCCCCGGCAACGTCGACCGCGGGCTGTACGTGCTCGCGCCGGCCCTTGCCGTTTTCGCTGCTCTCACGACGATTGCCGTAGTCCCGTACGGCGCGACGCTGCCGCT
>JBBROA010000073.1:0-22044 GCA_038229875.1 Thermoanaerobaculia bacterium | reverse complement strand
CCCGGACGGGCGCGAGATCTGGTTCACGGCGACGAAGTCGGGCGGCAACAGGGCGCTCCAGGCGGTGGACCTCGCCGGAAGATTGCGGTTGGCCTACCGGC
The DNA here is from genome assembly GCA_038229875.1 of Thermoanaerobaculia bacterium. Taxonomy (GTDB): domain Bacteria; phylum Acidobacteriota; class Thermoanaerobaculia; order UBA5066; family Gp7-AA6; genus JALYUA01. The sequence continues at coordinate 21,943 of JBBROA010000073.1, read as the reverse complement.
AGGGGGGCTCCCTCACTCTCCAGGACATCTCCTCCCAGGGAGCGGTGCTCCTCGCCACGGACGACCTGCGAGTGGGCATCTCGGGGCAATGGCCGGGTGACACGAAGGAGCGGGACCTCTCCTGGCTCGACTTTTCGGCGCTCCGCCACCTCTCTCCCGACGGCACCCGGATCCTCTTCGACGAATCGGCGGAAGGAGGAGGACCGGACGGAACCATCTATGTGAGAAAGGCCGACGGCTCGCTCCCAATCAAGCTCTCGTTCGGGGTGGCGCTCGAGATGTCGCCGGACGGCCGCTGGGCGCTCGCGGGCAATCCGAAAGAGCGGAACACGTTGCGGCTCCTGCCCATCGGTCCCGGAGAGCCCCGGCAGCTCCCTCCCGAAAAATTCTTCATGGAATGGGCTTCCTGGTTTCCCGATGGAAAGACATTCCTGATCGCAGGAACCGAGACGGGGCACGGGCTGCGGCTGTACGTCCAGGATGTCAACGGATCGGCGCCGCGGGCGGTGACCCCGGAGGGGCTGCGCTTGATTCCTTACTCTCATCTGATATCGCCCGACGGGAAGCTCTTTTTTGCCATCGCTCCGGACGGCCCGCCGACGCTGTTTTCACTCGACGGCGGAAAGCCGCGCCCCATTCCCGGTCTCGCGCCCGACGAGGTCCCGTGCGCCTGGGAGGGGAGCGGCCGCTTCCTGTTCGTCTACCGTCCCGGAGAGCTGCCGGCGCGCACCTCGCGGATCGACGTCGCCACCGGCGCGCGTCTGCCGTGGAAGACGATGATCCCGGACGATCCGACCGGCGTCACGTTCATCCGTCCTCCTCACTTCTCGGATGACGGAGAGACCTACGCGTACAGCTATGCGAGGCGGCTCTCGAACCTCTATCTCGTGCGAGGCCTTCGGTGAGCCTCTCCGCGGGCACGAAGCTCGGCCCCTACGAGATCGTCGCGCCGCTCGGCGCGGGCGGCATGGGTGAGGTGTACCGGGCGCGGGACGGCAAGCTCCATCGCGAGGTGGCGATCAAGGTCCTGCCGGAGGCGTTCGCCAGGGACGCCGAGCGGCTCGCGAGGTTCCGGCGCGAGGCGCAGGTCTTAGCATCGCTCAATCACCCGCACATCGCTTCGATCTACGGGCTCGAGGAGTCGGGCGGCGTCGAGGCGCTGGTGCTCGAGCTGGTCGAGGGCGAAACGCTGGCCGAGCGGATCGCGCGCGACACCGTGTCCGTCGACGAAGCGTCGATGATCGCTTGTCAGATCGCCGAGGCGCTCGCCGCGGCCCATGAAAAAGGAATCATCCATCGGGACCTGAAGCCGGCTAACGTCAAGTTGACGGCGGACGGTGAGGTCAAGGTCCTCGACTTCGGTCTGGCGAAGCTGCTCATCGACGAGTCTCGTCCCATCGACGCTTCGCACTCGCCGACGATCACGGCCGCGACGCAGGCCGGCGTCGTGCTCGGGACGGCCGCGTACATGTCTCCCGAGCAGGCGCGTGGAACAACCGTGGACAAGCGCGCCGACATCTGGGCCTTCGGGGCGGTCCTGTACGAGACCCTGACCGGAAAGAAGGCGTTCGCCGGCGAGACCGTCTCCGACACGCTCGCGGCCATCCTGACGAAAGAGCCGGACTGGGCGGCCCTCCCGGCCGCGACACCGGGCTCGATCCGCCGCGTCCTCAGACGCTGCCTGAATCGGGACCGAAACCTGCGCTTCCACGACATCACCGACGCGCGGATCGAGCTGCAGGAGCCGATCGAGCCGCCGCCTGTGGCGGCTTCGGCTTCGCGCGCCGGAGTGCCGTGGTGGGCGCTCGCCGGCGCCCTACTGGCGGCGGCAGGCCTGGCGGCCCTGGCGCTGCGGCGCACGGGCCCGCCCCCCGAATTGCCGTTGCGGAAGCTCGAGATCGCCGCACCGTTTCTCGACGTCGACGGCGCCAACCCCATCAGTCTTTCGCCGGACGGAACCCGAATCGCTTACTCCGCCGACGGGCGGCTCTGGATTCGGGACCTCCGTCAGCTCGAGGCTCGCGAGGTGCCCGGCAGCTCCGGCGCGGGTGCCCCATTCTGGTCGCCCGACGGCTCTTTCATCGGTTTCGCCTCGGAAAAGAAGCTGTGGAAGATGTCCAGCGGGGGCGGAGATCGCACCGCCGTCGCGGAGCTGTCCGGCGATGTGGGGCGGGCGGGCGGAGTGGCATGGGATTCCGAAAAGCGGATCGTGTTCTCGATGGGCTTCACCGGTCTGCTTCAGGCTCCCGCGGACGGCGGGAAATCGACGCCCCTTCTCGAGCCCGATCCGAAGATCGACGCGGACTTTCACACACCGGGGGCGCTTCCCGGCGGAAGAGGCGTCCTCTTCGTGGTGCATCGCGCCCCGCAGGGTCCCGATACCATCGCGGTTCTGACGGGGGCGGCTCGCAAGACATTGCTGCAGCTTCCGGGAGAACGTCTCTGGAATCCCACTTATTCACCGTCCGGCCACCTGCTCTTCCGCCGCGACGCGCCGTACAGAGGCGTGTGGGCGGTCACCTTTTCCCTGTCGCGGCTCGAGGTTGTGGGAAGCCCGTTTCTCGTGGCGCAGAACGCGAGATTCCCAAATGCGGCGTCCAACGGCGCCCTCGCGTTCTCGCGCGGGCCTTTCGAGACTCTCACCCGGCTCGTCTGGAAGGATCGGAACGGCGGCGAGGTCGGGACGGTCGGAGAGCCGGGATTCTTCACGCCGTTGCCGGCGCTGTCGCCGGATGGCCGCCGGCTCGCGATCGCGATCAGCGAGGAGGAGAGGTCGGAGATCTGGATCCTCGACCTGGTACGCGGCACCCGCAGGCGGCTGACAACCGAAGGAGTCTCGCCCGGAGCGGCGCCGGTCTGGTCGCCTTCCGGCGATCGCATCGCCTATCAGACCGGCGGGGATCAGGATTCTCTGGCCATCTGGATGAGGCCCGCGGATGGAGGAGGAGAGGCCCGCCTGATCTCCAAGGGAATGGGAGGCTGCTTCACGCCGGATGGAAACGCCTTCGTCTACTCCATCCTCGAGATGGGAACGGAGTTCGACCTCGCCTACGTCCGATTCGGCGCGGATACGAAGCCCGTGGTGCTGGCGCGGTCGCCGGGCGCTCAGGCTGAACCGGCAGTCTCTCCCGACGGACGCTACGTCGCATACTCCTCGTGGTTGGCGGGCCGAAGCGAGGTCGAGATCCGGCCCTTCCCGTCAGGCGAAGGAAAATGGCAGGTGTCATCGGATGGCGGACGATCTCCTCGGTGGGGCCGGCGGGGGGACGAGCTCTTCTACGCGCGTGACAACGACATCATGGCCGTGGAGGTGAAGACGTCGCCGACGCTGTCGCTGGGACCTCCGCGCAAGCTGTTCACACGCGAACCGAGCGGAGCGAAGCTCGTCTGGTTCGGGATCCTCGTCGACGGCTTCGAAACGGGCGAAGACGCCGGTCGTTTTCTGATGTTGAAGAATGCCGGAGCCGGCGACCCGGGCCGCGGACGGACGATCGCGATCGTGCAGAACTGGTTCGCGGAGTTCCGGGGGAAGGCGGCGCAGTGACGCCTTCGAGGCAAAGGCGATCTCGGCAGGGCAGGACCGTACTCTTCGACTGCGGCATTCGCCGGCTTTCGCGGCGGAAGGACTGAAGTGACTCTGTCAGCCTACCGAACGACCATGCCCTCGTGAAGCGACGCGTGCTTCACGGGACGGATCGTCTGAGCGAGAAAGAGCGACCTCTGGACGGACCTGGACTTTCCGGAAGGTGCGAGGGGTCGTGACATTCGCTCGCAGAGCTTAATGGACGGTCCGATCCATCTTCCCGTTCGCCCTCTTCGAAGCGCGCACCGCACATCCCCCGCTTACCGCGCCGACTGATTTCGAGCCGGACTCGGAGGGGCCGAAGGGGCCTCAGGATTATCGAAACGGTAGAATCCCTCGACAAATTCATGGCCATCGTTGCCGGCTCCCGGCTCGGCCCATACGAAATCCTCGCGCCCATCGGCGCGGGAGGGATGGGCGAGGTGTATCGGGCGAAGGACCCGCGCCTCGGCCGGGACGTCGCGATCAAGGTGCTGCCCGCGTCCTTCTCTGCCGACCCGGACCGGCTGCGCCGCTTCGAGCAGGAGGCGCGCGCCGCGGGGGTTCTGAACCACCCCAACATCACCGCGGTGCTCGACATCGGCGAGCACGAGGGCGCGCCCTACGTCGTCCAGGAGCTTCTCGAGGGCGAGACCCTGCGCCAGGAGCTCGCGGGCGGCGTCTCGCCGCGCCAGGCGATCGACCACGCGATCCAGATCGCGCACGGCCTGGCGGCGGCGCACGAGAAGGGCATCGTCCACCGCGACCTCAAACCCGAGAACATCTTCGTCACCCGCGACGGCCGCTTGAAGATCCTCGACTTCGGCCTGGCTAAGCTGACTCACCTCGAGGAAAGCTCGCGGGCCACGAACCTCCCGACGGCGACGGCGGGCACGGAGCCGGGGGTGGTGCTGGGCACTCTCGGCTACATGTCGCCGGAGCAGGTGCGAGGTCGCCCCGCCGACGCGCGGTCGGACATCTTCTCCTTCGGCGCGATCCTCTACGAGATGCTCGCGGGCCAGCGCGCGTTCAAAGGCGACTCGGCCGCCGACACGATGTCGGCGATCCTGAAGGAGGATCCGCCGGATCTTTCCGTGAGCAACCAGAACATTTCGCCCGGCCTCGAGCGGATCGTGCGGCATTGCATCGAGAAGAACCCCGAGCAGCGCTTCCAGTCAGCGCGCGACCTCGCCTTCGACCTCGAAGCGCTCTCCGGTGTTTCCGCCCCCCGCGCCGGAGTTCCCGGCACCGAGGAGAAGCTTCGCCGTCGCCTGCCGCCGGCGGCGGCGGTTGCGATTCTCCTGCTGGCGGCCGCGGGCGCGTATTTCGGAGGACGACGGACGGCTCCCCGGCCCGGAGCAAACCCCGAAATTCGCTTCAAGAAGCTGACGGCGCGTCAGCAGCCGATCTTCACAGCGCGGTTTGCCCCTGACGGTAAGACGATCGTTTTTTCCTCCGCGCCCCACGGAAACGAGCCGGAGCTCTTCACGGTCCGAGCGGGAACGTCCAACCCCGTTCGGAGGGGCATACCCAATCTCCATGTTCTCTCGGTTTCGAGCCGTGGCGAGCTCGCCGTGCTGACGGGGGCTCGATACATCCGGCACAATCTCTTCTTCGGAACACTCGCGCGCCTGCCCCTCGAGGGCGGCGCTCCCCGCGAAGTGACCGAGAATGTCCGGGAGGCGGACTGGTCGCCGGACGGGTCGGAGCTCGCGTTGATCCGGAACGTCGGCGGCCGAGACCGGCTCGAGTACCCCGTCGGCAAAGTCCTCGCGGAAACGGGCGGATACTTCTCGGACCCTCGCGTCTCACCCGACGGGAAGCGGATCGCCGTCTTCGAGCATCCGATCCGCTTCGACGACCGGGGGTCGGTCGCGCTCATCGATCTCGCGGGGAAGAAATCCACACTCGCCGGCCCCTACTGGGCTGTCGAAGGACTCGTCTGGTCGCAGGACGGTTCCGAAGTGATCTACTCCGGGGCGAGCGAAGACGGAGACCTCGAGATCCGCGCTGTCGATCTGAACGGAAGGCGCCGCACCGCGCTCCGAAGCGCCGGCGGCCTGATGATCCGCGACGTCGCGAAGGACGGCCGCTGGCTCGCGACCCGCGACGACAAGTATCGCGATTTGCTCGTCGTGACGCCGGCTCAGCCTTCCGAACGCGACATCTCCTGGCTCGATTTCTCCTTTCCCGCAGCGCTGTCCGACGACGGCCGGTCTCTCCTGTTCACGGAGGAGAGCACGAGCCTCGGCAACAGCTACTCTGTCTGTCTCAGAGGGACTGACGGCTCGGCGGTGGTGCGGCTGGGAGACGGGACGGCGAGAGATCTCTCACCGGACGGCAAGTGGGCGCTCGCCACTATCCCCACGGAGCCCGAACGCCTCGTCCTGTATCCCACAGGACCCGGACAGCCGAAGACGCTCGAACGCGGCGACGTCGTCGGGTACGAGTCGGCGAGGTTCTTTCCCGACGGCGCGAAGGTGCTCTTCTGCGGCCACGAAAGGGGGCGGGCCGTCCGTTGCTACGTCCAGAGCGTATCGGGCGGCCGGCCGCGGACGATGACGCCGGACGATCGGACCTCCGGGTTCGTCTCGCCGGACGGCAGCCGCATCGCCGTCGAGGGGCCCGCCGGGATCGAGCTCTATCCCGCGGAGGGCGGGGCGGCATCGCCGGTTCCGGGGTCAACGCGGAGCGATGGCTTGAGACGTTGGAGCGCGGACGGCAGATCGGTGCTCGTGGCGCATGGATGGGAAGTCCCCCTGCGGGTGGAGCGCATCGACGTCGCTTCGGGACGGCGCGAGTTCGTCCGGGCCATCAGTCCCGCGGAGCTCGCGGGGACCGTACAGGTCCAGCCGATCGCCATTTCCGCCGACGAAAAGACCTACGCTTACAGCTGCCGCCGCCTTCACTCGCTCCTCTTTCTCGTGGAGGGGGCGCATTGACTCTCACGGCCGGCTCCCGACTCGGTCCGTACGAGATCCTCGCGCCGATCGGCGCGGGCGGGATGGGAGAGGTCTACAAGTCGAGAGACACGAGGCTCGACCGCACCGTCGCGGTGAAGGTTTTGTCCGCGCATCTCTCGGAGGCGCCCGCTGTGCGGCAGCGATTCGACCGCGAGGCGAGGACGATCTCCCAGCTTTCCCATCCCCACATCTGCGCGGTCTACGACGTGGGCCACGAGGACGGAACCGACTACCTCGTCATGGAATACCTCGAAGGGGAGACGCTCGCCGAGAGGCTGACGAACGGGCCGCTTCCGGCGGAGCAGACTCTGCGCTACGGGGTTGAGATTGCCGATGCGCTCGACCGGGCGCATCGGAGCGGGATCGTGCACCGCGATTTGAAGCCGGGCAACGTCATGCTGACGCAGTCGGGCGTGAAGCTTCTGGACTTCGGCCTCGCGAAGGTCTTCTCACCGGCCACTTCACCGCAGAATCTGACCGGCCTCCCGACGCAGGCGAACCTGACGGCGGAAGGGACGATTCTCGGGACTCTCCAGTACATGGCCCCGGAGCAGCTCGAGGCGAAGGAGGCCGACGCGCGGACCGACATCTTCGCGTTCGGCGCGGTGCTCTACGAGATGGCCACGGGCAGAAAGGCCTTCGCCGGAACGAGCCAGGCGTCCCTCATCGGAGCGATCCTTCACACGGAGCCGGCTCCCCTTCTCGCCGTGCAACCGATGTCGCCGCCGGGGCTCGAGCGGGTGGTGAAGCGCTGCCTCGCCAAGCAACCGGAGAGGCGCTGGCAAAGTGCCCGCGACATCGTCCTCGAGCTCGAGGAAGTGCGGGAAAAATCCGGGACCCCGGCGACGGAAACCCTCCCGACGCGGCGGCGATGGGGAGGCGCTGCGGGCTGGGCGGCCGCGGCGGCGCTTCTGGCCGCCCTGCTCGGGTCCCTGCTCCTGCGCCCGCACCGTGGCGGACCGACGCCCACGACCCGTCTGCGGTTCGCGATCGCGCCCCCCGTCGGGACGGCGTTCCAGGGAATGCCCGCGATCTCGCCGGACGGGCGAAGGCTCGCCTTCGTCGCGACGACGTCCGACGGGCATGACTTTCTCTACATCCGTCCGCTCGACTCCCTCGAGGCGAGACGGCTCGAAGGAACCGACGGTGCGAGCTACCCTTTCTGGGCACCCGACGGGCGCTCGCTCGCGTTCTTCGCGCAGGGGAAGCTCGCGAGGATGGATGCTGCCGGGGGGTCGCCCGTTCTCCTCTGCGACGCCCCCAATTCACGCGGCGGGTCCTGGGGTTCTCGCGGCACGATCGTCTTCTCCATCAACGCCGGTGGAGAAGTTCACCGCGTGGGAGAGAACGGGGGACAGTCCTCGAGCCTCCCGCATCTCGTCGCGCGGCCGCAGGAGACCAATCGCTGGCCGAGCTTCCTGCCCGACGGGCAACACTTTCTCTATTTCGTGCTGAGCGGCGATCCGAAGTCCTCCGGCACGTACGTGGGTTCGCTCGATTTGAAAGAAACGACCCGCCTCGGTTCCGCCGACGGCGGCGGCCTTTACGCGGCGCCGGGCTTCCTCCTCTACAGGAGCGGGGACCGTTTGATGGGACAGCGGTTCGACGCCGAGAGACGTGTTGTAACCGGCGAGGCGTTCCCGGTCGTCGAACAAATTCGGTGGAACGGCGTTGCCACGGCCGCGTTGTCCGCGTCCGCGTCGGAGACGGGGCTTCTCGTTTACCAGACGGGCGGGGCTACGGAGAGCCGCCTCCAGCTGTACGACCGCGCCGGACGCGAGCTTCAGGCGATCGGCTCACCCGGCGCCTATTGGGAGCCGGCGTTCTCGCCCGACGCCCGGCGGCTGGCCGTGTCGCGGATCGATACCGAGGGGCTTGCAGGGGCCATCTGGGCGGGCGATCTCGATCGCGGGAATCTCGTTCGTCTCTCCTCCCAGGCGCTGATCGCCGCAACGTCTCTCTGGAGCGCCGACGGCCGTCGGATCCTCTACAGCGCGTTTCCGTCGGGCGAGGTCTACATCCGGGACGCGGGCGGGGCGGAAGCGGAACGGATGCTCTTTCGATCGCCGGGCTTCACTCCCCTCGATGACTGGTCTCGAGACGGCCGTCTCATCTTCTACGAAACTATCGACTGGCGGATCTTCCACAACGACGTGTGGGTGCGCGACATGCAGACCGGGCAGAGCCGTCCCGTCCTGCAGGCGAAATTCAACCAGTACGGGGCGCGCCTGTCTCCCGATGGAAGCTGGCTCGCCTATCAGTCGGAGGAGTCGGGAATCTCGGAGATCTTCGTCCGGAGCTTTCCGGAATCCCGTGAGCGGCGGCAGGTGTCGTCGGGCGGCGGCAGTCAGCCGCGGTGGAGAGGGGACGGACGCGAGCTGTTCTACATCTCTCCGGACAGCAAGCTCATGGCCGTCGAGGTCGGGACCGCGACACCGTTCGAGGCGGGACCCGCCCGCGCGCTCTTCCAGACTCGTATCCTCCCGCTCATCGAAGCCCGGAATCATTACGATGCGGCCGCCGACGGGCAACGCTTCGTGGTCAACTCCCGCCGGCCGGAGGACGCCTCGCTTCCGATCCTGGTCGTCAGCGGCTGGATCCCGGAGAAGGCGAATTGAGGCCGGGGACATGAGCCTGTCGCCCGGCGCGCGCCTCGGCCACACGCGCATCTCGGCCGACGGACAGAACGTGACGTTTCTGGAGCACCCCTTCTATGGAAACAACGCCAGCTACGTGAGCGTTGCTCGTCTGCGAGGGGCCCAAGTCGAGCGGCTGACGGACCTGAACTCCCCGGCCTGGACGGCCTCTCCTGGTCCCCCGACGGCAAAGAGGTTTGGTTCACGGGCCGCGCGCTCTTCCTCTGGGACCGCACGTGGCCCGCCCGGATCGCCCGGCTCGATCTGGCGACCGGCGCGCGGGTGATCTGGAAGGAGCTTTCTCCCGATCCCGTCGGGGTGCTCTACGGGAACCTCGTGCTCACGCCGGACGGAAAGCACTATGTCTACCGGATCCGCCGGGTCCTTTCCGAGCTGAACCTGGCAGAGGGTCTGAAGTAACCGAAGTGGACGCGGGGACAGCGGTCACCAGACGGAGGGCGTGGCGTTCCCCTCCTTCCGGCGGCGCGGCGCGACGCGATCGAGAAGCAAGTCGCCCGCATACAATCGCCGCACACACTCCGGGGGAATTGACCTGACATTGACCGCGGGTTCGAAGCTCGGCCCCTACGAGATCCTGTCGCCTCTCGGAGCCGGCGGCATGGGCGAGGTGTGGCGCGCCCGCGACGCGCGGCTCGGCCGCGAGGTGGCGATCAAGGTGTTGCCGGAGTCGCTCGCCGCGGATCAGGACCGGCTCTCCCGGTTCGAGCGGGAAGCCCGCTCGGCGTCCGCTCTCAACCACCCCGGCATCGTCACGATCTACGAGGTGGGCACCACGGACTCGGTCTCCTGGATCGCGATGGAGCTCGTGCAGGGATCCACCATCCGCGAGATCATCGCCGACGGCGCGATGCCTCCCAAACGCCTACTCGTCCTCGCGGCGCAGATCGCGGACGCGCTCGCGAAGGCTCACGAGGCCGGGATCGTTCACCGGGACCTGAAACCCGAGAACCTGATGGTGTCCCGGGACGGCTTCGTCAAAATCCTGGACTTCGGCCTGGCGAAACTCGCAGGCACGGGAGAGTCCGACGTCACATCCGCGCAGACGGTTGGAGATCCCACGACCCCGGGGATGGTTTTGGGGACGGTCGGTTACATGTCACCCGAGCAGGCGACCGGGCGACGCGTCGATTTCCGCTCCGACCAGTTTTCTTTCGGTTCGGTGGTTTACGAGATGCTGACCGGCAAACGGGCGTTCTCCCGAGGCAGCACCGCGGAGACCCTCGTGGCCGTCATCCGCGAGGAACCGGAGCCCCTCGAGGCGGCCGCACCGCTCTCGCCGTTCGCATTGCGATGGATGCTCGAACGCTGTCTCGCTAAGGACCCCGGGCAACGTTATCTCTCGACCCGGGACCTCGCGCTCGAACTGGCAAACATGCGGGACCATCTCTCCGACCTCTCGCGGGAGCAGGTGGCGCTTCCGGTCTCGCCAGGGTCACGGTCCCGACGCCGGTGGACCGCCGCGGCGGCCGGCACCGCCCTTCTTCTCCTGCTCGCTCCTCTGGGCCTCTTGTTTCGACGCGCCCCCCGGGAGAACACCGCACCGCCTATGAGGTTCACCATTCCCGTCCCGCCCGGCACGACCTACTCCCCGCCCGAAGTCTCCCGCGGTCTGTCGGTCTCGCCGGACGGCACCCGCCTCGTGATCGAGGCGTACTCGAAGGGACGGCGCCGGCTCTTCGTACGACCGCTCGACTCGGAGGAGGCAACGGAGCTTGAAGGCTCGCTCGACGCGACCGGCCATTTCTGGTCCCCGGACGGCCGTTTCATCGCGTTCTACGCCGACGGGAAGTTGAAGAAAATTCCCGCCGCCGGCGGTCCGGCGGTGGAGCTCTGTGACGCTGCCTTCGCCCTCGTCGGAACCTGGAATTGGGACGGAACGATCCTCTTCTCGAACTTCAACCCACCGGGGATCTTCCGGGTCCGGGATACGGGAGGCCGGGCGGAGCTCGTTCTGCCCCCCGACCACACACACGGACAGACGACTCTGATCTGGCCGCACTTCTTGCCCGACGGGAAGCGTTTTCTCTACATTGCGGGGACCGGCAGTCTCAACATCCGCGAATTGAGAGTGGGGTCGCTCGAGTCGAAAGAGACGGCGCTCGTCAGCCGTCTCAACTCTCGCGTTGAGTATGCCGCGCCGGGGTACCTCGTCTATGCGCGGGAAAGCTCGCTCTTCGCCCAGCCATTCGACGAGCGGAAAGCCGTTCTGTCGGGTGAGCCGCGGCTGATCGCTTCCAACGTTCATTATTTTTTCGGCCCGAGCCATGCGGCGTTCTCGGTTTCGCAGACGGGAATCATCGCCTACCAGACGGCGGCCCGGCCCGACGAGATCGTCTGGCTGGATCGGACCGGCAAAAGGATCGGGCAAATTGGCGAGCCCGTCGTCGTCAAGGGCGTGCGCCTGTCGCCGGACGGGAAGAGAGCCGCCGCGGACATCGAGGATCACCGCACGGGGACCTCCGACATCTGGGTGACCGAGCTTTCGTCGGGCGTCGCGACGAGGATTCACTCCGACCCGATCGACGAAAAGATGCCGGTGTGGTCGCCCGATGGTTCGAAGTTGATTTACCGATCGGACCGCACGGGGCCGCCCGATATCTACGAGATCGCTCCGGGGGTGCCCGGCAGCGAGCGGGCGCTCTTGGAAGCGCCCGGCGTACAGGAACCGGCAGACATCTCCCGCGACGGACGGTTCCTCGTCTACCTGAACGAGGCGCAATCGGCGCTGTGGCACATCTGGCTTCTTCCGCTAAAGGGCGGGGGGAAACCGTTCTCCTGGCTCGGCACGCGGTTCCATGAGACCAGCCCGCGCTTTTCTCCTGACGGGCGGTGGATCGCCTTCGAGTCCAACGAATCCGGAGTCCCCGAGATCTACGCCGCTCTGACCGAAGGCGCGGGTCAGAAGCGGAGGATCTCTCCTTCCGGAGGCCGGCTTCCCCGCTGGCGGGCGGACGGGAAGGAGCTGTACTACATCTCGTCGAACGATTCCCTGATGGCCGTTCCGATCGCCCTTGCAGGACAGCTCGAAATCGGGACGCCGGCGCCGCTCTTCCGCCAGGACCCGGAAATCCAGAACTTCGACGTGACGCCTGACGGATCCAGGTTCCTGGTCAGCGTCCCGCTCCAGAAGACCCCCGAATCGCCGATCCGCGTGATCGTCCACTGGACCGGGTTGCTCGCGAGGGAAAAGTGAGGGTGCCCGGCGCCTCGCGGATAACGCGCTCCTTCGCGTCGGCCGTCGGAAGGGCGACATGAAGCGCGCAGCGGACCCAAGGCGACATCGCGACGTTGCGACGTTGCGACAAACGCCGCGCGATCCTTGAGGGCAACCGCGCGAGCCGCAGGATCCGGCGTGATGACTGCCGGATCGCCGGTACCATCACCGCGGGCCGGTGGAGCACAGAGTCCCCGACGCCGGACGGGAGGAGCCTGAAATGACGCTCGGGGCGGGAACTCGACTGGGTCCGTACGAAATCGGCGCCCCGCTCGGCGCGGGCGGGATGGGCGAGGTGTACAAGGCGCGGGACACGCGACTCGAGCGGACGGTCGCCGTCAAAGTACTCCCCTCGCATCTTTCGTCTTCCGAGGAAGTGCGGCAGCGGTTCGAGCGCGAGGCGAAGACGATCTCGCAGCTCTCTCACCCGCACATTTGCGCGCTCTATGACGTCGGCAATCAGGACGGTGTCGAGTACCTCGTCATGGAGTACCTCGAAGGCGAGACGCTCGCCGACCGACTGGCGAAGGGACCCGTGCCGCTCGAGCAGGCTTTGCGCTATGGCGTCGAGATGTGCGACGCGCTCGACCGGGCACACCGGCAGGGGATCGTGCACCGGGACTTGAAGCCCGGCAACGTCATGCTGACCCGCTCTGGAGTCAAACTGCTCGACTTCGGCCTGGCGAAAGTGATCGCAAAGGCCGCCGCGCCCTCCGGCGTGACCGCGTTGCCGACCCTCGTCGGAAGCTCCCCCCTGACGCAGGAAGGGACGATCCTCGGGACATTCCAGTACATGGCGCCTGAGCAGCTGGAGGGCAAGGACGCGGACGCGCGGACGGACATCTTCGCGTTCGGCTGCGTGCTCTATGAAATGGCGAGTGGCAGGAAGGCGTTTTCCGGAGCGAGCCAGGCCTCGTTGATTTCCGCGATCATGTCGAGCGAGCCCGCGCCTGTCTCGACGGTCCAAGCGACGAGTCCCCCGGCACTCGATCGCGTTGTCAAGACCTGCCTCGCCAAGGACCCGGACGACCGTTGGCAGAACGCCGGCGACGTGGGCAAGGAGCTTCGCTGGATCGCGGAGAGCACGCGCGGGGGCGCCGGCGCTCCGGTCGCAACGGCCCGAAAGAGCCGGCGTGAATGGATCGCATGGCTCCTCGCGGGACTCCTCGCCCTCGGAGTCCTCTACCTCGGCCGGGACCTTCTGAGCCTGCGGCGCGATCATCCGCAACCGGTCCATTCCTTTCTCGTTCCCCCGGATGGCGCGGCTTTTCGATTCAGCGGCGACGAAGGAGCTCCGATCGTCCTTTCGCCCGATGGAGAGCGCGCCGTCTTTGGGGCGGGCGATACGCTCTCCGTGTTGTCCCTGCGATCCGGCGCGCTGGCGGCGCTCGGCGCGACGGACGGCGCGAAGTTTCCGTTCTGGTCACCCAACTCCAAATCCGTCGGCTTCTTTTCGCAAGGCAAGCTCAAGGTCATCGAGGCCACGGGAGGCCCCGTTCTCACGGTCTGCGATGCCGCGAACGCGCGAGGCGGCGCATGGGGCGCAGACGGAATGATCGTCTTCGCGCCGGACATTCGGACCGGACTGTTTCGCGTCTCCGCCGCGGGTGGAACTCCGGTGCCGGTCACGGGCGTAGACGCGTTGCGGCACAGCACTCACCGCTGGCCGTTCTTTCTGCCCGATGGAAAACACTTCCTCTATCTCGCCGCCAACCATCTGAAGCCCCGCTCGGATCAGGCCGGAATTTACGTCGGATCGGTCGACGGTAAGAAAACCCGGCGGCTGCTGTCGGCGTTCGGAAGTCCCCAGTACGCGTCGGGCTGGCTTCTCCTGATCCGCGACAGCAGCCTCATCGGTCAAAGATTCGATCCGGTCAGCTTCCGATTTTCCGGTGAGCCCGTTCGCATCGAGGACGACGTCAGCTATGACGCGGGGGTGTGGCGGGGAACGTTCACGGCTTCCCAGAATGGCGTCCTCGCTTTCCAGCACGGCCGCTCCGGAGCGGGCGGCCAGCTGACGTGGGTCGATTCGGCCGGTCGGGGCGTCGAGAAGGTTGGCGAGCGGAGCGAGGCCTACGGGATGCGGCTCTCGCCCGACGGCCGTCACGCGTCCGTGGTTCTGGGAGATCCGAACAACGACGTCTGGGTCTACGATCTGACGCGCGGCGTCCGAACGCGTTTGACGAAGGACGCTCAGGTGATACTCGCCCCGCAGTGGTCTCCGGACTCTTCCGAGATTCTCTTCGCCTCGCAACGTGCGCCCGATCAGTTCGTACTCGCGACGGTCTACGCGAACGGAGCGGCGGAGCAGAAGGTCGTTTACACGTCGAAGGAGAGAATGGAGCCGACGGACTGGTCGCGCGACGGCCGCCATGTGCTCGTGGAAAAGGGCAACATCGGCGCGGCGCAGATCTGGGCGATCCCGCTCGCCGACCCTGCCGCGGCTTTTGCACTCACTCAGGCGTCGAACGAATCGAACGGACAGTTTTCGCCGGACGGACGATGGGTGGCCTTTACGTCCCGGGAAACGGGGAGGGCCGAAGTTTACGTCACTCCCCTCTCGAAGGGCGGCGCACATTGGCAAGTCTCTCTGCGAGGCGGGACTCAGCCGCGCTGGAGTCCGCACGGGCAAGAGCTCTACTACCTCTCCACGCAAGGAGAGTTGATGGCCGCGTCCGTCGCCGCTGCTGGCTCCGTCTTCGAGATCAAGAACGTCCGGCCTCTCTTTCGCGTCAACATGTTCACCGGCCCGCGGCTCGGCGCCTTTGGATACGACGTCGGCGCCGACGGCAACCGGTTCCTGGTGAACGCGGGAAGCGAGACGGGCGACACGCGCGTCGCCCTGGTCACTCACTGGGACGCGGACTTGCCGCGATGACGGGCCTCCACTTTCGTAGACGGCGGCGTTGAAGAAGTGACCGTTCGATGACGCTCGCCGCTGGTTCCCGCCTCGGCCCCTACGAGATCCTCGCGCCGCTCGGCGCCGGCGGAATGGGCGAGGTGTATCGCGCCCGGGACCCGCGCCTGGGACGCGAGGTGGCCTTGAAGGTGCTTCCCGGGGAGGTTACCCGGGACCCCGACCGCCTCTCCCGATTCGAGCAGGAGGCGCGCGCCGCGTCGGCCCTGAACCATCCCAACATCATCACGATCTACGAGGTGGGCCTCTCCGACACGACCCCCTTCATCGCCATGGAGCTCGTGGACGGCAAGACGCTGCGCGAGCTCTCCGCCTCCGGTCCCATGCCGGTCCGCCGCGTCATCGACATCGCCGCGCAAGTCGCCGAGGGCTTGGCCAAGGCGCACGGAGCGGGAATCGTCCACCGGGATCTGAAGCCCGAGAACGTGATGGTCTCCAAAGACGGCTACGTCAAGATCCTCGATTTCGGACTGGCAAAGCTCGCCGAGCCCGAATCGGGCCAGGTCTCCGCGATGCTGACGCTGGCGAGGCCCGAGACCCATCCGGGAACGGTTCTGGGGACGGTCGGATACATGTCCCCCGAGCAGGCGAGCGGGCAGCCGCTCGATTTTCGGTCCGACCAGTTTTCCTTCGGCTCCATCCTTTACGAGGTCGCCGCGGGACAGAAGCCGTTCGCAAGGAAAACCGCGGCCGAAACCATGTCGGCCATCATCCGCGAGGAGCCGGAGCCTCTGGCGAAGCTTCGGTCCGATATTCCGCCACCGCTGCGCTGGATCGTCGAGCGCTGCATGACGAAAGATCCGGAAGAGCGCTACGCCTCCACGCGGGACCTCGCGCGCGATCTCGAGAGCGTTCGCGACCACATCTCGGAGGTTACGAGCGCAGCCGAAACGCCGCTGGCCCGGCCGGGCCGCGGGCGGCGCCGCGTGTCTCCCGTTCTCGCAGGCGCCACGCTTCTCGCGATCGGCCTCGGCGCGGGTTGGGCGGCGCGCGCGATCTCGAGGCGCGTCGTGGCATCGACTCCGTCTTTTCATCGAGTGACCTTCCGGCGCGGCATCCTCGCCAACGCCCGTTTTGCCACGGACGGACAAACGATCCTTTACGGCGCCAACTGGGAGGGCGAGCCATCCCGCGTTTACCTGACGCGGCCGGAAAGCCCCGAATCCAGGCCCTTCGATTTCGGGCCTGGAGACTTCGACATTCTCGCCGTTTCTCCGTTGGGAGAATTGGCGATCTTGGCCTTGAAGAAGGGCCCGGCGGGAACCGGAACCCTCGCGCGGGTGCCGCTCGCGGGCGGCATCCCCAGAGAGGCGATCGAGGGCGTCACGTACGCCGGGGCGGACTGGGCGCCGGACGGAAAGGAGCTCGCCGTCACCCGGTTGGCAGGCGACCGGACGCGTCTCGAGTTTCCCCCTGGAAGGGTCCTACGGGAGTCGACGGACTATCTCGCCGTCCCGAGATTCTCACCGGGCGGAGATCGGATCGCGTTCACGGAGAGCGGAGAGTCGGGAGCGGTGATGGTCATCGATCTCGCCGGAGGGAAAGCGAAGGCGCTCTCGAGCGGTTGGAGAAATCTGGCCGGCGTGCCCTGCTGGCGGCCGGATGGCCGTGAGGTCTGGTTTACGGCCGTCGGTCCCGATAAGGTTTTAGCTCTCTTTGCCGTCACGCTGTCCGGCGAGCAGCGGCTGGTCACCCGCGTTCCGGGAGACCTCGAACTGGACGACATCTCCCGCGACGGCCGGGTCCTCCTGGCCCACCACGCCATCCTGTCGGTCATGCGGGGTCTTGCCGCCGGCCAGGAGAAAGAGCGCGATCTCGCATGGCTCGACGGCTCGGTTCCGGCGGACCTCTCCGCCGACGGAAAGACATTGCTGTTCTCCGAAACGCGGGAAGGTGGGGGCGCCTCGTCTTCCGTGTACCTGCGAAAGACGGACGGATCGGCTGCCGTGCGGCTCGGAGACGGGAGCGCGCTCGCGCTCTCCCCGGACGGGAAATGGGTGCTCGCGCTCCAGTCCGCGAAGGGGCTGACAAACCGCCTCGTCGTGCTGCCGACGGGACCGGGTGCAACGAAGCTCGTGAAGACCGGTTCGCTCAGAGGATTCGGCGGGGCCGCCTGGTCTCCCGACAGCCGCCGCGTCGTCTTCTCCGCGACCGAAGCGGGGCGCCCCGGCCGCCTCTTCGTTTGCGAGATCGAAGCAGCGGCGCCCCGCGTCGTGAGTCCGGAAGGATTCGGAATTCAGACCGTGGGGGCGATTTCGCCGGACGGGCGGTACGTCATCGGGACGGAAGGCCCGGGCAAGGCCTCGCTCTTTCCGCTCGAGAAAGGAGAGGTCCGGCCGGTCTCCGGGCTCGAGGCCGAGGAAAGACCGATCCAGTGGAGCGCCGACGGCCTGTCGCTGTACGTCCACAAAGGGTCCGACGTTCTCGGCAAAGTCTGGCTTCTCGAGCTTTCGACCGCGAAGAGACGCCTCTTCAGGGAGATCCGGCCCGCAGAACCGGCTCATAAGCTTGAGGCCTTGCTCCTGACGCGAGACGGGAAGTCCTACGTCTACAGCGCCTCTCCCACGCTTTCCGAGCTCTTCGTCGTCGAAGGCCTTCGCTGATCAATCGGGTGACAACTAGATATCTGCAGCCTCTCAGGTCCCTACGAGATCGTCGCCGGTACCGGCCGCGCCGTTTCGCGACGGGGGTACTTCGTCGCGATGTAGTCGTCGACGAGCGCGCGAAACGCCGCGGCGAGCTCGTCGTAGTTGCCGGCGAGCGTCGTGAAGTGCTGGCCGTCGATGAACACCGGGCACCGCGGCTCCTCGCCTGTGCCGGGAAGCGAGATGCCGATTGAAGCCGCCTTCGATTCGCCGGGGCCGTTGACGACGCAGCCCATGACCGCGAGCGTCATGTTTTCGACCCCCTCGTACTGCACTTTCCAGACCGGCATCTGATCGCGGATATATCCCTGGATGCGCTCCGCGAGTTCCTGAAAGGTGGTCGACGTCGTGCGGCCGCACCCGGGGCACGCCGTCACGGAGGGTGAGAACGAGCGGATCCCGAGAGACTGGAGCAGCTCGCACGCGGCGTAGACCTCCTCGCGGCGGTCGCCTCCCGGACGTGGGGTCAGCGAGATCCGGATCGTGTCGCCGATCCCTTCGTTCAAGAGCACGCCGATGGAAGCGGCGGACCAGACGAGCCCCTTCGTTCCCATGCCTGCCTCGGTCAGGCCGAGGTGAAGCGGCTGATCGGTTCGCAAAGCGAGGTCGCGGTAAACGGCGATGAGATCCAGAGGCCGGGAAACTTTGCAGGAAATGATGATCTGGTCCTTCCGAAGGCCGGACTGGAGCGCGAGCTCCGTCGACTGCAGCGCGGAGAGCACCATGCATTCGTTGATGATCTCTTCGGAAGTCTTCCCGAGGTCGCGATCGGTATTCTCCTGCATGCGGTCCATGACGAGCTCCTGGTTCAGGGAGCCGCCGTTGACGCCGATGCGCACCGGTTTGCCGTAGTCTCGGGCGACCCGGCAGATCGTCGCGAACTGCTCGTCGCGACGCGCGCCCTTCCCGACGTTGCCCGGGTTGATCCGGTACTTGTCGAGCGCCCTGGCCATCTCGGGGAACTTCGTCAGGAGAACGTGGCCGTTGTAGTGGAAGTCGCCGATCAGGGGCGCATCGACGCCCTCGGCGAGCATGCGCCGTTTGATCTCCGGCACGGCGGCCGCGGCTTCGGGAACGTTGACGGTGACGCGGACCATCTCGGAGCCCGCGCGCGCGAGCTCGATGCACTGCCGCGCCGTCGAAGGCACGTCTGCCGTGTCCGTATTGGTCATCGACTGAACGACGACCGGAGCTCCGCCCCCGACCTGGACGGAACCTACACGAACGCCGACGGTGGCGTGGCGAACTCTTTTCTCCACGGAGGAAATTTAACAGAGCGCGTTCGCCGGGGGAGGCGGGAACGGTGGAACAACTTTTCCTTCTGGCATCTCTGCGAAGCCGCCCGGCGTTCGCGGCCGGCCTGCTAAGCTCCTGTCGAGGCACAAGATCGACTTCGAAAAACAGCTCGCGAGCGTGGCTGTATTCCTCGACGAACGAGGCTTCCGGCACGCCCTGATCGGCGCTCTCGCGCTCGCCGCCTACGGGTTGCCGCGCGCCACCGTCGATCTCGACCTCGTCGTCGATGCCGAGGCCCAGGACGCCATCGTCGAGCATCTCGAGCAGCGCGGGTACGAGACCGTGCATCGCTCCCCGGGGTACTCCAACCATGTGCACCCCGACCCTTCCAGTGGCAGAGTGGATTTCGTGTACATCGACAGGGACACCGCGGATGCTCTCTTCTCCGCCGCCCGGGCCTTTCCCGGGCCCGCCGGCCGCACCACACTCCTGCCCAGGCCGGAGCACCTGGCCGCGATGAAAGTCCTCGCGATCAAGAACGATCCGACCCGCACCTTCCAGGATCTGGCCGACATTCGTTTTCTCCTGACGCTTCCGGGTGTAAACCGCGAGGAGGTTCGCGGCTACTTCGCAAAGCACGGGCTCGAAGGACGATTCGATGACCTCGAAAAAACCCTCTGACTCGTTGCCTCCACTCGATTGGAGGGTGTCGACAACGCCGGCAGACGTGATCGCCCTGCGGCGCGGGAGGGAAGAGCGGCGCCCGTGGGCTCTGGACGCTTTGAACAGGCTGGCGCCTTCGCCTCTCTTCCCCATCCGTCGGCGGCCACCGACGCCGGATGGCGCCGAGCCGTTCCGGCTCTGAAGCGCTTCCAATGACGCTGACTCCCGGAACGAAGCTCGGACCGTACGAGATCCTCGCTCCCCTCGGTGCGGGGGGCATGGGAGAGGTCTACAAGGCGCGCGACACCCGGCTCGACCGGTCGGTCGCGATCAAGGTGCTCCCGCACCATCTCGCTTCCCTTCCGGAGGTCCGGCAGCGCTTCGAGCGGGAAGCGAGGGCCATCGCGTCGCTTTCGCATCCCAATATCTGTGCGCTCTACGACGTCGGACGCGAAGGCGAGACAGAGTACCTGGTGATGGAGCTCATCGAGGGCGAGACGCTCTCGGATCGCCTGGCGAAAGGGCCACTGAAGCTCGAACAGACTCTACGCTACGGGATCCAGGTTGCGGAAGCTCTCGACAAAGCGCACCGCCAGGGGTTCGCGCACCGGGATTTGAAGCCCGGCAATGTGATGTTGACGAAGACAGGCGTCAAGCTCCTCGATTTCGGGCTCGCGAAGGTGCTGGTGCCTCCAACGTCCGACCCGGGCCTGACCGCGTTCCCGACCCTCGCGGGCCCGCCGAACCTGACGTCAGCCGGAACGATCCTGGGAACGTTCCAGTACATGGCGCCCGAGCAGCTCGAAGGAAAAGAAGCCGACGCTCGATCGGACATCTTCGCGTTCGGCGCGGTCCTGTACGAAATGGCGACGGCGAAGAAGGCGTTTTCCGGAAACAGTCAGGCCTCGCTCATCACAGCGATCATGTCGAGCGAGCCCGTCCCTATCTCTACGGTGGCCCCCATGACGCCCCCTGCCTTTGACCGCGTCGTCAAGACGTGTCTCGCCAAAGATCCCGAGGATCGGTGGCAGAGCGCGCACGACGTCGCCGGAGAGCTCAAGTGGATCTCCGAAGGCTCGCAGGCGGGCGCTCCCGTGGTCATCGTCGCGCGGCGCAAGCATCGGGAGCGGCTCGCCTGGATGCTCGCGGTGCTTTTCTTTGCGGCCGGGGCGCTGGCGACGGTCGGTTATTTTCATCGAGCTCCGAAGCCTGCGATGCCGGTGCACTTCGAGGTCTTTCCTCCCGGCAAGGGAACTTTCAACAACACCGACTCTCCGGTCACACTGTCGCCCGACGGGCGGCAGATGGTCTTCGGCGTCCGCGAAGAAACGGGTCGGTCCTACCTGTGGGTCCGGTCTTTAGATTCCGCCGAGGCGCGCCGACTCGACGCGACCGAAGATGCGTACGACCCGTTCTGGTCACCCGATGGCCGCTCTATCGCGTACGGAGGGGGAGGGACGAAGCTCCAGCGGATTCCGGCCGCCGGGGGACCGGTCGAAACCATCTGCGAGATGACCGACGGCCGGGGGGGGGCCTGGAACCGCGACAACGTCATCCTCTTCACCACGAATGGCGGCGTGAGCCCGATCTTTCGGGTCGATCCCAGCGGCGGAAATCCGGTGCCGGTCACCGCACTCGACAGATCGCGTGGCGAGACGGGCCACTGGCGACCGCGTTTTCTGCCGGACGGGCGCCACTTCCTTTTCCTCATCCGGAGCACGCAGCCGCAGAACGCGGGCCTGGCAGTCGGCTCTCTCGACTCGAAAGAGGTCCGGCGGCTGCCGGGAATAAATTCTTCGGCCAGCTGGGCGCCGCCAGGGTTGCTCTTCTTCGTCCGAGACCGGACGCTCATGGCTCAGCGGTTCAATTCCGATCGGATCGCGCTCAAAGGCGATCCGTTTCCTGTCGTAAAAAACGTCGAGTACGTCCCGGTCTGGGGTTCGGGCGCGTTTTCGGTCTCCGACAACGGGATCCTCGCCTACCAGAGCGGAGGGCGCGCGATCCGCCGGCTCGTCTGGTTCGATCGATCGGGCAAGCAGGGGGAGCCGCTGGGAGAACCCGGTGAGTATCGCGAGAATTTAAGTAT
>JBBROA010000072.1:0-22571 GCA_038229875.1 Thermoanaerobaculia bacterium | reverse complement strand
TTGAACGAGTTTTCGTACTGAGCCAGGAGGTGCTCGTATTCCTGGGGCGTCATTTCTTGATCCGTTTGCATCGACTCGGTTTCCCGTCCCCCTTTATCGTTTTCAGCCTTCATGCGAAGGAGAGTCCCCTCTCATAAGTATTTGACTTGCAAAAATATAGTCTACGTTGGGGGCCTCGAGGGAGTCAACCACCCGGGCGGAGCACCCGGCGCTCCATTTCGGCCACGACGGCCTCCGGAGAGAGGCTTCCGGTGTCCATCACGACGTACCGTCCGTCCAGGGTCAGCGGGGAGTCTTCGCGACTGCTGTCATCGGAATCCCGCTTCTCCATGTCGCGGAGGACGGCCTCGTAGGGCTGGGGGGTCCCCCGGACCTGGAGCTCGGCGGTCCGCCGGGCGGCCCGGACCTCGGGAGGGGCGGTCAGGAAGAATTTATGGGGGGTTTCGGGGAACACGCGGGTTCCAATGTCGCGTCCCTCGAGCACTCCGCCCCGCGCGCGTCCCAGCCGCTGCTGCTCCGAGACCAGGCGGCGCCGGACGGCCGGAATCGCGGAGACGGCGGAGGCATAGCGGGAGATTTCAGGCTCCCGGATCAGCTCCGTCACGTCCCGGCCATCCAGGAGCACGCGGTCCCCCGCCGGAGCCGGCACGAGCTCGATCGAGACGCCGTCGGCCACCGCCGTCGCCTCGGCGGGATCGACGATCGGCAGCCGCACGCCCCGCTCCCGCGCGGCAAGGCCGACGGCGCGGTACATCGCGCCCGTGTCGATGTAGGGGACGCCGAGCCGCGTTGCGAGCATGCGGGCCGCGGTCGACTTTCCCGCTCCGGACGGCCCGTCGATCGCGACGATCAACGGCGGGCTCACCGGGTTCGGGCTGGCGCTCGGGGCCGGCGCGGCGGAGCGACCGCTGCGACCGCTGCCCGACCATCCTCGGGGGCGCCCCGGCGCTCATCCGCCCGACGCGGGCGCTCGCGCCGCGGGCCCGGACGCGGAGATCGGGCCGGGGGCTTTTCGCCGCTTTGCGGGCCGGCGGCCAGAGACGCCTTGAGCGCTGCGACCTCGGCGCCGGTCAGCCGGCGCAACCGACCGGGCGGGAGCTCCTCGTCGCGGATCGGGCCGATCGCCACACGTTTCAGTTTCGAGACCTGGTGGCCGATGACCTCGAACATGCGGCGGATCTGCCGGCTTCGACCTTCCCGCAGCGTGACTCGAAACCAGGCGTTGCCCTCCCCGCGGCCCGCGGTCGTGCGGATCGGGTCGATCTCGCAGGAGCGGGTCCGGATTCCGTCGAGCACGATCCCACGGCGGAGCCGCTCGAGGTCTTTCTCCGAAGGGACTCCGGAGACTTTGACGCTGTATTCCTTGGCGCAGCCGATCGACGGGTGCGTGACGTCGCGGGCGAGGTCGCCGTCGTCGGTCAAAAGAAGCAGGCCCTCCGTCCCGACGTCGAGGCGCCCAACCGGGCGGACTCCGGCGCGCAGAGTCCCCGGGACGAGGTCCATGACGGTGTCCCGTCGCTCGGGGTCGGACATGGTCGTCACGTAGCCCTTCGGTTTGTTGAGAAGCAGGTAGGTTCGCTCGGCGGCGGGCGGACGGATCCGTTTGCCGTCCACCTTGACCGCGTCCTTCTCGGGATCCGCGCGGTCGCCGAGGGAAGCCACCTGCCCGTTCACGGAGACCCGTCCCTCGCGAATCCAGTCCTCGGCTTCGCGCCGCGACGCGAGACCGACGCGGGAAAGTACCTTCTGAAGGCGTTCTGGTGGCAACGGTGTGCTCAGCGAGACTCGAGCGCGGGGGTTCCCGCGCGAGGGCGTCGCGTTCGGCGCTCAATCCTCGTCGTCATCGTCCTCATTCTCGTCATCGTCGTCATCGTCGCCCTCGTCCTCATCGATCTCGTCGGAGTCGCTGTCGCCGGCGTCGTCGTTCAGGGGGCCAGCGCTCCCCTGCCTCTTTCGAAGCGCCGCCGCGCCGGAAGCGGGCCCCCCGGCGGCGACGCTGTCGGCGTCGGCGTTGTCGTCTTCGTCGTCGTCGAAGTCATCCTCGTCGTCGTTTGTGGACGGCGATACCGAACCGAGCGCGGCTGCGCCCGAAGCGGCCGCAGTCGGCGGGGGCTCGTCCGATACCGTCGCCGCGAGGTCCTCTTCGATCTCCTCGGGCCGCGGCAGCTCCTCGAGCTCGTTCAATCCGAAACGGACCAGAAAATCGGGCGTGGTCTTGTACAGAAACGGCGTCCCGACCACCGCCTTTTTGCCCGCGGTGGTGATGAGCTTCTTTTCGAAGAGCGTCTTCAGGACCGACGCGGAGTTGACGCCGCGGATGTCCTGGACCTCCGGCAGCGTGATCGGCTGGCGGTACGCGATGATCGCGAGCGTCTCGAGCGCCGCGAGCGAGAGACGGCTCCTCTCGCTGACTTCATGAAAACGGCGCAGGAGCGAATCGAACTCCGGGCGCGTCACGAAGCGCCAGCCTCCGCCGACGTGCTCGAGCCTGACGCCGCGCGATGGGGAGTCCGTTTCGGCCGAAAGCGATGCGAGCGCCTCGCGGACGGCTTCGACCGTGGCCTCGAGAACGTTTGCGAGGTCGCGTTCGGACACGGGACGCGGCGAAGAGAAGAGCACCGCTTCCGCGGCATCGCGGATCTTTTCGGCGCGGGTCTCCCGCGGCTTTTCGACGGCGGGAGGCTCGGCGGCCGCCGCGGTAACGTTTTCGGGCGCCGCAAACCCGGCAGCCGAAGCCCCGTTCCGGGCCTGGACGTCCTCCGGTGTCGCCTCCGGCGCCTCGGCGGGGGGCGTCTCCTCGGACGCGGTGGAGTTCATGGTTTTCTCACCGGTAAGTATCCCGCACCTGCTCCGCCGAAAAAGCCGCGTCGGTGCGCGACACGTGGATTTCCGCAAACGGCGCGGCCTGGAAGACGCGCACGACCCCGAGGCGAATCAGCTCGAGGCACGCCAGAAACGACGTGACGGCTTCGGCGCGGTATCGCATCGTTCCGAGAAACTCGAGAAGAGGCATCACCCCGGATCCCTCGAGGCGGTCGACGAGCTCCGCCATCTTCTCGCCGACGGAAAACCGCAGGTGGTGGATCTCGAGCGCGGGCGGATGCGCCAGCCGGTACCGGTCCGTCACCTTGCGGAACGTGTCGATCAGGTCGAAGAGAGACACCTCCAGCGTCTCGCCCTCGGGAGATCGGGGGATCTCCGTCTGTGGCCTGGACCACAGCCCGGCGCGGAGGGCGTCGATCTCGTGGAACGACTCCGCGGCTTCCTTGTAGCGCTCGTACTCGAGAAGCCGGCGCGCGAGGTCCTGCCGCGGGTCTTCCTCGGGCTCGCCCGGCGCCCGCGGCAGGAGCATGCGCGACTTGACATAGATGAGCTCCGCCGCGAGCGCGATGTAGTCCGACGCCACGTCGAGGTCGAGCTCGCGCATCGCGTCCAGGTACGCCGTGTACTGCTCGGTGATTTCGAAGATCGGGATATCGGTGATCGAGACTTCGTTCACCCGGATCAGGTGGAGGAGAAGGTCGAGCGGTCCGGAGAACGCGGGGATCGCGACGGGCGGCAGCGACTCGCGAGCGGCCTCCTCGTTCACTGGAGGACCCGCCCGATGACGACGAAGAAGACTCGGAGTATCGGGCTCATGATCCGCCCGAGCATGCCCGTGGAGGACAACAGAATCAGGATGAGGAACCCGAACCGGCCGAGGGTCTCGAAGAAGTGCCGCGTGGACGGCCCGAGAATGGCGGCGAGCACCCAGCTGCCGTCGAGCGGCGGGATCGGAATCAGGTTGAAGATGCCGAGGCTGATGTTCACGATCACAAACTGGAACAGGAGATACGTCAGCGGCGCGATCGCGCCCCCCACGAAGCGGTGGCCGCGCAGCGCCTCGAAGAGGTCCGGCAGGGACTGCGGAAAGATCGATTTGAATCCGACCAGGACCGCAAGCCCTACGGCGGCGAGGAGGATGTTCGAAAGAGGCCCCGCCGCCGAGACGCAGAGGTCGGCGAGCCGGGGGTTCTTCGTGCGATCGAGCCGGACCGGAGTCGGCTTCGCGTAACCGAAGATCAGCCCGGAGGTGAAGTAGAGAAGAATCGGAAGGACGATGCTCCCGATGGGGTCGATGTGCCGCATGGGGTTCAGGCTGATACGGCCGAGATCCTTCGCCGTGGTGTCCCCGAACCGCAGGGCCGACCACGCGTGCGCCGACTCGTGGAAGGAGATGGCGAAGAGGATGACGGCGAGCTGGATCGCGAAGTCGACGACTTTGAATGAGATGGAATCCAAGCGGACGACTATAAGCCGGGAACGGCGGATCTGAACGGGAACCCGGAACGGGCTTCGCCGCCCGGCTTCCCTCCGCCGTCAGCCGGGATCCTGAATCAGAACGCCGCCGTGTCCGCCACGCTCGCGAGCTGCCCCGAAGGGTTCGAATACGTCTTGACCTGCCCGGTCTGGGTGTCGGTCACGGTGATCGTGTACTGGACGTCGGAAAGGGCGCCGTAGAAAACCCAGAACTTGTTGTTGAACGCGCGCCCGTCGACGACCTTGATGACGAGCTCCACGTTGTTCGAGGAGAAGAACCAGAAGTAGCCAGTGTCGCCCGTGAGCGTAACCGCCGTCCCCTGCCCGCTCGTGCCCTGCGAAGGCACCTCCCAGCGGACCTGGACGGTGAAGCGGCTCGCGTTCAGGCAGAGGGTCTGGGCGTTCCCGGCACAGGCCGCGAGGGCTCCCGGCGACTCGGCGCGCAGGCGCAGGGTTGTCGCGAGCTCGTTTTCCACGAAAGGATCCAGAGAGGGACCCGTCTTTTCCGATGCCTCGTCGGAAGGCGCCGCCGGCGCGAGACGGGCGGAGGCGGGACTCGCGGTGGCGCCGGCGAACGCGGCGGTGTCCGCCACGCTCGCGAGATTGCCGTTCGGGTTGACGTAGGACTTGATCGTCCCCGCCACAGTGTCGGTCACGGTGATCGTGTACTGGACGTCCGAGAGCGCGCCGTAAAAGACCCAGAACTTGTTGTTGAGCACCCTGCCGTCCAGCACCTTGATGACGAGCTCGATGTTATTGCTCGAGAAGAACCAAAAGTAACCCGTGTCGCCGGTGACCGCCACGGCGGTCGCGGCGCCGCTCGTTCCCTGCGACGGAACACTCCAGGAGGCCTGCACCCGGAACCGCCCCCCCGTCAGACAGAGAGCGGTCGGGCTCGCCGTGCACGGCAGGGTCGCCGCGCGGGAGACCGCGCCGAGAGCGTCGACCTTTCCGTACCCCCACGTGGTGTTCGGGACGGTTCCCGTGAACGCGTCGGACTTGGCGGTCTGCTGGAGAATCTGTTTGACCTGCGCGGCGTCGAGAGACGGATTCGCCTGGAGCATCAGGGCGATGATTCCGGTCACCGCCGGGGCCGCGGCGCTGACCGCGCCCGTGACTCCGTAGAGCCCGTTTCCGTCGCGGATCAGGTTCCCGCGGAACGTCGCGAAATACGATTTCGGGTTGTACGTGGTCACGAGGTTCGAACCGGGTGCGCTGACGTCGATCCCGAGACGCCCGTCGAAGGTCGGGCCGATGCTGCTCCCCTTCCAGATCTCGCCGGGATTGCCTTCTCCGTTCAGGCTTCTCGCGACTCCGTCGATGTCCGTCCAGGTGGTCTTGTTCACGTATGCGTTCGGAGAGATCGCGTTGCGCGCGGTGGCGACGTCCCAGATGCTGCCCGCCTCGACGTTCGTCAGAAACTTGTTCGTGTTGTAGGGCGCATGGATCGTCGCGGGGTTCAAGACGGCGTGGAAACGTCCTGACGTGACCGTCGCGCCCGTCAACGTCACCGTGTAGGTCCCGGCAGCGCCGGTCAACCGGATGAAGATCTGGCGCTTCCCGGTTTGCGCGCCCCAGGCGGTGACCCCCGAGCCCCGGTGGTCGTAGAAAAAGTCCGTCGTCGTCTGCTGATTCAAAGCGGAGTTTGTGGCCGGCGACACATAGGGTCCGAAAGTCCCCACCGGTCCCTGGATGGTCACGTTGAAACGGTCTGCATCGGGATACCAGGCGTCGAAGGCCAGCGGCGCCGTCCCGTTGCCTTTCTGAATCTGGATCGCCACGGAGCCGCCCGCGGGGACCGTGCCGCCCGCGCGGTTGTCGACGCCGCCGTCATCCCCGGGTCCGCTCACGAAAACGAGCCCCGGAATGCCGGGGCCTACCGTGGCGTCGACTTTTCGCGCGAGGTCGCTCGTTCCGTCCGTCGGGCCTCCCTGGGATCCGAGGTTCAAGAGCATCACCGCCGGTTGCCCGAGCTCGCGCGCCTTGTCGCGGACGAAGTTGATCGCGACCGGTATCCGCGCGGGCTGGTAGAACGCAGCCTCCTCCGGCTCGCCGTCGTGCGCGGGAACGCCGTCCGCGGTGACCTTCACGGCGATGATCGTGGCTTCCGTCGCCACGCCCCGGTACTTGCCGCCGGCGAGGCCCCGCCCGTTGCCGGCCGCGATCCCGGACGTCGTCGTGCCGTGGCCGACGGCATCCCGGGTGGCGAGCGAGGTCCCATTCGTCAGCGCCTGGTTGATTTGCTGGCGCGTGTAGACGGTTCCCATCCCGTACGTGTTCCCCGAGGCGGTGGCGCCCGTGTCGTCGGTCAGGTCGAAGATGTATGCGATGCGGGTCGTCCCATCTGCGTTTCGGAAGTCCGCGTTCTTCCAGTCGATCCCGCGGTCCAGGAGAGCGACGATCACGCCGCGGCCGGTGACGCCGAATTGAGCGACGGCGGCGTCCACTCCCGCCTTCTGCCGCACCAGGTCCATCGAAAGCGCAGGAAAGACGACGAGCCACGTCAGGAAGGAGGCAGCCAGAAGGGTCCGAGTGAGATTTTTCAAAATATGGTCTTCCTTTTTCGCGAGGGCAACGTGGTGGTTGCCGTCACATCCACTGGTTTCCCTGGAGGCACGGTGGGCAGGCGCCGGAGAGCGACCCGGGACACATGTCGGAGGAGTGAAGCGAGGGAAAACTATCACGCGGCCCGGCGCCGCGCGGGTCGAGGTGGCGTTCTTTACGAACGGCCCCGCGCGCCTTTTTCCTCTTTCGGGAGGTCCGGCAGGCCGAGCTTTCGCCGGATCGCGCGGAAGTACTGGACCGGCTCCTCGCGCCACGCCTTCTCCTGGGCCCAGGCGGGGAACTTCCCCCCCAGATCCCCGAGGTACGTGTAGGTCACGCGGCAGGAGTCGGGGCCCGCGGGCTCGATCCGCGTGTCCCCCGCCACCCGCTCGATCGCAGTCCCTTCCCGCTTGTCGCCCGGCCGGGAATCCGACCTCCAGGAGAGCCGGTAAACGCCTCCCTCCCGTTCGTCCACCTGGTAACGGACCACCGCGTCTCGGTTCGTATAGGGAAACGGGTACGGCCACACGAAGTGAATCCGCGCGGAGCCGGCCTCCGAATCGAGGACGTCTGCTTTTCTGACGGCTGGGGAGAAGAGCTCGCGGTAATGGGTGAAGTCCGACAGCATCTCGGCCACCTTCGCGGCGGGAGCCGGAATCTCCCCCCGCCCTCGAAGCCATGGAGTGCCGGTAGATGTCCGGGCGATCCGGACTTCGATCCCCCGTGACGTGAACCAGGGAGCGAAGTCGGCTTCCGGGGGAACCGCCACGACGCTCAAGAGAAAGGCGACGATGGCCGAGCTCGGCAGAAATGAAGTCATGAGGGCTCCATGGATCGCGAGCGGGGCGTCAACAGCACGAGGGCGCCGCACAGGGCAGAGAGGACCAGGTCTTCCACCACGGTCGACCACCCGAGACGTCTCGGGAGAAAGACACCGAAGCATCCGCAGTTGGCGAGCTGGAGCCCGCGCAGGATCGCCGATGCCGACCACGCGGCATACGCGAGGTGCATGGCGAGCGCGGTGACCGCGGCCAAAAAAGGCCGCCGGCCGACGACCAGCCAGACCGCCAGCGCGAGCTCCGCCGCGGGGATGAGAGCCGCGAGCGGCAGAAGCACGGCGTCGGGGAAAGCCCGGTAGGTGCCGAGCACCCGGGCAAATCCCGGCACGTCGAGGAACTTCCCGACCGCGGTCGTGAACAGGATGAGGGCGACGAGCGCTCGGAGAAAGTTACGGGTCCTTCGTTTCCCGACTCCCGCTCCAGTGGACCGCGGAGTATCGCGGCCGTCTCGCTCCCTTTTGCCGCTCCGCTCGCGATCAGTGTCCGTCTCGCTCCCGTTGGCCCCTCGGCTCCCGGCCCCCTCGTCTGCTGCTCCTCCCCTCACCGCTGGTTCAGTGTCCAGTCGTAGGGGATGAACTCGACCTTCGAGCCATCGGGGATCTTCGCTTCGCGGTACTTGTTCGCATACGCGACGAGCGACGGCGACTTTTTCAGGAAGTCTTCCGTGTAGAACTGCAGGATCTGCGAGAAGCGGACCGTCTGCTTCTCGGGCTGCACCTGGACGTTTCGATTCTCATTGAAGAAGTATTGCGCGGTCGCCTCGAGCTCCATGTCGAGCTGGTCGGCTCGGAACGGCTCCCGCGGAAGGCGCGGACAGGCTCGGACCATGCAGTTCAGCGCGAAATGCACACGGGGGTCTCCCATCGGGCGGACGATCTTGTTCTCGAGGTCATACAGAGACATCTTTTCGCCGCCGATCGCGAGCTTGTTCCGGTAGAAGAACCGGACCTTAACCGCGTTCAAGTCCTTCGGCTGGCCGGACTCGAGCACGTTGTACAGCGCGAGCGCGTTGTAGGCGTTCAGGTAGTACGCGAGCTTCGACTCCTTCGTGGGAAAGGACGCCGGCGTGTTCGCCGGGCTCACGCGCCCGATCCAGGCGACGTAAGCGTCCAGATCTCCGCGGTCATTCGCGACGCCCGCAAAGTCGATGCGCCCCGTGTCGTCCACGGACTTCGAGAGGACGCGCGCCCAGATGCGGTCGGCGTCGGCGACGGTCGCCGCCGCGGCGGGCGCCGAGGATGCGCTCTTCGGCGCGGGAACGTTGACGGCGCACGAGGCGGCGAAAACGAGAAGGAGCGGGAGGAAGGCGGCGGTTCGTTTCATGCGAGCTGTTTTCCCCCGAGCGGACGCCCCGGCAGAACCGGCAGAGTCGCTCCGGACAATGGGTTCCAGATGCCCTCGCCCGCTTCGGTGACGACGGAGAGCGGTTTCAGGATGAACTCGTCGCGCTTCGCGTTGTGCGCGCACATCGAGACGGGGCCGTTCGCGGTCATGACCATGAAGGAGCAGGCGTGGATACGCTCGGGTTCGAGCGCCGTCGCGTCCATGAAGTTCTGCACGAAGAACGACAGCTTGTGGACTCGTCCGCGCGAAGCGAGGAGATCCTGCCGCATGTTCCAGAGCTTGCGTCCCGCAAAGCGCAGCGCCTGCCAGGCGAACCCGGGCTGTCGCCGGACTTCCGCCATCAGCGCCGACACCGCGCGACGCGGCTCGCGGCGGTCGAGCATGACGTGCTGGAAGTCCGTCAGGAACCGGTTGAAGAACTGCGGGTCGTCGTTCAAGTCGTGGAGGTTCCCGTTCGCTTCGAGCGTGATCCCGATCCGGTGGCAGCCGGGGTGGCCGATCAGGATCGTGTCCCACGAGATCGGGATCCCCGCTCCCGCCACGATCTGCTCTCGGACCGTCTGGAGCGAGATGACGCGGTCGCGCTCCCGCAGGACGCCGCGGCCGGTGTCCGCCTGCAGCTGGAAGGACGCCATGCCGACCACGTCCGCGTGTTTCCGGAAGAACCGCACCATGTCCGGGATCTCGTCGAAGTTCTCGCGGCAGACGGTGGTGTTGAAGATCACCGCGATC
The DNA here is from genome assembly GCA_038229875.1 of Thermoanaerobaculia bacterium. Taxonomy (GTDB): domain Bacteria; phylum Acidobacteriota; class Thermoanaerobaculia; order UBA5066; family Gp7-AA6; genus JALYUA01. The sequence continues at coordinate 12,813 of JBBROA010000072.1, read as the reverse complement.
GGAATGCCCCGAGCGCGCTCAATGTACTCCTCCCGGATCGGGTCGAGGTCCGCTTCCGTCCGGTAGCCCTTGCGCTCCTGCGTGACGTCCACGTGGAACGCGACGTCGTTCAATCCGGCCGCGGCGAGCTCCTCGAGCATGTCCCGCGTCGCCTTGATGCCGTTGGTCATGAGCGTCGGCAGAAGACCCTTTTCCCGCGTGTACCGCACGATCTCGACGAGCTCTTCGCGCTTTCGAAGCGTCGGGTCGCCGCCGGTGATCTGGACCGCGGTCGGCGCCCCGTACTGCTCGTGGATCCGGTCGATGCGCCGCAGGACTTCCTGAATCGGTATGTCCTTCACGCGCTCCGAATTCTCGGACAGGTAACAGAGGGTGCAGTCCAGGTTGCACCGCTGGGTGATCTCGAGCGCCACGCACCCGATCGCGTTGCGCCGGCCGAGGACCTGGTTGGCCTGGAACAGCGGACCCATGCGCTTGCGGGCGCGGTCGAGGGCGGCGGAGCGGGTCTCTTGTGGAGAAGGAAGGGAGCTCATCAGGCCTCCTGAGGGCAGCCGCCGGACGTCGAATCGGCCGGGGCGGAAAACTTTCGTACATCATACGGCGGAAGGCGAAGTTCGGATGTCCACCGTCCACTGTGTCGTTGGGGTCAGGGTCAGGGCGGAGGGCCCGGCGAAACCTTTCGCCTTTCCCGCCGTCTCCCCTGTTGCCGTGCCGGACCGGTCTTGATGGAAAAAACCGCGGGGACGGACGATCGCAAGCTGATCGAGCGCATCCGGCTGGGCGACCAGGACGGAGCGGGCGAGCTCTTCGAGCGGTATTCCGCCGTCCTGCTCCGCTTTGCCGATCGGCTGCTCTCCGACCGCGCGATGGCGGAGGAAGTCACTCAGGAGGTTTTCGTCAAGGTGATCACGAGGGCGCATCAGTACGACGGGCGGGCGGAGGTCTCCTCCTGGCTCTTCGCGATCGCGGCCAACGCCTGCCGGGACCGGCGGCGGCGCGACCGCCGCGCCAACGTGGTCCCTCTGGAGGCTGTCCCCGAGCAGACGTCGAAGGGCGAGGGGATCGAGGCCCGCCTGCTGAGCCATGAACGCCGAGAGGCCGTTCGGGAGGCCCTGAACTCTCTGTCCGACGAACAGCGGGAAGCGCTCGTGCTCGCCCGCTACCACGGCCTGCCCTATTCCGAGATCGCCGGCGTGCTCGGCATCTCCGTCGGGGCAGTGAAAACCCGCATCTTCCGGGCCGTCGAGACTCTGAAGGCCCGCTTCCAGGAAGGAGAAACGACATGGAATGCCGCGAACTGACCGAACTTGCCCTGGACGGCAAGCTGTCCGACGCCCCGGGTCCCATCCGGGAGGAGGTCGCGGCGCACGCGGAAGGCTGCTCGGCCTGCCGCGCGGAGCTCGAGGCTCTGGAGCACGCGTGGGCGCTGCTCGGTGACGATCCCGACCTGCCGGTGACGCCTGAGTTTCGGCGGCGGACCGTCGCACTCCTGGAAGACGAGATGCTCCGGTCTCGCATCCGCGCGTTTACCCCGCGCCGCGGCCGCCGCTGGACGCGCCCGCTGCTCGAGGCCGCGGCCGTGCTGGTCGCCGCAATCACCGGTTACGGCGCCTCGCGGCAGCTCTCTCCTTCCTCGTCCATCGCGCCCTCCCGCGCCGCCGCATCCGCGGCGGTCCCCGCGAGCCTCGAGAAGGCCGGCGCGCTCGCCAACGTGGCGTACCGGCCGGCGGATGCGCAGGGGCGCATTGGAGTCAGCTTCGACGTCACGTCTCGCGAGACCGTCCTCGGCCGTCCCGATGATCCTCAAATGGCGCGCCTGATCGCGTTCCTCGTTTCGCGCGTGGCACAGACGGCCGGCGAGAAGTCGCGCGCGATCGACCTCGTGTCGGCGAACTACGGCGTCAAGGTGTCTCCGGCGTCACCCGACATCGTGCTCGCTTTGACGAACACGTTGAAGAAGGACCAGAACCCGGGTGTCCGGAAGAAAGCTGCCGACGCGCTCGCGGGATTCCGCATGACGCCGGAGATCCGCGCCGCGTTTCTGGAGGCGCTCCGCACGGACCGGCACCCGGGCGTGAGGCTCGTCGCGGTCGAGGCTCTCGCCGCGGCCGCGAAGGATTCTCCCGATCGCAAGACCATCGAGTCGCTTCGCGAGAAGGCATTCGATCCCGCCGAAAACGGGTTCGTCCGCGCGCGCGCGGCGTCGGCTCTGAAAGGCATTGAATTCTGAGAATGCGTAACTCCCTGGTCTTTCCCGCGTCCTGGAAAGCGATGAACAGCACCTTGCGGCGCGCTTCGCCTTCTCACATCCGGCGGACCGAGTCCGACAGGCCGGGTCTCTGGATCGTTTTCGCGATCGGCCTGCTTCTGATGCTCGCGGCGTCTCTCCTCCGGGCGGATGACGCAAACGTCGCGCGCAAGACCGAGCGGTTCAACGCGACTCTTCCCGCGCGGTCCACGCTGCGCGTCTTAAACGTGTCGGGAGACGTCGTCGCGAGGCCTGGCCGGGAATTCTCCGCGGTCTGCCAGACGAGCGTGACCGCGTCGTCGAAGGCCCGCGCCGAGGAGATTCTCTCGCGCACGCGCACCGTCCAGCTGCGCGACGGCGAGGAGCTGCGGCTCGAATCCCGGTGGCCCGAAATGGGAGAGGAAACCTCGTGGCCCTCCCGGTCCTCCCGCCCCGGCTCGTGGCGCACCGCGTCCCGCTGCCGCGACTGCCGCATCACCATGCAGTACGAGGTCGTCGTCCCTCCCGGCGTGGTGGCGATTCTTCACACGGTGAATGGCGAAGTGCGGATCGAGGACCTCGACGGCGAGCTCGACGCCCAGACGGTGAACGGGAACGTCACGGTGCGCGGATCACGGCGCGGCGTGCGCGCGCAGACCGTCAACGGAAAGATCGACGTGTCCGCGGCCGCCGCTCCCCAGGGCGCGGTCCTCGATTTGAAGACGGTCTCGGGCGCGGTCCTGCTGACGCTGCCGAAGGACGCGCGGTTCGACCTCTCCGCGACTGCGATGAACGGGTCGATCGTCTCGACCTTCCCTTTCACGCCTTCGAAGGCGTCGGGGGTTCCGGAACCGCCCGCTACGAACGATTCGGACAGGGCCGAACGCCGGGCGCGGACGGAGCGCGAGCGCTCTCATCACCGCGTCGTGGTCGAGAGAAAGGGCGACGACACGGTCGTCGACGTGCAGGAGCTTCAGCGGGAGCTCGAGGAATCGATGAAGGACATGGACGTGCAGATACGCGAGTCGCTCCGCGACGTGGAGCGCGAGACCACCCGGATGAAGTTTCTGATGCCGGGCGGGGAGTACAACGGCTCCACGGGCAAAGGCGGCGCGCGCGTGCACGTCTCCACCCTGACCGGCCGGATCGCCATCCTGGCGGCGAACACCCGCGAAGCGGATGCGAGGCCGCTCGTCGAGCGGCGCTCGTTCGTCGTGACGATCCCGAAAGTAGTCGTGACGATCCCGAAAATAAACGTCCGGACCGGCGAGATGAGGGTGCGCGCTCCGCGTCCCCCGCGCCCGCCGCACGTCGCGCAGGAGTCGAACGGCGAGGTCGAGCATCCGGAAGACGAGGCGGTCGTCCGGGGCGACGTCGCCGGCGACTTTCTCGCGACGGCAGGCGCCGGTACGTACCGCGTGGGACGGGTCGCCGGAAAGGTGAACATCCTCACCCATTCCGGCGAGATCCACATCGCGGGAGCGGGCTCATCGGCGGACCTGAAGACCTACGGCGGAGACATCCAGATCGGGCCGGTCGCGGGAGATCTGAAGGCGCAGACGCTCGCCGGCGACATTCGCGCCGGCTCGGTCGCCGGATCGGTATCGGCCGACACGTCCGGGGGCGACGTGCGCATCGACCGAATCGTGGGATCGGCCGACGTCAAGACGGGCGGCGGAGACGTGGTCTTGCCGGCCGTCGGCGGCAGTGTCCGCGTCGAGACCAGCGGAGGTGAAGTTCGGGTCGGCCTCACGTCTCGCGACGCCAGGGGAGGTGTCACGATCCGGAACGCTGGCGGAGACGTCACGCTCACCCTACCGTCGAATTTCCGTGGCGAGATCGATCTCACGGCGTCGGACGCCGACCTCGACGAGACCGCCATCCGGTCGGATTTTCCGGAGATTACCGTGACGCGGCGGTCTGGATCGCAGCAGGCGAAGGCCACTTTGAACGGAGGCGGGCCGCGCGTCACCGTGCGGACATCGTCAGGCTCGATCCGGATCCGGCGCGGGGCGGAAGCGCACTAAAGACGTCGCCTCCGCTCACTCCGGGACGTGCCTTCGCCTGCGGGCGAAGGCACCGGCGGGCGGGTCGGCCGGATGCGGCCTCCACCGCCCGCCTCGTCCCTCCGTTCGCTGCGGCTCCCGCCCCGAGAGGCTCCTCCCTCCCTCTGGTCGGGAGACTCCTCTCGGGGCGAGCGTATCCGCCGCATTCGCGATGGCGCGCCACCTCTCGCTCGTGTGAGGAGGCCCGCAGGTCGTGATTGCAGGTGTCGCCGGTCCCGTCAACGGGGTAAGGTTCTTGCATTCTTCTTCGCGGACGAATCCGATTGGCAATGACGAAAAAGAGGAGCTTTCCATGAACCGACTCAAACGATTGGCTGCAGCATTCCTGGCTCTGGCCTGTGTTGCCGTGGGAACTGCCTCGGCGCAGGCCCGCTCAGGCGCCAGGGTGGACTTGAATTCCGCGTCGAGCAGCGAGCTCGAGGCCCTCCCGGGCGTGGGCGCCGCGACCGCGAAAAAGATCATCGCGGGCCGGCCATATTCGAGCGTCGCGGACCTTTCGAAGGCGGGCGTGTCCGCCGCCACGATTCAGAAGATTTCAGGAATGGTGACGGTCAGCGGTGCCAGGTCGAAGTCGGCGGCTTCCGCCCCGGCCCCGGCCGCGGCCTCCGAGAGCCGGACTCGCCCCGAGCCCGCGCGTGCGGGGGGAACGGGTGCCTCTTCCTCGCAGGGATCGGTGGACTTGAACAGCGCATCGCAGAAGGACTTCGAGGCGTTGCCGGCCGTGGGCGCCGCTACAGCGAAGAAGATCATCGCGGGGCGGCCCTACACGTCGGTCGCCGACCTCTCAAGGGCGGGAGTATCCGAGGCGACGATCCGGAAGATCTCGCCCCTCGTGACAGTCTCCTCCTCGCGTCCTGCCGACGCTTCTTCCGGGCGGTCCGGCTCCGGGTCGTCCGCAGCGTCGGCGCCGGGGTCGTCTTCCGCGAGGAGCACGGGCGCGGCTCCCGCCGGGAGTGCGGCCGGTCCGGTCGATCTGAACAGCGCGAGCCAGAAGGATCTCGAAGCGCTTCCCGAGGTCGGCCCGGCGACGGCGAAGAAGATCATCGCGGGAAGGCCCTACTCCTCGGTCGGCGACCTCGGCCGCGCCGGAGTTTCCGCCGCGACAATTTCGAAAATCTCGCCGCTCGTCACCGTCCGTGGCTCTACTTCCGCGTCGTCCTCCTCTGCGCCGGCCGCCGGCTCCGCAGCGGCAACGCGCTCCTCCGCGGGCAACCGGGCAGCCCCCGCCGCGTCCTCCGCTCCCTACCAGGCGCCTCCGTCTCCCGGAATGGTCTGGGTCAACCTCGAGACGAAGGTGTTTCACCGCGAAGGGGATAAATGGTACGGCCGAACGAAGCGCGGCCGGTACATGAGCGAAGGCGACGCGGTGAAGGGTGGATATCGGCTCTCGAAGGAGAAGGACGAACCGAAATGAGGTGAGGGGGTGAGAGGGTGAGAGGTGGGTTCTCCCTCCTCTCACCGGATCCTCATCACCTTCACCGGTTCCAGCGCGACCTCTTCGCCGAACCCGGCGCGGGGGTCGTGCTTCATCGATCCGTAGACGTATTCGCGGAGGCCGGGTTTCAGCTCCCGCCACGGGCCGCCGAACGTCGACAGCGTCTCGGAGATGTCCGCCACGTTGTCCCGGGTGAGGCTCAACAGCTGGTCGCGCGTGAGCGGCGGCGCGTCGAGCCATCCCCTCCGGGCCGCGCTTTCGAAGCGCGCCGCGAGAAACCGTCCCCACCAGACGGGCAGATGCACGATCCGCTTCCGGCGCTTGCCGACTGCGGTCGCGATCTCGCGGTACACCTCGTCCAGCGTGAGCGTCTGAGGTCCGCCGACCTCGTAGGTGCGGCCGATCGTTTCCAGCTTCTCCAGGGCGTCCCCGAAGACGCGCGCGACGTCGTAGACCGAAACCGGCATGAAACGAGTCTGCCCGTTTCCGATCACCGGAACGAAAAGCGGATTCCAGCGGACGATCGGCGCGAGGAGCGAAACGAAGCCGTCGCCCGGGCCGAACACGATCGAAGGGCGGAAGATCGTTGCGTCGAGGGACGACGCCTTGACGACGCGCTCCCCCGCCTCTTTCGAGCGGCTGTACTCCGAAGGGGCGTCCTCGGCGGCGCCCATCGCGCTCATGTGGAGGAGCCTCCGCACGCCGACGGCGGCCATCGCGCCCGTCACATTCTCGACGGCTTCGCGGTGCATGCGATCGAACGTCTGGTCTCCGGACTCGTGGATGATCCCGACCAAGTGGATGACGGCGTCGCGGCCACTCACGGCCTTGGCAAGGGACGCGGGGTCGAGCACGTTGCCCGCGACGGTCTCGACCGGGCGGTTGTACCGGTTCCGGGTCGCTCCCGCGTCGCGCGCAAGCACGGCCACCGAATGGCCGCGGCGGGCGAGGGCGTTGACGAGATGGGTTCCCACGAATCCCGTCCCGCCCGTGACGAGAACTTTCAAGAGCTCCTCCTTGCAGGGGTTCTGGTGCGCGGCCGTTTTACCACGCGCGCGGCCTTTTCGGATTTGGGGGCGGCGCCCTCCGGCTTCTCGCCGGCCGCCGACTCAGACGAGCTGTCGGCACGCGGCGCGGCCGCTGGAAACAGAGCGCTCATGATTCGCTCGCCCGCTTCGAAGCGCCGCCGCGCCTCCTCCCGCGCCTGTCCGAGGCGCGGCAGGTCCGCAAGCGGGTCCGCGACCCTGAGCTCGGGGAGTCCCGACTGACGGACCCCGAGGAGATCCCCCGGGCCGCGCGCGAGGAGGTCGCGCTCGGCGATCTCGAATCCGTCGGACGTCTCCTCGAGAATCGCGAGCCGCGACCGCGCTTCCTCCGACGCGTGTTCGCCGACGACGAGGGCGCACCAGGAGGGTCGCGAGCTGCGGCCCACGCGCCCGCGGAGCTGGTGCAGCTGGGCGAGCCCGAAAGCCTCCGCGTTCTCGATCACCATGAACGTCGCCTCGGGAACGTCGACGCCGACCTCGACCACCGTCGTCGCGACGAGGATTCCGACCCTGCCGGCCGCAAAATCCGCGAGGACGCGCGAGCGTTCTTCGGGGGGAAGGCGGCCGTGGAGGATGCCGATGGCCGTGCCGGGGACGGCCCGGGCGATCCTCTCCGCCGTCTCGGACGTCGCCGCGATCTCGCGCTCCCCCTCTTCGATCGCCGGAACCACGACGTAGACGCGCTCACTGGCCCGGACCCGATCGGCGGCGAACTGGTAAATGCGATCTCGGGCGGATGCCTCGCGCACGCGGGTCGCCACTGGTGTGCGGCCCGGCGGCTTCTCGTCGAGCACCGACAGGTCGAGCTCCCCGTAGATAGCCCACGCGAGCGAGCGTGGAATCGGCGTCGCGGTCATCACGAGGACGTGCGGGCTTTCACCCTTCCGGAAGAGCCTCGCGCGGTGGGCGACGCCGAACCGGTGCTGCTCGTCGACGACCACGAGGCCGAGCTTCCGGAACTTGACCGGAGCCTCGACGAGCGCGTGCGTGCCGATCAGCACGTCCACGTCCCCGCGATCGAGCGCGGCGAGAAGTTCACGCCGCTCTCGTCCGCGGACGCGTCCGGTCAGGAGACCCAGGCGGACCCCCGCCCGTTCCATCCATCGGGCGAGGCTCTCGGCGTGCTGCTCCGCCAGGATCTCCGTCGGCGCCATCAACGCGCCCTGCACGCCGTTTTTGGCGGCGAGCAGAAACGCGAGGCCCGCCACGACCGTCTTTCCGCTGCCGACGTCCCCCTGGAGGAGTCGGGCCATAGCGCGTCCGGAGCCGAGATCGGCGGCAATCTCGCGGACGGCGCGCTTCTGCGCCCCCGTCAGCTTGAACGGAAGCGAAGAGCGGGCGCTCGCCCGGAGCGCGTCGTCCGCTTTCAGTACGAGCCCGGAGCGCTCCCGCAGCCGAGCGCGCTTCTGCTCGATACCGGCGGCCAGCGCGAGCAGCTCTTCGCCCGCTAGGACAGTTCGCGCGGCCGCCGCCTCTTCGAGCGAGGACGGAAAATGCGCGGCCTCGAGCGCGCGCACGAGCTCTTCTGCGGAGGCGCTCGCGGCAGGCCAGCGGTGGCAGAGCCGATCGAGGGCGGCGCGGGCGAAGCTCCGCCAGACCCGCGGCGACAGGCCGCCGGTCCGGGAGTAGACGCCCACGACCCTCCCCGAATGCAGCGGGTCGCTCTCCTCCCCGGCGAAGAACTCGGTTTCGGGATTCTCGATGCGCAGCTCGCCAGCCGTGGTCATCGATGGCGTGCCGTAAAGCACCGCGTGCGCGCCCTCGGCACCGCGCGCGAAGGAGGGATACCGGTTGTGCCAGACCACGCGAATGGCGCCCGTTCCGTCGTCCGCGGCCGCCTCGATGCGGAGAGTGCCCCGCCGCATCCGCACCGACTTGACGCTCGAAAGGCGCACGCGGACGGTTGCGGCGCGTCCGGGGGTAAGGCCTGCAACGGTCTCGAAGCGCGCGCGGTCCTCGTAGCGGAACGGAAGCGAGAGGAGAAAATCGCCGATCGTCGCGACGCCCGCCTCCGCGAGCTTCGCGGCGCGCGAGGGTCCGAGTCCGGGGAGCGCCGAGATCGGGTCCGACGGGCTCAGGGTTCTCGAAGGGACCTCGGGAGTTGAAAGCGGGCCGCCCGTCAGGGGGCGCTCCTCAGGATTCCGCGCTGTAGAACGTGAGAGGGACGAGACCGAATTTGAGGATGTCGCCGTGCGTCACCGGCGCGGGTGCGCCCGTCGCGAGCCGCTTATCGTTGACGAACGTGCCGTTCATCACGCCGATCTCTTCCATGATGTAGAAGACACCGCCCATCTGGTAGATCTTCGCGTGCCGGCGCGACGTGGAGCGCTGGGTGTCGAGCGGGGTCAGATCGACGTCCGGCGTGATTCCTGTTACGGGATCCGCGCGGCCGACGAGCGTGTCGCCTTCGCGGTTCAGGAAAAACTCTCCGCCGTCCTCCGGCGAGACGAGCCGGAAGAGATCCCGTCTCGGGGCGACCTTGCGCGGCGCGGGCCGTGGCTCGTCCGGGCCCGCGGCTTTCCGTCCGAGCGCCTCTTCGAGCTCCAGAGTCACCTCCCGCAGCCGCCCGGAGAGCTTGCGCATCATCCGGATCGCGATCTCGGTATTGCTCTTCAGCATCGTGTCGAACATGGCGCCGTTGATGCGCACGACCTCGACGTCCGTCTTCGCGCGCGCCGACGCGGTCCGCGGCAGGTCTTCGAGCACGCTCATCTCGCCGAAGAAGTCGCCCTTCTCGAGTGTCCCGAGCACTCGCACCTCTCCGCCGCTCGACTTGAAGAGCTCCACGACTCCGGACTGGATGATGAACATCTCGGTCCCGATCTCGCCCTCGGAAAAGATGATGTCGCCCATCGGGTGCGTCGCGACATAGCGGTCGAAGGGGTTGCGCCCGCCCCCCGGCCCAGACTTGAACACCGCCTTCATGCGACCGCCGGGCCGGAGAAGGCGAGAGTGCCTCCGCGCTCGCCGGCTTCCAGTCGCACCCGGACCCCGAGGGGGAGGGTTCGGGGCGCCGCCAGGTGTCCGGACGGAAAGCCGGTCACGACAGGAAAAGGCGCGTCGCGGAACCGGCTCCGGAGGTAATCCAGGACCGTTTCCGCCGACTGTTCACGTTCCGGCACCACGGATCCGATCACCATCCCTCGCAGACCGTTCAGGGTACCGGAGCGCTCGAGCTGGGTCAACAGACGGTCGAGCCGATAGACGGGCTCGCCAGTGTCTTCCCAGAACAGAATCGCGCCATGACCGCAAACGGCCTCTGGCGTGCCGACGAGCGACGCCAGGAGCGACAGGCACCCGCCGGTCAGGGGCCCTTCCCCGCTGCCGGGGGCCAGAGCATCGGCATGACCGAAGCGGTGCTCCGGGGGAGTCTCGCCCGTCAGCACGCGCTCCCAGTCGAGCGGCTCTCCCGAGGCCATCTCGACGGCGACCATCGGCCCATAGAAGGTCGTCAGGCCGGCCACCTTCCCGATGTACGCGAGAAGGGCGGTCACGTCCGATCCCGCCATATGAATCTTCGGATTGGCGACGATCTCGGCCGGATCGAGAAACGGGAGGATCCTCGAGGCGCCATATCCGCCCCGCGCGAAAAAAATCGCATCAATCGAAGGATCCCCCAGGAGCTTTCGAAACGCGGCGGCCCGCGCCCGGTCCGGTCCGGCGAGGAAGCGGTCGAGCTGGCCGACATTGTCCGCGAGAACGGCCTCGTACCCGCGCGCTTCGAGGGAGTGGACGCCCGCGGCCAGGCGTCTTGCATCGACAGGTCCGGAGATCGCCGCCACACCGATACGGGCCCCCGGCCGCAGACGCGCCGGAAGAATCCGTCCGAGGGGGGGTTCCATGCCGCATGTTAAGCCGGCGGAGTGCCGGGAACGCGGCTCAAAAATCGCAGATCAATCCCAGCCTAGCTCCCGAATGTGCCGGTGGACGGCGTAACCCACGAGATGCGCGCAGTAGAACTCCGACCAGAGCAGAAGGACGCGGTGCGGCAGGGCGGAGAGAATCGGGATTGGGGGAAGACTCCGATCGAACGCGATGCCGGAGAACCTGGCCGCGACGATCGCCGCGCCACCGACCGCGGCGGCGATCCAGTAGTCGCGCCCGAGCGTTCGGATCACCCGTCCGATGACCGCGGGATTCAGAGCTTCGGTCACGCTGTCCCACACCGCGATCGTCGCCGCGCATGCGGGAAAGTAGCTCCAGAACAGGAGGCCGGTGGCCGCGAGCGTCGGGACGAGGCGCCGCACAGAATCGGGGCTGAATTTCCGCGGCGAGGTCCAATACCAGTAACTGACCCAGGCGACGACCGGAAGAAGGGCGACCAGGAGCACTAACGAGGCGCGGAGCCAGAGAACGAGCACCCCCGGAATGTCCGACGTGTCGACTGTCGCAGGCATTCGCGTCCGTCCCTCGGAGGATGAGCGGACGATCGCGAGAATGTAGACGGTCGCGATCGGAACGGCCAGCAGGGAGGCGAACGGAATCGACATCAGGACGGCGATGCCGAGGAGCACCACGAACTCGAGGCCCGCCAGCGGATAGGTGAGGCCCGCGACGACCCTGTGGACCATGGGTTCGAGAGACGTTGCCGGGGCGTCCGAGCGAGACGGCTTTTCGTGAGGCTCCCGGAGAAAGGGGGCAAGCTCGGGAAGCTCGCGCGCGCGCTTCCATCCGTCGGCACCGGGGGGTGCGATTTCCGTCTCGAGATTGACGTGTCCGGATCGGATCGCTTCTTTCAACGATGCAAGGTCGAACTCTTCTATCCCCGCTCCGATGACGACCACCCGATATCGTGGGCGCGCCGGACCGTTGGAACCCTGGGTGGGGCTTTTCCGTGGCATAGTCCCCAGTCTAGTACGCACTCTGTTCTGCTGCTTGGATGCATTCTTTTTGGAAAGGGAGGCGCTTTTTGAGATCAAAATACGCGTCATTTCTTCGCTGCCTGTTCTTCGCTCTCTTGGCTTTTACTGCTTCAAACAGTTACGGGCTCTTTCAGATCGACGGGTGCAAAGGATGCTATGCCGACACCGTTGAGCGGTATCGGCACGACATTGACCAGTGTGACTGGCTCGACTACGTCCCGCTCGGAAGCCTCTTCAGAGGGAGGTGCCGCGTTCAAGCCGTAGACAACTTGATCGCCAACTACGTTCAGTGCCGAATCGACTGGGAGAACTGCCCGAACGCCAATAACGGCACATGGTGATGAAAACGCATGAAAGAGAATTGAAGTTTAAACAGAGGCTGATTTCCATCGCCGTCGCGTCGCTCCTAGTGTGTTCCGCGGCCTCGGCACAAACGGCGCGGGCGGCGACGTCTGCCTCTAAAAATTCGCCCCCGACGATGCCGGACCGCCCCCGGCTGTTTCACCTTTATGCGAGCGACGGCACCATTGGCGACGTTCTCGCGAGCGGGATGCCCGATCGCCACGTGACATTTTTCCGGGGTCCCCACGGGACGCGGCTCAGGATCGAACGCGCGAACAGCAAGCTCGCGGGTGTCAAGACCACCGTTCAGGCCGTGGGAGGCGACGCGAAGGTGGAGCTCGTCGAGCACATGTTGTTTCACGAGCAGAACTTGAAGGTTCCGCGAATCGCCAACGTGAACGGGATCTACATAGCGGGGATCGACGACGGGGGCAACGAGACGCGAACTTTCTTAAAACGCGTCGCGGCTGAGTTTCACAGGACTCCGACCTCTTTTCAGGCTGCTGTCACGGAGTTCTACAGGTATGCGATCAATTTCGAAGCCATGGACGTTCATGTGCAAGACGCGCCAGATCCCCTTTTGATCATCATGGGGGCGCAGGTCAACTTGAACGCGTACGCCATTCTTCCGCTGATCGCGGATACGGATGGTCGGGGGCCGAAACCGTTTTCTATCGTGGCGCAACTCGAGCCGAGCCAGGAGGCGGTCGAAAACTTTCAGCGGGACTTCAGCCACTGACCGAACGGTGTGCCGATCCGGCCATAAAGGGCATAGCTGCGTCTCCGCCCGACTGGGTGGTTAAGCTCGCCCCGAGAGAAGTCTCCCGACCGAAGG